>JAWVFG010000056.1:0-23175 GCA_033856335.1 Solirubrobacterales bacterium
CGCCGGAATGGCGGGGATCCTCGCCTTCGGCTGGGCATCGGAGACCTCAGCTCGGCTCGACCCCCTCTACACGACGCTGCCATCCACCGACTCCTTCGCCAACCTGCTGGTGGCGCCGGCCGCTCGCTTCGACGCGGCCTGGTACCTCGCGATCGCGCAGCACGGCTATGAGGTTGGGGGGCGCGCCGCCTTCTTCCCGGTGTTCCCGGGGCTCATCCGGGTCGGCGGGGAGCTGCTCGGTTCGCCGCTGATCGCCGGCATCCTGATCTCATCCGGCTGCGGGCTGGGCTCGCTCTACCTGCTGCATCGCCTGGTCGCCCTCGACTTCGGCCTCGAGCGCGCCAGGACGGTGGTCTGGCTCGCCGCCTGGTTCCCCGGCGCGATGGTGCTCTCGGCCGTCTACTCCGAGTCGCTCTTCCTGCTCGTCTCGGTCGGGGCCATCTACTCCGCCCGGTTGGGGCGATGGCCGCTGGCGGCTGTGCTTGGCGCGGTCGCTGCCGCGACCCGCAGCGGCGGGGTGATCGTGGTCGTCCCTCTCCTGATCATCTACCTGTACGGCTCCAGGGCCGACCGGCCGCCACCGGAGCCCGGCAACGGCCTCTGGCCGCGCCACCGCATACGGGCCGACATCCTCTGGCTCCTTGTCGGGGTCCCCGCCGGTCTCGCGGCATACGTGCTCTACCTGGGCCTGTCCACCGGGGACGCGACGTCGCTCTTCTCGGCTCAGGCCGCCTGGGACCGCAGCTTCGTGCCGCTCGGCGGCATCGCGCTTGGGCTGTGGAGCGCGCTGCGTGGCGTGTTCGAGCTGATCGTGCCCGGCGTGGCCAGGCCTGCTTCCGCGATCGCACACGGTCTGCCACCGCAGCTGCTCGACGTCCGCGACATCGCGATGTTCGCCTTCCTCGCCGGCGGCATCTGGCTCTGCCACGAGGTGAGCCGCAGGCTCGACCCCGCCTACACGGCCTATGCAATCTGTGGGCTCGCCCTGCCGCTCTCGGTCCCCGCGGGGGGCTTCCCCCTGATGTCGCTGCCGCGCTTCGAGTTCGTGCTGTTCCCGCTCTGGATCGCGCTCGCCCTCTGGGCCCACGAGCGCCAGCGCGTGCGTCAGGTCCTCTGGCTGTTCGGGACGCTGCTGGCGGCCTGCAGCTCGCTGTTTGCCGTTTGGGCCCTGGCCCCATAGGCGGGCGAGGTCTGACCCGCTCGGTCGCTTGTCCGTGCGGGTAGCCCGCCGCCTGACGGTAGGCTCACACGACGATGGGAGTCCGCGAGGCGATTCCGCGGAAGGAGGAGGCGCAGGAGGGCGTCTCGTCGTTCGCGAAGTCGCTCTTCCTCGGCGAGATCCACGAGGAGCTCGTCTTTCCGTGGCCCACCACAGGGGCCGAGGAGCAGGACAAGATCCGTGACCTCAATTCCCGGATCCGCGACTACTGCGATCAGAACTACGACCCGAGGCGGGTCGAGGCGGAGCGCTGGATCCCGGATGAGGTGCTTCGCGACCTCGGCGAGATCGGCGCCCTCGGGCTCTATGTCGATGAGGCCTACGGCGGCCAGGGCCTCTCGCAGACCGGGTACGCGCGGGTCTTCGAGACCATCGGCCAGATCGACGCCACCCTCGCGATCGTCCTGGGGGTCCACCAGTCGATCGGCTTCAAGGGCATCTCGCTCTTCGGCACCAATGAGCAGAAGGAGCGCTTCCTCCCCGATCTCGCCACGGGCAGGAAGCTTGCCGCGTTCGCGCTGACCGAACCGCAGGCGGGCTCGGACGCCTACCACGTGCAGTCCCGAGCGGTCCTCCAATCCGACGGCTCATGGCTGCTCAACGGGGAGAAGCGCTACATCGGCAACGGCTCTCGCGCCGATGTGATCACCACCTTCGCTCGCGCCGAGATCGGCGGCGAGGACCGCCACATCGCCCTGCTGCTCGAGAAGGGGATGCCCGGCCTCGAGGTCGGCGAGCGCTACGACACCATGGGCCTGCAGGCGAACGACCTGCGGCGCCTCTACTTCAAGGACGTCAGGGTGCCGGCCGAGAACGTGCTTGGCGATCCGGGGCAGGGGTTCCGGGTCGCGATGCAGATCCTCAACAACGGCCGCATCGGGCTGGGGACCGGATCGGTGGGCGGTGCCAAGAAGCTGCTCGACCTCGCGATCGACCACGTCAAGGAACGACGCCAATTCGGCCGCCCGCTGGCTGACTTCGAGCTCGTCCAGGACAAGATCGGCTGGATGGTCTCCCACCTCTTCGGCCTGGAGTCCATGTGCTACCTGACCTGCGGCCTGGTCGACAGCGGGGTCCCCGACTACTCGCTCGAGTCCGCGGTCTGCAAGGTCTCCGGGACCGAGTTCCTCTGGTACGCGGCCAATCGCGCCCTGCAGCTGGCCGGCGGCGAGGGCTACATGCGGGACCAGCCCTACGAGAAGGTCCTGCGCGACACCCGCATCTATCCGATCTTCGAGGGCGCCAACGACGTGCTCCGCGCCTTCATCGCCCTCGGCGGCTTCAAGCCGGTCGGCGAGAAGCTGAAAGGTTTCTCCGATCTCGAGCTGAGCGACCCGATCGGCTCGATCGGGGTCCTGGTCGACTACGCGAGCGACCGGATCCAGCGCGAAGTCCGGCCGGACAAAGTCACCCTGGCCCATGAAGAGCTCTCCGACCACGCCGACGCCGTGTCAGACCAGGTCAAGCGCCTCGCGAGCATCACCGAGAAGCTGCTGCGGGACAACAAGAAGGGCATCATCGAGCGCCAGTTCCAGCAGAAGCGCCTGGCGGACAACATCGCGGACATCTACGCGCAGGTCGCGGTCATCTCGCGCGTCAGCCACATCTTCGACGACCAGGGCGTGAAGCCGTCGGGACAGGAGAGCTTCATCGCGGACACCTTCTGCTCGCGGGCCGCATCACGGGTCAACTCGCGCTTCGACCAGATCGAGTCGAATGACGACGAGCGAATGACCGCGATCGCGAAGCTCGCCTACAAGCGCGGGTCCTACGGGTACGCGCTCTTCGAAGACTGAGGCGCAGGCTTACTTACTTCGAGTGGCCGTTCGCGTTGCCGTGCGTCGTCGCCCTGGAATCCGGCGCGGGCGTGGTGTGGGTCGCCGACGAACCGCCCCCGTTCGAGTGCGAGGGGGGACCCGTTTCCCCGCTTTGCCCGGGCGGCGTCGAACCTGTCAGCCCGACTGCCTTGCCCCTCGAGTGGCCGATCGCCTTGCCACGGGCCTTCGCCCGCTGCTCGAGCGCGTGCTGGTGCGCGACCGCCGAGTTGCCCTTGCTCTGTGCGCCGGTGCCGGGGTTCGTGTCCGTGCCGCTGGTCGCCTCATCGGAGCTCTTCCCGGCACTGGTTCCATGCTGGTCCGCGGAGGTCTGGTTGGGGAGGGTGATTCCGACGGTGTCGAACGCCGAGCGAGCCGGCCCGGGCACGGTCACTCCCGCGAACGCGAGCCCGGCGAGCACCAGCGGGATCATGGCGGCGGCAAGCCCAACCCTGGCTACCAACGCAAGTCTGGAACGGGGGCGGCGCCGTGCGGCGCCGCGCCGCGTCGCCTGCGTCTCGGCCTCGATGGTCCCGGCCCGAGCCACCTCGGCCAGCCGCGGCACGAGAGTCGCCCCGAGCCTCGGATCGGGCTGTGTCCGCACGGCCGCACGCAGCGCGCTCTCGAATAGGCCGATCTCGTTCATCTCACCCTCATAAGCGCCGTTGCCGCTCACAGGGTTACCCCCTTCCGGGCCAGCTCCCGCTTGACCGCGGCCAGGCCGCGCCGCTGGAGGGCCTTCACGGCCCCGGGTCGCTTGCCCACAGCCTTCGCCACGTCATCGACGCTGAGGTCGCCGATCACGCGCAGCAGCAGGACCGTGCGCTGATCCTCGGAGAGCGCGCCGAGCACCCGTTGGACCTCCTGCTCGCCGATGCGTGCGAGCGCCTCCTCGGCCGCGTCGTCCGCGCGGCCGGTGGGCTCCGGCGGCTCGGCTGCAAGCTCCACAGGACGCCGCGCCGAGTGGCGTCTGGCGTCAATCAGGCGATGGTGGGCGATGGTGAAGACCCACGAGCGAAAGCCGGGCTCCTCTCCCTCGAACCTGGCGATGTCGCGCGCGACCTGGAGGAAGACCTCGCTGAGGACATCCTCCGGATCCGGGGAGTTGTTGGAGCGCAGGTAGCCGAGCACGACGGGCGCCAGGCCGTCGTAGAGCTCCTGCCAGGCGGCCTCGCTCCCCTCCCGGGCCTCCTCCAGGAGCGATCTGAATCGCTCTGGGGACATCCGGGGCGACGCTACATGACTTTTCACAAACTCCCGTACGGCCGGATCGGCCTAACCTACAGCCTGTATGTCAACTGCATCCGGCGCTCGAAGCGCCCCCGGCCGTCGCGAAGCGGACGCGAAGGAAACTCGCGAGGCCCTGATCGGCGCCGCGCTCGAGCTCTTCGCCGAGCGGGGGTACGCGGATGTCGGCACGGAGGAGATCGTCGCCCGCGCAAAGGTCACCCGCGGGGCCCTGTACCACCACTTCGAGGACAAGCGCGACCTGTTCCGAGCCGTCTTCGAGCGAGTGGAGGCCGACCTGATGGAGCGCATCGGGGCGACGATGGGCGCCGCGGAGGGCCCATGGGAGCTGATGGTCGCCGGGATGCGGTCGTTCCTCGACGCCTGCGAGGAGCCCGCGGTCAAGCGGATCTCGCTCACGGACGCGCCGGCCGTCCTCGGCTGGGTGGAGTGGCGGGAGATCGACAACCGCCACGGCCTCGGCCTGACCCGCGCGGCGCTCGAGGGGGCAGTGGCGGCGGGCGTCCTTCGCCCGATCGCCGTCGATCCCATGGCCCACCTGCTCGTCGCCGCCCTCTCCGAGGCGGCCTTCGTGATCGCCAACGCCGAGCAGCCGCGCAAGGCCCGCGCCGAGGTCGAGCGGGCGCTGCTCCAGCTGGTCGAGGGACTCCGCGCCTAGTTCAAGCGCTCGACGAGCATCGCCTCGCCCTGCCCACCGGCGACGCACATCGTCTCGAGACCGACCTGGTGGTCGTCCGTCTCCAGCACGTTGAGCAGGGTGCCCATGATCCGGGCGCCAGTCATGCCGAACGGGTGCCCGAGAGCGATCGCCCCGCCATGCGCGTTCATCTTCTCCAGAGGGATGTCGCACTCGGCCATGATCGGGATCACCTGGGCGGCGAAGGCCTCGTTGAGCTCGACGGCGTCGACGTCCTTGATGGTCATTCCGCCGCGGTCGAGCACCTTCTTGATCGCGCCGATCGGGGCGACGCCCATGTACTCGGGCTCGTTCCCGTGAGTGGCGGCCATGCCGAGCTTGGCGCGGGGCTTCAGGCCGAGCTCCTTGGCCCTCTCCTCCGACATCACCAGCACGGCGGCAGCGCCGTCGTTGAGCGGGCACGAGTTGCCGGCGGTGACTCCACCGCCCCCCTCGAAAGCCTCGGGCAGCTCGGACAGCTTCTCCAGCGTCGAGCTGGCGCGGGGCCCATCGTCCTTCGCCACCTCGGTCCCATCCGGGAGCTTGACCGGGACGATCTCGCGGTCGAAGAAGCCATCCTCCTGGGACTTCACCGCCAGCTCCTGGGAGCGCTGGGCGTATTTGTCCATGTCCGCGCGGCTGACCTCGTAGCGCTTGGCGACGTTGACGGCCGTGATGCCCATCTCGATGTACGCGTTGGGAGTCCCGTCCTTGCCCTGGAGCCGCTCGTTCTGGTCTGCGGCCCCGGCAGGCTCGGTGCGCTCGTTGTAGCGGCTCACCCACTCGACGCCGGCCGCGATGTAGGTGTCGCCCTGCCCGGCGCGGACGGCGTTGGCCGCGTGCCTGATGGAGTCGAGACTGGAGGCGCAGTAGCGCGACATCGTCACACCGTTCACGGTCTCGGGCAGCTTCTTCGAGAGCAGGACCATGATCCGCCCGATGTTGAACGCCTGCAGGCCCTGGGGCATGCCGCAGCCGCAGAACACATCCTCCACGGAGGACGGCTGGACCTCGGGATTCCGCTCGAGCAGCTCGTCGATGACGAAGGCGCCCAGCTCGTCCGGCCGCAGCTGCGCGAGGGATCCCTTGAAGGCCCTGCCGATGGGCGTGCGGACGGTGTCGACGATCACTGCTTCAGGCATCAGTTGGTCTCCTTATGCGATGGACGGGCGCATGATGGTACGGGGCCGTGGGTCCTGGGGGCGGGCTAGGATCCACCGATGGCAGAGGGAAGGAGCCGCACGCCGCGCGTCCGCATGCCCAGGGTGACCCTGCCCGGGCGCTCCCGCGGCCGCGCCGCCAAGGCGGCGAAGAAGCCGGCGGCTACAGCCAAACCCACGACGGCGCCGGGCGGTGCCAAGGCCCCTACGGCGAAGCCGGAGGCCGCCACGAAGCCGGCGGCGACAAAAGGCGCCGGTGCGGCCAAGGCGCCGGACCCAAATCTGCAGGAGCGGATGGAGGGCCTGCAGGGCTGGATGGCCGAGATCGAGCGCAGGCAGGGTCGAATGACGTATTTCGGCGCGGCGGCCCTGTTGATCGCGATCCTCGCCGCGGGCGCGGCGCTCTACTTCGGGCTCACGACCAAATCCGACAGCGCCACGAAGAGCGACCTGGACGCGCTCACGAAGAAGGTCGACGACCTGCAGGCGGCGGCGACGAAGAACTCGAAGGACACGCAGAACGTGCTCAATGCCTCCGTCGCCCAGCTTCAGCAGTCGATCGCGTCGCTCCAGAAGCAGCAGGGACAGAACTCGGCCAACATCGCGACGCTGCAGACCCAGGCGTCGTCGGGCGCCTTCGGCAAGGGCGCGGCGGGCGCGGCAACGCCGCTCACGCCGACCACGACGACCACGCCCGGCGGCACAGGCGGCAAGAAGCCGTAGCTAGTGTCATTTCTCACTAAGTTCCACGCCTGAGGCCACGCTCGTCCGGGGAGTGCTCTAGCGTGGCTCGCGGAATCGGCTCGAAAGGAGGTCCTCGATGCCTGAGGGTTACTGCGTCAAGGAACGCAAGAAGGTCGAGATCAAGGATCCGCAGCAGGTCACGATGAAGAACGGTCGCCCGGCCATCCAGGGCACGTGCCCGGACTGCGGGACCAAGATCTTCAAGATCGGCAAGCTCTCCTAGCACTGGGTGTCGCGACCTCGGCCGGCGTCGTCCGGTCGAAGGTCGCCGCCGGGGTCAATCCCAGCCGGCTTCGAGCGCGTAGGAGCTTGGGCAGGCCGCGTCTGCGGTCATCCCATGAACTACGACGCAGTGGAGGTGCCGATGCGCTTGAACCGACGATTCGCGGCGGTGTTCGCGATTGGGGCCGCTGTCGCGGTGCCGATGGTGGGCTGCGGCAGCAGCAGCAACGACAACAGCACCAGCAACGCGGCGACACAGGCCCCGTCCACGGGTGGAGCGGCGGCGACGGGCCCAGGCGGCGCGGTCAACCTGACCGCCACCGATTTCAAGTTCAATCCGTCTGACCCGACCGTCAAGCCAGGCCAGGTCACCTTCAACGAGAAGAACGCCGGCCAGGTGACCCATTCCCTCGAGATCGAGAACGTCAACGGTCAGGACAAGGAGCTCCAGGGGTCCGTGTCCCCAGGGCAGAGCGGAACACTGACGGTCGACCTGAAGCCCGGCAAGTACGAGTTCTACTGCCCGATCGACAGCCACAGGCAGATGGGCATGACGGGTGAGATCACTGTCAAGTGACCACCGTCGAATGAGCTTCCGGATCCACCTCTGAGGTCCGGAGATCGGGGACCCGGCGGCCAGGATGAGTCGCCGGGTCCTTCTTATTTCAGGGGAACTCGACGAGGCCGCCGAGCACACCCACATAGGCGGTCCCGTCGGGCCCGAGGGTGACCGGCGCGTAGTTGTTGTTGAAGCCGAAGCCCGTGCCCGCCAGCCGCCGGTAGACGGTGCGGCCGCTGCGGAAGTCGAGCGCCGTCAGGTACCAGGCGTCGATTCCATCGCTGCGGGATGGCTTGGTGTACGTGTAGACCAGCCCATTGGCGAGCGAGAGCTTCGGGACGACCGAGGGGGCGCGCTCGTCGCTCGTCCAGACGGTCCGGCAGCCGCCCCTGGCCACGTCGACGCGGCTCAGGCCAGACTCGGTGACACCGCCGTTCATGGTCGCCGTCACGCCCGAGTAGCCGTAGTTGTTCTCGGCGATGATCGAGTGGTCAGTCGCGATCAACGACTGGTCCGTGGAGCTCGCACCCTGCCGGAATACCGGGGCTGAGCAGACCAGCCGGTTGCCCGCCACGGAGCGGCCCCGCCGGTAGACGACGACGTCCATCGGATCCGCGTTGTCCGTGATCGTCACCCACTTTGTGCCCATCAGCGTCGGGGTCGTCCCGGAGCCGGCGTCGCTCTGGCCCGGCTTGTGGATGCCGGAGTTCGGATAGACCTGCCGCCAGCTGACCTGTGGCCCACCGTCGGATCCGGCATCGAAGCGATAGAGCGCGTGGTCGGAGACGACAAACACGCCGCCGCTCTCATCGACCGCGAACGAGTTCGAGATTCCCTCTCCCGGGAGCGTGATCGCGTGGATCGCCCCACTCGCCCTGTCGACCGTCCCCACGATCCCCTGCCGGGTGACGAACCAGAAGCGTCCGCTCCAGTCGGGCAGGGCCGAGATGATCCCGTCGCCCGCCGGAACGACGCCGCTCAGGTCGTAGTCCCTCGTGACCGAGAAGCCAGGGCCCGCCGTCTCGGCGACCTCCAGGAGATGCCGGTCGTTGGTCGGCAGCACCGCGCGATCCTGCTGGTCGAGGTAGAAGTAGCCCCCGCCGGAGAAGTCCGTGAACGGGTTGGAGCCGCTGGTCAGATTGCGGACCGGCAGCGGCATAGCCGCAAGTGTCACGAGCGTGTGAGGATCGAGCAGCGCGAGGACGGGGCGGTCGAGCCCGACGCAGATGGTCACGATGCGCCCGCGGGAGTCGAAGGTGACCGAGCCGCACTCGCGCAGGAAGAGAGAGGAGGTCTCCGGTCCAGCGCCGAGCGGCCCCGTGCCCCCGTAGGTATCCGTCATGTAGGCGTCGTTGTGGATGTTGCTTCGCCCGTTCGGCGCCATGAACGGGTTCAGCGGCGGGGCGGTCATGCCGCCCACCGGATTCGGGATGGCGGTGGTGCCCTCGAACGGCGCCACCGTGGAGCCGCGCGGGTCACCGAGGATCGGGACGACAGGCAGCCCGGGGGTCTGCGCCGCGGCTGTTTCCGCCCATGCCGACATGGCGGTCAGCAGCGCGACCGCGAGCAAGGCCCTTACGCCGCAACCCCTGTGGCGCATCCCAACGCGAGCATACGCGAGACTTAGTTGCGAATGCATCAGAAGCCGCTCGAGCTCATCCTGGCCCGTAACTTCCTGACGAGCCTCTCTACGCCCGCCTTCCTGGTCGACGAGAGCGGCGCGCTGATCTTCTACAACGAGGCGGCGGGGGCCCTCCTGGGCATCTCCTTCGAGGAGTCGGGGCGCATGCCGGCTGAGGAGTGGAGCCACGCGGTGGGGCCGTTCGGCGACGAGGGGGGCCCCATTCCGATCGAGGAGCTGCCGACCACGAAGGCTCTACGCCAGGGCCGTCCCGCGCACGGAGGCTTCAAGGTGCGCTCGGTCAAGGGCGACGAGTATGAGATCGAGTCGACCGCTCTGCCGATCATGGCCGAGGGCGGCCAGGAGGGCGCGATGATCTTCTTCTGGACGCGGACGAACAACACACGCGGGGCTGGTTAGACCGCTATAGGCTGGGCAGGAGTGAGGAATGAGGAGATGGTGAGGATCCGATGAAGCTGAAGGTATGGGGTGCCCGGGGTTCGGTCCCGGCGCCGGGGCCCGAGATGAATCGCTACGGCGGTAACACCTCCTGCGTCGAGCTCGAGCTCTCGGACGGCTCAACCCTGATCATCGATGCCGGAACCGGCATCCGCAGCCTCGGGGTCGGCTTCGCCAAGAAGCTGCCGAAGATCAACATCCTCCTCACCCACCTGCACCTGGACCACATCCAGGGCCTGATGTTCTTCGCTCCCTGCTTCCGCTCGGAGACCGAGATCACGATCTGGGGCCCGTCATCGCCCGAGGCCTCGCTCGAGGAGCGGATCTCTCGCTACATCTCCGCCCCCCTCTCCCCCGTCGAGGTCCGGGAACTGCCCTGCGAGGTGAACTTCCGCGACACGCCTGCCACCGAGTGGGACCTGGGGCCGGCCAAGATCCGAGCGGAGGCCGTTACGCATCGAGGCCCAACCCTCGGCTACCGCATCACCGACGGCCCGACGACGCTCTCTTACATCTCGGACCACGAGCCCGGCCTGGGCGCGCCGCTGGAGGCACTGGAGCCGGAGTGGATCTCCGGCTACGACCTGGCCCGAGACGCGGACCTGCTGATCCATGACTGTCAGTACACCGACGAGGAATACCCCGAGCACGTCGGCTGGGGGCACTCGCGGCTCAGCGACACCCTGGTCTTCGCTCGCCGGGTGGAGGCGCAGCGACTGCTGATGTTCCACCATGACCCTCTGCACTCCGACGACTTCCTCGATCGCTTCCAGGAGACCGCCAAGGAGCGCTGGGGGGAGCTCGGCGGCGCGGACGGCGCCGTGGAGATGGCCGCCGAGACACAGGAGATCGAGATCGCCGCCCCCGTCAGCGTCGGAGCCCCAACCTAGAGCGAGGGGCGGCGCTCCGCCCAGGGCCGCTCGGCCTCGAGCTGGGCCGCCAACGAGATCAGCGTCGCCTCATCGTTCGGGCGGGCGGTGAGCATCACGGAGCGAGGCAGGCCTCCGTCGGTGAAGCCGGCCGGGATCGTCGCGGCGGGCTGGCCCGTGTAGTTCCAGGCCGCCGCGTACGGATAGACGTTGCTCATACCGTTGATCGTCCGCAGCGCACCCTGACCGCGCCAGCGCCCGATCTCGACCGGGAGCTGTGCGGTCGCCGGCGTGAGCAGCAGGTCGTGGTCGTGCCAGAGCTCCATGATGTGCGCGGCCGACGCCGGCATCCGATCGCGGACCTTGGCAAGCCGCCGGTCGCTGATGAGCCTGCCGAGCTTGACGAAGCCCTTGGTCTGGTCGGAGAGCTTCTCGGGATGCGGCAGCGTCAGGGCCTCGTCGCGGATCCCGCGGAAATAGAGCGGGTAGAAGTCAGTGACCATGCGGCCGTAGCTGGGACTCGCCTCGGTGACCTCGTGCCCGAGAGACCGGAGGATGTCGATCGTCTCCTGGTACGCGGCCAGGACCTCGGGCGCCTTGGGCACGGGCAGGATCGTCTTGGTCGTGCAGGCGATCCGCAGCTTGCCGGGCGGCGTGCGCGCCGCCTCGACCAGTGGCCGCTCGAACGGCGGTGGCGCATCGAAGTCGCCCTTCTCGGGGCCGCTCATCGTGTCGAGATAGAGGGCGGTGTCCATCACGGTCCGGCTCACGCAGCCCGAGACTGAGAGCCCGTACCAGTGCTCGCGGTCCGGCCAGAGCGAGACTCGGTTCCTCTGGGGCTTCAGCCCGAAGAGGCCACAGAGGGCGGCCGGATAGCGAATCGAACCCGCACCGTCCGTCGCGTGGGCGATGGCGCACATCCCGGCGGCGGCCGCGGCGCCGCTGCCTCCGCTCGAGCCCCCGCAGGTTCGCGAGAGGTCCCATGGGTTGTGGGTGTCGCCCCACGCAGGACTCTCGGTGAATCCATAGATCGCCAATTCGGGCAGATTGGTCTTGCCCAGGATCGTGGCCCCCGCCTCTCGCAGCTTGCGAACCACCAGGCCGTCCTCAGTCGCCGGCTCCCCGTAGGCGGCGGTGCCGTTGGTGGTCACCTCACCGGCGTAGTCGACGTTGTCCTTGATCGCCACGGGCACGCCGAGCAAGGGGCCCTCGTCGCCCGATGCCAGCCGCTCCTCGGCCCGCCTGGCGTCGGCGCGGGCCCCCTCAGCGAGCACGACGCGGTAGGCGTTCACCCTGGGCTCGACGCTCGCGATCCGCTTCAGGTAGAGCTCGACCAGCTCGCTCGGGGAGACCTCCTTGGCCCGGACCATCTCCGCGATGCGAGCCGCGCCCGCGAAGGCGAGGTCATCTTCGGTGGCGGGCATCACGGTCACAGACGCCATCCTTCCGCATCGAGCACCTCCTCGGCGGCGCGCTCGCCTGAGCGAACCGCGCCCTCCATGTATCCGCACCAGACCGTTGCCGTCTCCGCGCCCGCCCAGTGGACCCGGCCTGTCGGCCGGCGCAGAGCCTCGCCGTACTGCGCGAGCGCTCCCGGAGCGAAGGAGCAGACCGGCCCGCCGCGGCTCCACTCCTCCTCCGCCCAGGCCGTCTCGAGGTAGATCCCGGGCTGGGCGGCCTTGGGCCCGAGCAGCCGCGTGAAGCTCTCGAGCACGATCCTGCGGCGCTCCGCCTCGGAGCGCCGGGCGTGGCGGATCGCCTCGGCCCCCGCGATGAAACCGAGCAGCACGCCGGGCGATCCATCGGGCGGCGAATTGTCGAAGGTCGTGACCACCGGACCCCGGTCCGTGACCGCCTGCCCTGTCAGCCCCTCGGCCCGCCAGAAGGGCTCGGGGTAGACGGCGGCGCATTTCGTGATCGCCCCGTGGGCCATCCGCTGAGTGAGCTGGTCGCGCCGGCCGCCGAGGGACGGCGCGAACGAGATCCGCGCCGCGAGCGGTGGCGGCACGGCGACGATCACCCGCTGAGCTCTGGCGCTGACGCTGTCCGCATCGACCTGGAGACCGCCACCGTCCTGCGCGATGCGACGCACGGGAGCAGAGAGGACGACTCCATCCCCGAGCTCCTCGGCGATCCTCTGGGAGATCAGCTGCGAGCCGCCAACGAAGCGATCCTGCTGGGCGCCGCCCTCTGTGTCGATCAGGGCGTCGAAGCTCCCGGCGGAGCTCACGTAGGAGAGCATCCAGAGCAGCGACAGCTCGGCCGTGCCGGTCCCCATCACCGTCCCGGTCGCGATCTCGAGCAGGCGACGGGCCTTCTTGGTCCGGGCCGCCTTGCGCACCCAGGTCGCCAGGGTCTGCGAATCGAGCTCCGCGGCCTTAGGCGCCGTCCAGGGCGCGTCCGCGGGGACCCGGCGCGCCGCCTTTCTCAGTTTTCGCCGGGCACGCTCGATATCGAGCAGGACGTGCGGTGCCAGGCGCGGGACCGTCCCCTTGTACCGGCGAACCTTGCCCCCGAGGTCGAGCAGATTGCGACCCTCGTAGTAGGTCGGAAAGGTCGCGATCTGCAGTTCCTCGGCCAGCGCGAGCACTCGGTCCTGCGTCGGCCCCACCCACTGACCGCCCATCTCGACCACCTTGCCCGCGCCGATGGAGGCGTTCGCTGTCCGGCCGCCGACCCGGTCGCGGGCCTCGATGACGAGGACGTCCCGGCGGGCGGCGACAAGCTCCCGGGCCGCGACCAGCCCGGAGAGTCCGGCACCGACGACGATGACGTCGGCGTCTCGTGAGCCGGGCGGGGCGGGCATCCGCGCACGCTATCGACACCCGCAGGAGGTGGCGCCGCGCGTGAGTTCTAGTGTCGCTTCTTGCGGTGACAGCGGCGGGCGCCGGCGGCCGAGGCCTTCTTCTTCGACCGGCACTTGCGCCGCTTCGTCGTGCCGGGCGGGGTGCCGAGGACGCCGCCCTGCGGCTCGGACTGCGAGGGCGCGCCCGGGCCGCAGCCCTCGGGCAGACAGCCGTTGATCACGTCGGTGCTCAGCGAGGAATTTCCATTGACCTCGGAGGCGCAGAACGGGGGATCGACCCACTGCTTGTTCGAGAACATCCGGGTCTGGTCGGCGTAGTAGGGCGAGTTCGGGTTCTCGGACTCCGAGTAGGTGAGGATCGAGCGGTTGTCCGGGCAGCCGCCGTTGAAGCTGGTGACCATCACGAAGCTGGAGCCGTGCGGCACGTTCGGGTAGCCGGGCTCCGCCGGATCCGCGGACCAGCTGACGTTGATCGCGTTGAAGTCACCGTTCGGATCGCCGGGACCGCCGTGGATCGGGATCTTCTCGTCGCCGCGCTTCTCGTACTGGTAGCCGCGCAGCGGGGCGTTGAGCGGGATTCCCGCGTTCTGCAGGTCGGTGACGGCGTCCGCGAGAGCCTGCTGCACCTTGGGACTCGCGGTGTTGAGGCCGGAGGGCGTGTTGACGGGGTCGTTGGCGTCGAACGGGGTCGAGAAGACGCTGAGGTCGCCGGTCGGCGAGTTGATCGGCAGGCCGCCGGGGCTCGCGAGGGCCCGGGTCGCGAAGCGCCGGAAGAGGATCGCCCCGTTTGAGTCGAGGTTGTCGTGGAGGTCCCAGGCGGCGAGGACCGGACAGGCCCCGCTCACGTCCACCGGGCCCGAGCTGCCGGGTAGCTGGCCGCCCGGCGCGTTCTCGCAGAGCTGCACCAGCTGATCTCGCCAGAGCTCGCCCGCGTACTGGCGATCGTTGAAAACATCGTCTTGGAGGTCTTGGCGAGTGAAGAGGTTCCCCGGCAGCCCGTCGGTGCCGTCGAGCCGCTGCTGGACCATGCGGAGCCCGAGCCTGGTCCGCAGCGTGCGCGGCGTCCGCTCGTCGCCGATGATCCGGGCGAAGCCCTCCAGGGGATGCTCGGGGTTCGACAGCCAGTAGCTGTCATTCGAGTTGGTGACATAGTCGTTGCGGATCAGGGACGGCAGGTGCGAGGGGCCGAAGATCCCGGGCGCGGCGGCGTCTGGGTCGTTGCCCCACTCACATGACGACTTCGACCCGTCGAGGATCGGCAGGCCGAGCGCCTGGAAGGTCGCCGCGCCGACGGCGGTATCGCACTGCTGGGCCTTCTGGTTCGAGACGTTCGGGATCGCCCCGATGTCCGCGTAGTAGGCCTTGCCCGAGGAGTCCGCGGCGATCGTGTTGACCCACGGGATCCCCTCATAGCGCTTCTCGATCTGGTCGAGCCGGCTGACGCTCTGGGCCTCGTTGGTGAAGTAGAAGTGGTTCAGGTAGCGGAAGTTAGTCGCGTTGACGTCCCCCATCGAGAACGCGGTCGACGGCGTCCAGGGCAACGGGATGCCGGCGAGCGAGTCCACCAGCGGGCCGTGGCTGGTCGAGTACATGGTCCGCGTGTCGGGCTGGAGCCCGCCGTCGGTCCTGACCTGGACGGTGACGTGCTCCTGTTGCATGTCCCGCCACTGCCCGTCGTAGAGGTACTGGGTCGGGTCGGTCGGGTTCACCGTCTCCTGGAACGGCGTGAATCGGAAGGCGGTCGAGACCGTGTGGCTCCAGGCGAGGTTGGCCGTGTGCCCGATGAGGATCAGCGGGACCCCATAGAGGCTGCCACCCGAGACGTTGAGGGTGCCCGGAATCATCAGGTGGGCCTGATAGAAGCGCTCGGGACCGTCCCACGGGAAGTGCGGGTTGCCCAGCAGCATCCCCCTGCCGTTGGCGGTGGCCTGCGAGCCGAGCGCGATCGCGTTCGAGCCGATCGGCAGCTTCAGCGAGCCCTGCAGGCCCTGGGCGATCGTCGTTGGGTCGATCGGCAGCGAAGCGCCGCCCGGAGTCTTCTCGTCGGCGATGCCGTCGATCGCGACGGTCTGCGAGGCGAGCAGGGCGAGTTGGTAGAAGCGCCGGTAGGCGTCCATCTCGGTGATCGGCTTGACCCAGGCCGCCCCCCGGCAGCGGGGGTCGGGGAGGTTGTTCACGCCCGTGTCCGCGAGGTACTTGTCGTAGCCCGCGACGTATCCGCGGACGCCCTGGCGGATCTGGTCCACCGGCCCGTCCGGTGGCGGCTGCGCCACCAGCTTCTCGACCGTGCCTTGGTCGATGATCCGCTGGTAGAAGAAGTCGGAGTTGAGGTTGTTGGCCGAGAAGCCGTTGCCTCGCTGCAGGTAGCTCCCGTCAGGCCCGAAGCTGCCCTGGACACCGTCCCCCGAGTAGCGCGAGCGCTCCCCGCGTACCGTCACGTACGTCTCGGCGAGCTCGCAGATGTTGTCCTGGGCGAGCGCGTAGCCGTAGCCGAAGCCGATGTCGGCGAAGTTGCTCCCGATGATGTTGGGGATGCCGTGGTCGTCGCGCCGGATCGTTGCCTGAAGAGGACCGCCGGCGCTGCCGGCATCCCTGAGGGTCGCCGAGGTCGCGGCGCTCGCCGGCGACGCGGCCGTCAGCACGACGATCGCGGCCGCGGCGACGATCGAGACCGCAGCCAGAGCTCGCGCAAACGATGGCCCTCTCGGCCTGCTCCCGTACCCCATCCGGCCGGGGAGGCTAGCTACCTAGTAATGCGTATGCGCCGGTCAGCTGAGCCGCCCTCGGGTACTTCGCTCAGATCCGATAGCGCCTGCTACCAACCCGATAGCAATCGCTACGGGTCCCGCACGACCGCTTCACGTCCACCCTCAGCTATCCCGCCCTAGGCCGTTGCCTGGCGGTGCGGGAGCTTCCAGTCGGACCGCACGAAATGACACGTGTAGCCGTCCGGGTAGTGCTGCAGGTAGTCCTGGTGCTCGGGCTCGGCCTCCCAGAACGGGGCAGCCTCGCTCACGTCGGTCACGACCTTTCCCGGCCACAGGCCCGAGGCGTCTACGTCGGCGATCGTCTCCTCCGCCACCTTGCGCTGCTCATCGGTCGTGTAGAAGATCTCCGACCGATAGCTCGAGCCGATGTCGTTCCCCTGCCGGTCCTTGGTGGTCGGGTCGTGGATCTGGAAGAAGAACTCGAGGATGTCCCGGTAGGAGATCCGGTCGGGGTCGAAGACGATCTCCACGGCCTCGGCATGGCCGGGATGGTTCCCGTAGGTCGCGTTCGCGTTTTCCCCACCGGTGTATCCAACGCGGGTCGAGATGACGCCGTCGCGCTTGCGAAGCAGCTCCTGAGCACCCCAGAAGCAGCCCCCCGCGAGGATCGCGGTCTCGGTGTTGTCATTCACGGCGTCGTTCCTTCCGTCAGAGGTCAGTTCCTTCTATCCGTGCTCCACAGTCCATCGTAGGCCCCCTGCGTTACTCCCTGGAAGGGCTCACATGCCGGGCGTCGGCTGCCGTGACCAAGGAGTCAGCACTCGCATGATCCGCTTCCATCGGTAACGCCGCAGCGCCTTGTGGATGAGCTCCTTGTCGTGCGGATAGGTGAGCAGCTCGTCGGCCTCCGAGGGCGTCACCCAGCGCAGCTCGTCGACCTCGTCGTGCGCCTGGAACTCGCCCTCGATCGGCTCCATCAGCCAGTAGCGGACGAGCTTTCGCCGAGACTTCCGGTCCAGGTAGGAGACGTGAGGCAGTTCCAACTCGGCCTCGCAGCGGTAGCCGGTCTCCTCCTGGACCTCACGCAGGGCGGCTTCCTTCCACCCCTCCCCCTTCTCGAGCTTCCCCTTGGGCAACGACCAGTCCATGTACTTGGGCCGGTGGATCACGGCCACCCTGGTGCGCCCTTCGTCATCCCGTTTCACGACCACCCCGCCGGCCGCGGCGATGTCCGGCTTGGCATCCCCCAGGTCGTAGTCGTCTCGAGCCACGGCTGCAGACTACGGACCCACATACCATCGGGCTCGAGCCATGACACCAGCCGAACACCACCTCTCGGTGCGCGGTGTGGCGCGCGACATTGCGGTTGTCTATCGCCGCCACTGGCGCTTCCTGATCCCGACCGCGATCGTCGTCCTGCTTCCGCAATCGCTGGTGGACGGCCTGCTCGACGGATTGAACGTCGAGGGCATAAACAGCGCGAGGGATGTCGCGGTGCTCGCCGCCATCCCTCTCACGGTCGCCGTCAACCTGCTCGGCCAGGCCGTTTACGCCGGCATGGCGGCCGCCGCGGTCGTCGAATGGCGAACGGACCGCCCACTCCCGAAGATCGGCACCCTCGCGCGATCGCTTCCGCTAGGCAGGCTGATCGTGCTGGACATCGTCCTGAGCATCGGCGCGGCGATCGGCTTCGTGCTTCTGGTCGTTCCGGGGCTCGTCTTCCTGGCCTATTTCAGCCTCTCCCCTCCCCTGGTCAAGTTCGAGCACCGCAGCGTCCGGGGAGGGCTGAAACGCAGCGCGCAGATCGTCCGGGGCAACTTCTGGCGGGTGCTGTGGATCGTGGTCGGGGTGACACTGCTCACCGAGACCGTCGTAGCGGCGATCAGCGCGCCCTTTCACGGCGTCGCGCTCGTGGCCGCGGTCGACCTCGCATCCCAGGGCCTGCTCGAGCCGATCGAGGGCCTCGCGATCGTCCTGGTCGCCTTCCGCCTGCTCGACTTGCGCGGCGAGACGCCCCCGCCAAGCGAGCTGCTGAGAGCACTCACACACCGCGGTGCTCCCGGAGTGAGCGCCTCAGGTCCCTGAGCAAAAAACGGGCCGCCCCCCTAGGGCGGCCCGTGAGTAAATCGGCGGCGGGCGGGTGCTGGTTTCCTTCTCCCCTTGGCACCCCCCAGTCTCCTCGCGGAGCGCGCCGTCGTCATCGGGAGGAACTGCGGCCTTTCGCTCCGTAGTTCTCCCCCATAGAAGAGGCCGGAGCAAATTGCTCCGGCCTCCAGGTTCCCTGCTTCAGCTTTCAGGCGGGCGTTAGTCGCGCGAGTCCGTGCCGATCTTGTCCTTCACCTTGTCGGCGGCGTCGTCGACCTTCTCCTTGACGCTCGAGACCGCCCGGTCGATCTTGCCCTCGCGCTTGAGCTTCTCATCGTCAGCGAGGTCGCCGGCCGCTTCCTTCGTTCGGCCCTTCACCTCATCGATGTGCTCTTCCACTTCGATCATCTCCTTTCGTCGCTCACCTAGTGGTTACCCGCCATGCACTACGAAAAACAGGAAGTGACAGGGGAGCGCTCACGCGAGATGATCAGCGCATGAGCGGAGGGACCAGAGAGCGCCTCAGCGTCGATGACGCGCAGATCCTGCGTCTCGAGTCCGCTGTGATCAAGGGACATACGGGCAAGGTGCTGATCCTCGCCCCTGACTCCCAGGGGCTGCCGCTGTCGATCCCGCGCCTGCGGGAGCGGGTCTCGCAGCGGATGGGTAGCTTTGCGCGGCTGAGCCAGCGAGTCGTGGAGCCCAGGCTCGGCCTGGGACGGCCCGCCTGGGTCGAGGCAGATGACGTGGACCTCGACTGGCACGTCGCCGAGCCGGCGAACGCTGATCCTCTCTCCGACGAGGAGCTCCGGCATGCGGTCGGCGACCTGCTCTCCGAGCGGCTCGACCACACTCGGCCGCTCTGGCGCCTGGACGCGCTGCCTCTGACCGGGGACCGGGTCGCCATCGTCGGGCGAATCCATCATGCGATGGCGGACGGGGTCAGCGCCATCCGGCTCGCGGCCGGACTGCTCTGGGACGAGGATTCCCAGTCCCCTGCGCCGCAGCCGGTCGCGCACACGCCGACGCAGACCCCGGCCACCCAGAGCTCAGCGGGCTCCGCCCCAGGCCAGCGCCCGCCGGCCGACGAGGCCCGGATCATCGTCCGGCTGCCCGCCGCGCTGTGGCGCGAGCTTCGCCCGGGCGCCGCCTCGTCTCTCGACCAGCACCTTGGCCCGGGGCGGGAGGTCTCCTGGACCACCTTCCCCCTCGAGCGCCTCAAGCGGATCGAGCACCGCGCCGGGGATGGCGTGACCGTCAACGACGTGGTGCTGGCCGTCGTCGCCGGAGGCCTCCGCCGCTGGATAGAGGGAGGCAACCACCCGGCTCACAACCTGCGGGTGCAGTGCCCCGTCTGCCTGCACGCCCGTGAGGAGGAGAAGGGGCAGCTCGGCAACCGTGACTCATTCATGAACGTGGACCTGCCCATCGCCGAGGAGGATCCCGCCGAGCGCCTGCGGTTGATCAATGCCGAGACGCGCGAGAGGAAGTTCGACCACGATGCCGACACGCTCTACGCCTTCTTCCACGCGATCGGCCGCTTCCGGCCGCTCTACAAGGGGGTGACGAGGTTGACCTCCGGCCCGCGCGAGTTCGCCCTCTCGGTGTCGAACGTCCCGGGGCCAAAGCAGCGCGCGGTGATCCTCGGCCACGCCGTCGAGCAGTTCTGCTCCTTTGCCGAGCCCGCCGACCGGCACGCGCTGCGGATCTCGATCATCTCTCTTGGAGGGGAGCTCGCCTTCGGGCTCTGCTCGGATCCGGAGGCGATCTCGAACCTCGATGGGCTACGCGGAGCGCTGGCCGACTCGATCGCGGAGCTCGAGGGGGCCGTCTGATGCCGCCCTCGAAGAGGTCCCTTGCGGAATACGAGCGCAAGAGAGACTTCTCGAAGACGGGGGAGCCGAGCGCTAAGGGGAAGGGAGCGAGCAAGGGAAAGGCGAAGCGAAGGCACCCGCGCTTCGCGTTCCAAAAGCACTCGGCGACCTCACTGCACTACGACCTCCGGCTGGAGGTCGATGGCGCCCTTGCCTCCTGGGCCGTCCCCAAAGGCCCATCACTCGATCCGCGCGAAAAGCGCCTGGCGATGCGCACCGAAAACCACCCGCTTCAGTACCTCGAATGGGAGGGCGTCATCCCCAAGGGTCAATACGGCGCGGGCCCCATGATCGTCTGGGACCGCGGCGTCTTCCAGAACATCTCGGAGACCCGCCGCGGCGAGCCGATGGAGCTCGCGGACGCGATCGAGAAGGGGGACGTGAAGATCCTCATGCTCGGGGAGAAGATCAAGGGCGCCTACGCGCTGGTCCGAACCGGCCCGGCCGGCGATCGTGAGAAGTGGCTGCTGATCAAGAAGCGCGACGAGGGCGCCGATGCCCGCCGCAGGCCGACCTCCTCCCAGCCCGAGTCCGTGCTCAGCGGCCGGACGATCGAAGAGGTCATGAAGGAAGAGGGCTGATCAGAGGCGAAGGCCGCGCTGCTTTGGGCCGTCCCCGCGCTCGTGCTCCAGGATCTCGTAGGCCCGTTCCGCCCAGTCGCAAAGGAGCGCGCGTGTGTCGCGCGGGTCGATGATCTCCTCCACCGCAAAACGCTCGGCCGTCCGGAACGGCGAGCGGACGGCGTCGAGCCGAGCCTGGATCTGGCGGTAGAGCGCCTCGGGGTCCTCGGCGGCCTCGAGCTCACGCCGATACGCGACCTCCAGCCCGCCGGCGATCGGCAACGACCCCCAGTTCGCCGACGGCCACGCGTAGCGAAGGTTGAGCCTCGAGTGATCGCCGTGGCCGGCCCCGGCGACTCCGTAGACCTTGCGGATCAGGACCGAGACCCAGGGGACCGTGGCCTGGTAGACGCCGACCAGGGCACGGGTCCCCCGGCGGATCGTCCCGGCACGCTCCGACGCGGTGCCGATCAGGAAGCCGGGCTGATCCACCAGGTTCGCCACCGGCAAACGGAACTGGTCGCAGAGGTCCACGAACCGAGTCAGCTTGTCCGAGCCCTCCGCCGTCAGGCTACCCCCGTAGTGCTCCGGGTCGGACGCGAGCACGCCGACCGGGCGGCCCCCTAGTCGCGCCAGGGCGGTGATCTGCGGGCGGCCATAGCGCGCCCCCAACTCGAAGACGGAGTCTCTGTCGAAGACCGCCTCCAGGATCCGGCGCATCTTGTACGTGCGCCGCTCCTCGCGCGGCACGATCTCGAGCAGCTCCTCCTCCCGGCGGTCGGCGGGATCCGTTGAGGACACGACCGGCGGCAGCTCCCAGACGTTGTCCGGCATATAGGAGAGGAACCGCTTCAGCTGCGAGATCGCGTCCTCCTCGTCGGCGGCCTCGTTGTCGATCGCGCCGGCCTGGGTCTGGACGCGGGAGCCGCCGAGCTCCTCGCGGTCCGGCTCCTCCCCCAACCCGGCCATCGCGACAACAGGCGGTCCCGCGACGAACATGTGGGAGGTCCCCTTGACCATCACGCTGAAGTGACTCGCGACGGCGCGCGCGGCGCCGAGGCCCGCGGTCGGCCCAAGCGCGGCCGCGACGATCGGTACGCGGGAGAGGTTCGCCGCCATCAGCTCGAACCCGGGAAGCAGGGGCACGATGCTGAAGCCCATGTCCTCGAGCATCTTGACGCTGCCCCCTCCCCCACTCCCCTCGATCAGGCGGACGAGCGGCAACCGGAGGTCGTGCGCGGCGCGCTCGGCCCAGACCGTCTTCTGCCAGATCGCAGCGTCCGCCGATCCGCCCCGCACCGTGAAGTCGTCCCCTTCCACGATCGCCCGCCTGCCGTCGATCCTCCCCTGGCCGATGATCATGTTCGCCGGCCGGAAGTCGGTCAGCGTTCCGTCGTCGCCGTATGTGCCCTGTCCCGAGACCAGGCCGGTCTCGTGAAAGCTGTCCTCGTCGAAGAGCCGCTCGATCCGCTCGCGGACGGTGAGCCGGCCCGCGGCGCGCTGGCGCTCCACCCGCTCCTCGCCGCCCATGCGCCGGGCGAGCTCCTCGCGCTCGCGGAGCTCCTTCAATTCCTCCTCCCACGACATGGCCACAACATACGGCCGCCACAAACTTCGCGGCCGAGTCAGGCTAGGCCTGGCCGATGAGCGCGCCCGTGATCGCCACGATCACGCCGCCGACCGTCACCTGGATCAGCGAGCTCGACCAGGAGACGTCGAGGAATTGCTTGCGGATCCAGGCGATCCCGATCAGCTCGCAGCCCACGGTGAACGAGGCCACCAGGAGAGCCGTGTGCAGGTCGCTGATCAGGAAGGGCAGCGCATGGAAGCTCCCTCCGAAGAAGGTCGCCCTGCCGGTGATCACGCCGCGGGACATCGAGCTGCCCCGCCCGGTCACGGCCCCGTCGTCGGAGAGGGCCTCGGACAGCCCCATGCTGATCCCGGCGCCGAGCGCCGCGGCGAGCCCGACGAAGAGGGCGGCGTGAGGGCCCGCCAGGAACGCCGTCGCGAAGATCGGCGCGAGCGTCGAGACCGTGCCGTCGATCAGGCCGATCAGCGCGGGTTGGACGCGCTGGAGCATGTAGCGCTCTTCGTCCGCCGCGCTCATGCGCCCCGCAAGTCTCGCCACCAGTTCGCTCACATCCGACATAATACAAGAGAGTTAAGATAAGGTATCCCTAAGATATAGGATGCTTTATTAGGTTGACCTGAGAGACGATGACCCCCGACCCGCATATCCACGCCCCGCCCCACGACGATGCCGAGCTCGCCGAGCTCCTCCGCGAGCGCGGCCTGCGGGCCACCTCGCAGCGGGTCGTCATGCACCGCCTCCTCCGCGACAGCGCCCGGCACATAAGCGCGGAGGATCTCCTCTCCGAGGCCAGCGAGAAGCTGCCGGGAGTGTCGCTCCCCACGGTTTACGCCACGCTCGAGCTCTTCGAGCAGCTCGGCATCGTCCGCCGGGTGAACGGCGGCGGTGGCACGCTCCTCTGGGACACGCGCGCCGACGCCCACCACCACATGATCTGTCGCCGCTGCGGCCGCATCGAGG
>JAWVFG010000057.1:0-18667 GCA_033856335.1 Solirubrobacterales bacterium
GGGCTGATCGCGTTCTTCGCGATCCTTGTGACCGTCCTGTCCCTGATCCAGATTCGCCTCGAAAACCGCAAGCAGAGGCGCACCGAGGACCTAGAGCGCCTCGGAAGCCGCTAGTCCCGCGGCTGCATGGGACTGGCAGGGGACGATGGCGTCGTCGATCCGCAAGCGCACCCCCGTGCGACCGAGGCTGACGTCGGCCAGAGCTTCGATCCCGGCCTCGAGACCGGTTACCTGAGGCGCGCGCCGCGCGATCACGAGCTCTCGCCGGAGCTCGGGGCGGCGCCCTTCGATCCCGGCCCGGGAGCCGGCTACGACGATCGCCGCGCCCGGAAGGAGGCCAAGCGCCGGGAGCGCGAGGAGCGCCGGCGCCGGGCACGAGAGCTGAGGATTCGAGAGACGCGCGCCAATGTGGAGCGCATCGCCGCGAGTCAGGCGTCCCAGGCCGCCGCCGTTCAGCCGGTCTCGGAGCCGGAGCCCCCTCCGGCCGTACCGGTCGACGATCCGCCCCATCACAGGCCGGCGCCCAAGGCCGTGCCGCAGGCCGCCACCCACCATCGACCCGGGGGTGAGCCCCTGGCCGAGCGGCTGCAGCGCGAGCGCGCGACGAAGCTCCGTCGCGAGCTCAATGCGCTGGGGCGTCCTCATCCCAAGTCGGACGAGCCCCAACCGAGCGCGCCGAAGGGGCACGCACCGGAGCCCGCTCGGATCCGCCCGGCGATCCAGGGCCCCGTCAGGAAGCGCGCCAGGGCCGCGGAGAACCGCAGGCGCGCGTCGGCGACGCGGCGCGGGCTCTTCTGGCCGACGGCCAAGGCGGGGATCGCCGTCACGGTGGTGATGGCACTGGGCGCCGGCGTCGGGTCAGCGTTGGGCCTCCCCGTTCCCGGCCTCGCCGCCGGTCCCGGCAGCGGTTCGCTGGTCAACAGCGCCTCGATCTTCGGCGTGGACGCGGGCACGCCGCGGGGACTCTCCGCCGGATATGTCTTCCCCATCATGGGCCGGCACGACTTCGGCGACCAGCTGGCCCGTTTCGGCGCTCCCCGCGCGGGGCACATCCACGAGGGCCAGGACATCTTCGCCAAGTCCGGGCTCCCCGAGGTGGCGGTCCACGATGGCGTGGTCGTGGACCGGGGCAAGGTCACTGATCCCGATGACGGCGGCCGAGGCAACTACGTCGCGCTCTACAGCCCCGCCGACAACCACAGCTTCGTTTACATGCACATGCTGAAGCCGTCGCCCGTACAGCTTGGGCAGCAGGTGCATGCGGGTCAGGTCGTCGGGCAGGTCGGCTGCACCGGAGAGTGCGACGGCGCCCACCTCCACTTCGAGGTTCGCATCGGCAGGGCATCGATCGGCGCCGACACGAAACCGGTTGACCCGCTGCCGTATCTGCGGCAGTGGCCTCAGCCGACGCCCGGCTAGCAACTAGGATCGCCGCCATGCCCGAGGTCACCTATGAGCGGCGAGGAGCCGCCGGGGTGCTCACCATCGACCGCCCGGAGCGGCGTAACGCAGTCGATCCGAACACGGCGGATCAGCTCCTCGAGGCCTACCGGGAGTTCGAGGGCGACGACGAGGCACGGGTCCTGGTGCTCACCGGCGCCGGCGAGGAAGCCTTCTGCGCCGGCGCCGACCTGAAGTCGGTCGCCGCCGCGATCGACGATCAGGGCATCGCCGAGCAGTGGACGGCGCCGCGCCCACATGGGCCGCTCGGCTTCTCCCGCATCACCTCCCCGAAACCGACGATCGCGGCGATCTCGGGCTACGCCCTGGCCGGCGGATTGGAGCTGGCGCTCTGGTGCGACCTGCGGATCGGCACCGATACGGCGAAGCTCGGATTTCCCGAGCGGCGTTGGGGGGTCCCGTTGATCGACGGCGGCACTCAGCGCCTGCCCCGGATCATCGGCATGGGCCGAGCGCTCGACATGATCCTCACCGGACGGATCGTCGCGGCCGGGGAGGCGCTGGCAATGGGACTGCTCACCGAGGTCGTTGGGCCAGGCAAGCACCTGGAGCGAGCCCTCGAGATGGCCGAGGGCCTGGCGAAGTTCCCTCAGGAGACGATGCTCGCCGATCGACGATCGGCGCTGGAGGGCTTCGCGCTGCCGCTGGAGGAGGGGCTCGCCCGAGAGGCCGAGATCGGCGGCGCGGTCAGCGGCGTCGGCGTCAAAGGAGCGGCCCGCTTCGCGGCGGGCGAGGGGCGCGGCGGCGAAGGCGCCGGGGTCTAGCGCTTCACAATCACAACGCCCCACTTCCCCAGCCGGTTTTCGTCCCCTAGAGGCGGAACGAAGGCAGCAGCCGCTTCTCCGTCTCGCCTGCCACCTCGGCGACGACCTCGACGTGGCCCTCGAGCGGAGTGCCTCTCAGCTTGGTCGCGAGCAGATCGTCCACCTGGAAGATGCCCGCCGAGTTGTTCATCTCGATTTCGATCTTCACCGGACGCTCATCCCCGGCCTCGATGCGCACCTCGTCGATCGCCGCGGCCGAGAGTGCGTGGATGCCGTATTGGCCTCCCTCCACCGGGATCCGCGAGCGGCCCTCCGCCATGTCGAGCGCGTCCGCGACTCGCACGACGCCGGCTTCGACGGTGTAGGGCTCGCCCCGGCGGCGATGCCCGATGATCGCGTGCAGCACCTCCGAGATCACCACGGTCCGCTCCGGCTCCTCGTAGGAGTCCGCGAGCAGCGAGCGCAGCCGCTCCTCGACCATGAACAGGCTGTAGGCCTCGTGGTCCGCGCGATGGATCGACATGCCGACGTCGTGGAGCAGAGCGCCACCCGCCACGACGACCTCCGCGTCGCGGTCGCGCATCCCGTGGTCCTTGACCATCGCGGGCTCGATCCCGCCCTTGACCAGGAGGCGGAGCAGGCGGAGCGCGATGTTGAGCACGACCTGGACGTGCACCCAGGAGTGGTCGGACATACCGAGCCGCTCCGAGGTGATCTGCGCCATGTACCACCAGGTCCGCACGCGCTCGTCCGCGTTGACCGCCTCCAGAAAGCTCTCGAGCTTGCGATTTCCCCGGGTCGGGGCGTGGACCTGAGCCTTGGCGACAGCCTCGGCGATCGAACCGGCGCGCACGTCGGGGCCATGTGCTTCCATCTCGTTGATCTTTTCAGGGGGCGGCATGGGGGTTCATATGACTGGACGTCAACTACGCAGTTTCGGGCTATTTGCGGACTTTCCGACCGCCGATGTAGTTACTGTGATGCCGCTTCGGCTTAAGGAACTGGGATGACGGTCTGTTCAAGCACAGGCATATCCGTTCCTGAGTGCTCATGCAGGGCCTGCCTCGTGGCCCAAATCGAGCGCCACATGCCGTCGTTGCTCCACGTCGACGCCGCCATCACCCCGCCCACGCTCGAGATGCCCGCCGTGGCGCGGATTCCCCGGCTCAGGTTGGGCCGGCTCCGGCGCCTCCGCAGGGCTGCATAGCGGCCGGCCGCAGCCGCGACTGATCAGGCTTCCGTCGGCGCCTCGGTCGCCGATGCACCGAGCACTCCCGCGCTGGCGACCACGACCAGCCCAATGCCGATGACGTCGAACGTGGCCAGGCCCTGGCCGAGCGCGACCAACCCGATCAGCGCCGCGACGGCCGGCTCCATGCTCATCAGCACCCCGAAGGTGCCCACGGCGATTCGCCTCAGCGCCTCCAGCTCGAGCGAATAGGGGATCACGGAACTGAGCACGCCCGCGGCCGCGCCGACCGCCGCCGCCCCGGGGTCGAGCAGGTTGCCCCCTGAGGCGACCGACCCGGGCACCACCATCAGTGCCGCGGCGATACCCATCGCCAGGGCCAAGCCCCGGCCGCCCGGAAAGACCCGGCCGATCCGCGCGCTGAGCAGGATGTAGGCGGCCCAGAACGCTCCAGCCAGCAGCGCGAAGCCGATGCCCGCGGCGCTCGCCGACCCCGATGGGCGGGTCAGCAGCAGAACACCGGCCGCCGCGGAGGCGACCCAGACCAGGTCGAGTGGCCGCCGCGATCCGAGCAGCCCGACCAGCAGGGGGCCGACGAACTCGAAGGTCACCGCGATCCCCAGCGGGATTCGATCCAGCGCCTCATAGAAGCAGAGGTTCATCGCCGCCAGGGTCACGCCGAACGCCACGGCCAGCACGAGCCCGTCGCGGCCGGCCTCCAGGGGCCCCGGACGCCAGATCGCCAGCAGCAGGATCGCCGCGAATAGCAGCCTGTAGAGCACGGCTCCGGCGGGTCCCACCTGATCGAACAGGGTCGTCGCCGTCGCCGACCCGAGCTGGACGGAGACCACCGCTGTGATGACCATGACCGGAGCCGCTGCGCCGCTCCGGCCCGCCGGTGCTGCGCGGGTCCTAATCGCCGATCACCTTGATCACGAGTCGCTTGGCACGACGGCCGTCGAACTCGCAGTAGAAGACGGCCTGCCACGGGCCGAGGTCGAGGCGGCCTTCGGTGACCGGCAGGATCACCTGGTGGTGGACCAGCAGGTTCTTCAGGTGCGCGTCGCCGTTGTCCTCGCCGCCGCGGTGGTGCCGGTAGTCGCCGGGATCGGGAAGAAGCTCGCGCGCGACGTCGTTCGCCGGCTCCTTCCAGCTCGGAGGGGCGACCTTGTCGAGCCACTCGAGCGTGTCCTCCTGGAGGCCGGGCTCGTCGTCGTTGACCCAGACGGCCGCGGTGATGTGCATCGCCGAGACCAGCACCATGCCTTCCGACACTCCCGAGGCGTCGACCGTGGCCTGCACGTTCTCGGTGATCCGGATGAACTCCCGCCGGCCCTCGGTGTTGAACGTCATGTACTCGGTTTGAGACTTCACCATCCCTCCTTGTCAGTTTCGGAGATGATGCCCGCGATGGCGGGTTTGCTCTCGTTAGAACGCCGAGAGGACGTCGCGGTGGTGACGCTGCAGCGTCCGGAGAAGCGAAACGCGCTCTCGATCGACCTGCGGGTTGAGGTCGCCGAGAGCTTCGGCTCCCTCGGCGACGATGCGGAGGTCGGCGCCATCGTGCTGACCGGTGCCCCGCCGGCCTTCAGCTCGGGAATGGACACGAGCCAGTTCGGGGGCGACCGCGCCCACCGGGAACGGCTCGTCGCGACGAGCATCGCCTGTTTCCGAGCGGTCGCCAACTGCGGCAGGCCGGTGGTCGCCGCCGTCAACGGGGCCGCACTAGCCGGCGGCTTCGCGCTCGCTCTGCTCTGCGACCTGCGACTGGCGTCCGAGTCGGCGAGTTTCGGGTTCCCGGAGCTGCCCCGCGGGATTCCGCCGAGCTACGCGGCGGCGCGCGCCGCGCTACCGGCGCCGGTGGCCGCCGAGCTGACCCTGACCGGCCGGCTGCTCGACGCCGACGGCGCCCTGCGGGTGGGGATCGTCGGTGCCGTCTATCCGGACGACGAGCTGATGCCTCGCGCGATCGAGCTGGCGGGGCGGATTGCGTCCGGCCCCCGCCAGGCAATTGCCGAGACGAAGCGGCGAATCCTGCTCGACCGCGACCGTACGATCGGCCACCTCTTCGACGAGGAGGAGCGGCTGTTGCGCGAGGCGCTGCTCCGCGACGATCCCGACGACGCCGCGTGAACGTTTCGATACCTCGTCATCATCGGTAGGCGATGGAGCCCCTCCGCCTGGTCCGACACTCATTCCCGGACCAGCCCGAGCTGAGCACCGCGGTCTCCAGGACGATCCTCCGCAGGGTCGCGGCGGGCGAGTTGCCGCCGACGGTCCGGATCCACCGCCCAGGGAAAGAGGTCGCCTTCGGCCGCCAGGACTTGGCCAGCCCGGGCTACGCGGCCGCGGCCGAGGCCGCCCGCGATGCGGGTTTTGCGGCCGTCGAGCGCCTGGCCGGCGGCCGGGCGGCCGTCTTCCACAGCGGCACGATCGCGATCGCCCGGGCATACGCCGACCCGCACCCACCGAAGCGCACCTACGCCCGCTTCGAGGAGATGGCCGAGCTGATCGCCGCCGCGCTGCGCGGCCTCGGCGTGGACGCCAGGGTCGGCGAGGTGCCCGGCGAGTACTGCCCCGGCGCCTACAGCGTCAATGCCCGCGGCGCGACCAAGCTGTCCGGGATCGGCCAGCGGATGATCCGCGGGGGCGCCCACATGGGCGGCGTGGTGGTCGCCTCCGGCGGCCGCGAGGTCGCCCGGGCGCTCGTGCCCGTCTACGCGGCCCTCGAGCTCGACTGGGATCCCGCCACATCGGGAAGCGTCTCCGAGGAGCTGGGCAGGGAGGTCGATCCCGGCGAGCTGGAGGAGGCCCTGATCGGAGAGCTCGGCAAAAGCTACGAGCTCGTCGACGCAGAGCTCGACGAAGAGACCGTCGAGCTCGCGAGGCTCTCTCTGAGCTGATCTACCGATGTGAAGACGTCGCGCGCCCCTGCGTCGCGAAGCTCCTGCTCGGAGAACCCCCCGGTGAGGACGCCAAGCGTCTCGACGCCCGCCCGCTTCGCAGCCTCGACGTCCCAGACCGTGTCGCCGATCAGCATCGCGTCCCCATCGGCATCCGCCTTCTCGATGGCTGCCTTGATCAGGTCGGGCTCGGGCTTCGTCTGCTCGACGTCGGCGGACGTGGTCCAGGCGTCGACGATCTCCCTGGCGTCGAGCAGATCGAGGTAGTGCTCCACCTCCCAATCCTTTGCCGAACTGGCGAGCACGACGACATCGCCTCGCTCCCGCAGGTCCTCGATCAACTCGCGGGAGCCTTCCATCGTCTGGACCTCGCCGATCAGCTCCTTGTAGAGCTCGCTCTCGGCGTCGCGGATTTCGTCTCCAAGTCGCCCCTCCACATCGTCGCCGGCGACGGCGGCGACCAGCTGATCGCCACCCATGCCGATGTGTCGGTGCACCCTCCAGACGGGCACGGTCACCTGGTGGAGCCGGAACGCACGGAACCAGGCGATCGCGTGGTGATAGTTCGTGTCGACGAGGGTGCCGTCGACGTCGAGGATGGCGATCGTGGGCACCCGCCATGCCTACCCGGATGCCCGCGTTTTCAGCGCCGCCGGGCCGGGTATCGAATCGGCATGAACCTACCGCTACTGCTGATCGTGATCGGGATCATCCTGGCCCTCCTCGTCAACTATGGGCTCGGCCTGGCGTGCATCCTGATCGGTCTCGTCCTGCTGATCTGGCCAAGGCTGCGCACCACCGTCTGACGGTGCTCGCTTCCGTCTGACGGGAGCACGATGCTGCGACCGGATGCCGCAGAGCGTGTAAGTATTCCCATCTGAAAAGGGGCAAAGTGCCAGAGGGAGACACACCGGACATCTCGGTGAGGGAACCGGGGCGGTTGGCCTGGATCTTCGGCTCGTCGCGAAGCGGCAGCACTTGGCTGCTCCGCATGCTCTCCGAGCTGGAGCGTGTCATTCCGGTCGACGACCCCCACATCGGCCACCACCTGGGCGTCTGGCGGCCGATCCCGCTCGCCTGGGCGACCGCGAAGGACCCGCCGAAGCTCGGGACGCTCGCCGACTACAAGCGCCAGAAGCGGGACTACCTCTTCTCCGACCGGTATCGGGAGACCTGGATTCCCCAGCTGCGTGACCTGATCGCCGCCCGATTCGAGGCTCAGGCCGCCGAGGACATCGCCGAGGCGGGCGGCGTCGATCGCCCGATCGTCGTCGTCAAGGAGCCGGGGTCCCACGCGGCCGACACGATCATGAACCTCTTCCCCAGCTCGTCGCTGATCTTCCTGCTGCGCGACGGGCGCGACGTGGTCGACTCCTGGCTAGACGGCTACCGGGACGGCACCTGGGCGACGGAGGAGGGGGCCTATCCCCTCGATGACGCCGGCAGGCCCGCGCTGATCCGCTGGCAGTCGAGCGTCTGGCTCCATCGCACCGAGGTCGTGCAGGAGACCTTCAAGCGGACCGACCCCGGCCGCCGCGCCCTGATTCGCTACGAGGAGATGCGCGCCGATCCCGTCGGCGCCCTGGAGATCATCTGCGACCTGCTCGGGATCGAGGCGGACCGGGGAGACCTGGCGCGCATTGCGGCCTCCAACGAGTTCTCTCGCGTCCCCAAGTCACGCAAGGGCGCCGGCCGCGAGATCCGGCGGGCCGAGCCCGGCGGCTGGGCGAATCACATGTCGCGCGACGAGATCCTCGCCATGCACGAGATCCTCGCCGAGAAGCTCGACGAGCTCGGCTACCTGCGCCCGGGGGACATCCCGGGACGCCGCGCGGCCTGATCCTCCTTGCCAGACTGCGACCCGTGAAGCTGCTCGCCTTCAGCGACCTGCACCGCGACCTCGATCAGGCACGACGGCTGGTCGAGCGCTCGTCGGAGGCCGATGTCGTGATCGCCGCCGGCGACTTCGCCTCTGTCCACGAGGGCCTCGAGGAGACGATCGGCGCCCTCACGGCGATCTCGATGCCAACGATCCTGGTCCCCGGCAACAACGAGACCGAGGACGCCCTGCGCTCGGCCTGCGAGCGATGGGACGCGGCGACGGTCCTCCACGGCCAGGGCATGGAGATCGAGGGGACGCAGTTCTTCGGCCTGGGGGCCGGGATCCCGGTCACGCCCTGGGACTGGAGCTTCGACCTCGATGAGGAACAGGCCGCTGAGCGACTCGCCGCCTGCCCGGAGGGGGCGGTGCTAGTCGTGCACTCCCCGCCGAAGGGCTACTGCGACGAGAGCAGTTCGGGCGAGCACCTGGGGAGCGAGGCCATCCTCGAGGCGATCGAGGCGAAGCAGCCGAAGCTCGCCGTCTGTGGGCACATCCACGAGTCCTGGGGTGTGGAGAGCGAAATCGGCTCGACGCGCGTCATCAACCTCGGCCCGGCCGGGACCACACTAGAGTTGCGACCGTGAACGACTGGAACGATCCGCCCCGCAACCGCGATGAGTGGCGCGTCGAGGTCGCGCTCGACAAGGAGCAGCACCTCGACTCGCTGAGCGACAGGCTGCACGAGCTCCAGCTCGACAACGAGGCTCGCAAGCGCCTCGGCGGCAGCGTGATCGTCACGCGCGACGGCCGCTTCCTCTTCATCTACGCGTGGCACGAGGAGTCGGCCCAGGAGGCCGAGCGGGTGGTCAAGGACATCATGGATCACGAGAAGCTGATCGGCCAGGTGCGGCTGATGCGCTGGCACCCGGTCGCCGAGGAGTGGAAGGACGCCGACGAGTCCCTGCCCGACGACGAGGCGGCGCTGGCCGAGGAAATGCAGGAGCACGAGCGCGAGGGGACCAGCGAGGCCCACCGCTACGGCGAGTATGGGTGGGAGGTCGTCATCGATCTCCCTCACATCAGGGACACGCTCCCGCTCGCCAAGAAGCTGCGCGACGAGGGACTGCCTGTGAAGCGGCGCTTCCGTTACCTGCTGGTCGGCGCGGCCACCGAGGATGACGCAATCGAGCTCGGCAAACGGCTCGAGGGGGAGGTACCCGAGGGCAGCCACGTGGGCGTCCGTGGGAACCCCGATGACATGCCCCTCCCCGCCTTCGTGAACCTGAGTGCGCTGAAGCCAGGGTTCCTGCGGGATCTCGGCCTCTAGCTGCCGAGCCCTACGACACGGTCGCGGCCAGCGTCCTTGGCCGCGTAGAGCGCGGTGTCGGCGCGGGCCGTGAGCGACTCCGCGCTCTGCGCGCCGTCCCAGCGGCAGACGCCCGCCGAGCAGGTCTGTCCTTCGGGAAGTGACTCGCAGAGCCGCTCCAGCATCTGCCGGGCATGGTCGAGATTGGTCCCGGGGAGGGCGAGCGCGAACTCCTCTCCGCCATAGCGGGCGAGGATGTCCCCTGCGCGCAGCGTCTGGCTCCAGGCTCCCGCCATCTGCTTGAGAAAGCGATCGCCGGCCTGGTGGCCGTGCGAGTCGTTGTACTGCTTGAAGTTGTCGAGGTCGAGGATCGCGACGCAGAGCGCGCCGCCGTCCCGATCGGCGCGGGAGAGCTGACGACTCAGCTCCTCGTTCCAGGCGCGTCGGTTCAGCAGGCCGGTGAGGTCGTCGGTGCGCGCGGCGACCTCGAGCCTGCCGAGGAGCTCGCCGCGCTCGATCGCGATCGCCGCCTCGAGCGCGAGCAGCCTGACCGCCCGCCGGGTCTCCCCCCCGAGCTGCTCGAGGTGCTCACGCCAGTAGACCGCGAGGACGCCGACCGCCGTGCTCTTCCCACGGAGGATCGGCTCCCAGAGCGCCGCACCGGCTTCGAAGCCCGGCGAGAGCTCCTGGGCCGGCTTTGCGCCGCGCATCGAAGCGAAGCGGTCGGTGGCTGAGGTGAACACCTGGATCGCCCCGGAGCTCGGGGTGACGAACGGGAGCATGATGCCTTCGGCGTCGGCGCCCGCAACCGCGGTCGCCTGCAGCGCGTCGCCCGAGTGGTTCGGCCGCCACAGGACGGCCACGGAGGCATGCGCCGTCCGCACGGCGGCCGAGCAGATTGCCCAGCCGACCGCCCGGGGATCGCTCTGAACCGCGAGCTGCCTCGCCACCTCGCCGACGGCCTCGAGGTTCGCGGCCCGCCGCGCCGACGCGTCCGTCTCGCTGCGCAGCCGTCCCGCCAGCGCATCGACGAGTAGGCCGGCCACCAGGATGCTTCCCACCGTCACGACCCAGCGGGCGACCGGGGTCGGGCCCGAGAGCTGGGTGAGCACCCAGCCATAGGCGAGACCGACGAAAGCCATCTGCAGCGCGCCCCACCGGCTTCCGAAGAAGAAGAACGCGTAGACCCCGATCCACAGGTACCAGATCGTGTAGTAGCCGCTCGGATCGTGGCCGTAGTACACCGCGCGGGTGACGACCGCCGTGCCGGCCAGGACGATCAGAGGCAGCGACCAGCTCGGCACCCGGTTTCGCAGCAGGAGGAGGGCGAAGCCCGCGACGTAAGCGAACACCACGTTGCTCCAGAGCGCGGACGAGTCGTAGAAGCTCGGGTGCGGTAGCAGCAGAGAGAGGCCACCGATCGTCGCGCCGGCGAGGAACAGCGCGCCGAGGATGCTGGCCATCGTGCGGGGCTGGTGAAACTCGCGGCCGCCGCTGACCCCTATCGCCCATGCACCTTCACCGACGCTCACGGGACCGAGCATCTCATGGTGGCTATGACCAGGGCATCCGTAATTTCTGCCGAATCTCGCGTACCCGGAAGTGCTGACACATCCTCGGGTGAGTGACACAAATTGCACCGGGCTATCGTCAAACGCGATGAGCGAGAACGGATCGATAGACCCGGGAACGTCGATGGGCGCCGTGCGCCTGGGCGTGGCCGACCTCGAAGAGGTCCGCGACTTCTACCGAGACACGATCGGGCTCTCAGAGCTCGAGCCCGACGAGGGGATCGTTCGCCTCGGAACGAACGGTGACTCCGGCGAGGCGCTGATCGAGCTGGCCGGAGAGCCCGGTGCCCAGCCACGTCCGCGCGGCACAAGCGGCCTCTTCCATCTGGCGATCCTGGTGCCGAGGCGAGCGGATCTCGCTCGAGCGCTGCAGCGCGTCGCCGAGTCCGGCTGGCGGCTGAGCGGCGCCTCCGATCATCTGGTCAGCGAGGCGCTCTATCTGAGCGACCCGGAGGGCAACGGGATCGAGCTCTACCGCGACCGCCCACGGGAGGAGTGGCCCGTCCGTGACGGGGTCCTCCAGATGGACACGCTTCCTCTGGACCTCGACGGGGTGCTCGGTGAGCTTCGCCGGGAGGACGCCGGCGCCCGCATGCCCGCCGGGACCCGTATGGGACACGTCCACCTCAACGTCGGCGACCTGACGGCGGCGGAGGCCTTCTACTCGGGCGCGCTCGGCTTCGACGTCATGGTCCGCGGCTATCCGGGAGCGCTGTTCGTCTCCGCCGGTGGCTACCACCATCACCTCGGCCTCAACACCTGGGCGGGCGAGGGCGCCCCTCCCCCGCCGCCCGGCACCCGCGGGCTGCGCCAGTTCGAGGTCAAGCTCCCGGGACCGGATCATCTGGCGGCGGAGGAGGACCGACTTCGCGAGGCCGGCTTCGAGCCCGTTCGCGAGGGTGATCGCGTGCGGGTCACCGACCCCGCCGGCAACGGCGTGGTCCTCTCCGCCAAGTCCTGACGAGGCCCCCGCCCAGCCCCGACCGGGTGGCGAAACGGGTTCGTGGATTTTTATACGCGGGGACAATGCCGCCTCCGTGCCTGGGCGTCTAATCTCCGCGCCTCGATTCGTTGATCAACTTCGGCGCGCCCGCAGGGCGCGCTGAGCCTGCGAGGAGGCTGCCCCGACGATGATCAAGACCCGCGCCAAGAACGTCAGATCCGCCACCTGGAGCCCCAACGGCGACGCCCTCGGCACCGTCGACCTGACCAAGGCCGACAACAACCCGTTCGGGATCAACGTCTTCTCCGCCGCCGTCCAGAAGGACGTTCTGCCGAAGGACGTCTACGAGAAGCTGCAGGCGACGCTCGACCACGGCGAGGCGCTCGACATCTCGCTGGCCGACGCGGTCGCCGAGGCGATGAAGGAGTGGGCGCTGGCGCGAGGCGCGACCCACTTCACCCACGTCTTCCAGCCCCTCACCGGCCTCACCGCCGAGAAGCACGACTCGTTCTTCGAGCCCAACCGTCAGGGCAAGTGGATGGCGAAGTTCTCGGGCAAGGAGCTGATCCAGGGCGAGCCCGACGCCTCCTCCTTCCCCACCGGCGGCATCCGCGAGACCTTCGAGGCCCGGGGCTACACGGCCTGGGACCCGACCAGCCCGGCGTTCATCCTCGAGAACCCGAACGGCGCGCTGCTCTGCATCCCGACCGCGTTCGTCTCCTGGACGGGCGAGGCGCTCGACGCGAAGACTCCGCTGCTGCGCTCGATGGACGCCCTCTCGAGGTCGGCGATCCGCGCCCTCAAGCTCCTCGGCGACGACGACGCGAAGCGCGTCTTCACCACTGTCGGCCCCGAGCAGGAGTACTTCCTGATCGATGAGAACTACTACTTCGCCCGCACGGACCTGGTGATCACCGGCAGGACGATGTTCGGGGCCAAGCCGGCAAAGGGCCACGAGCTGGATGACCACTACTTCGGGGTGATCCCGGAGAGGGTGCTCGCCTGCATCCTCGACTTCGAGAACGAGCTGGCCAGGCTCGGCGTGCCGATCAAGACGCGCCACAACGAGGTCGCACCGGCGCAGCACGAGATCGCGCCGATCTTCGAGAACTCGAACGTCGGCTCGGACCACCAGCAGCTCACGATGCAGGTCATGCAGCGGGTCGCCCGCAAGTACGGCCTCGTCTGCCTCCTGCACGAGAAGCCCTTCGCCGGCGTCAACGGCTCAGGCAAGCACAACAACTGGTCGATGGGGACCGACACGGGCGGCAACCTGCTCGAGCCGGGCGACACGCCCGCGGACAACATCAACTTCCTGTTCTTCTGCGCGGCGGTGATCCAGGCCGTCAACAAGCACCAGGGCCTGCTGCGTGCCTCAGTGGCCGGGATCGGACAGGACCACCGCCTGGGCGCCAACGAGGCGCCGCCGGCGATCATCTCGATCTTCCTCGGCGCCGAGCTGACGAAGGTCTTCGAGGCGATCTCCTCGGGCAGCGGCGACCCGCACACCCCGGGGTCATTCCTCGAGCTGGGCGCCGAGGTCCTGCCCCCGCTGCCGATGCACGGCGGCGACCGCAACCGGACCTCTCCCTTCGCCTTCACGGGCAACAAGTTCGAGTTCCGTGCCGTCGGGTCGAGCCAGTCGCTCGCCTTCCCGAACACGGTGCTCAACACCATCGCCGCGGAGGCGATCGACGATCTCTCCGACAAGCTCGAGGCCAAGGGCACCGACGACCTTCCCGCCGCCGTGACAGCGGTGGTCAAGGATGCCTATGACGCCAACAAGCAGATCATCTTCGACGGCGACAACTACGACGAGGCCTGGCACAAGGAGGCGGAGGAGGTTCGCGGCCTGAAGAACCTGCGCACGACCCCGGACGCCCTGCCCGAGGTGGTCGCCGAGCCCACCGTCTCGATGATGGGCAAGTACAAGGTTCTCAACGAGCGCGAGCTCGAGTCACGCTACGAGGTCTGGCTCGAGCAGTACATCATCCGCGCCAACATCGAGGCCGAGACCGCGGACACGATGGCCCGGACCCTGATCCTGCCCGCCGCTCTGCGTTATCTGGCTCTCGGCGACGACGCTGGAGTCGGCGCGGTCGCCCAGGAGACGACCCCGCTGGTCGAGGAGCTGATCGCCGCCATCAGGGAACTCGACGAAGCCAACCAGTACCCGGACGGCCTCGAGGGGATGGACCTTGCCGTCTACGCCCGCGACAAGCAGGTCGCGGGAATGGCACGGGTCCGCGAGGTGGCGGACAGGCTGGAGAAGATCGTCCCCGACGACCTCTGGCCGCTGCCGAAGTACGCGGAGATGCTCCTCATTCGCTAGCTGCCGAGGAGCGCGCCGGCTAGCGCTCGGCGAGCTCGAGGAGCTCGTCGATCGACTGATCGACAGCCTCCGCCAGGCGGTCCGAGTCCGGAAGCGGCTCGCTGGCCGCGTAGAGCCCGAAGCAGGCCATGTCCCGGACGGTAGTCATCCCGATCGACACGGCGTGCTCGTCTGCGATCGGGACGACCGGATAGGCAGCCTCGAGCTTGCAGCCGCGCATGTACATCGGCTCGCGGGGGCCCGGGATGTTGGAGATGGTGAGGTTGAAGGTCCGGGGGCTGGCGATCATGCGGCTGACAGCGTGCTGCGCAGCACGCGGCATGTACTTGATCGCGGCCATCGCCACGTCGCCTCCCTCAGGAAGCCCCTCCTCCTTGCGCTCACTCATGTGAAGGCGGACGTTCTGCAGCCGGCGGACGGGATCGGGCTCGTCGCAGGGCAGGTCGACGAACACGAACGAGATCCTGTTGCCGAGCTCGGTGGCCTGACCCTCCCTCACGTTGACCGGGACCATGGTCTTCAGCGGCACCGGGTCCCGGTCGAGACCCCGGAAGAAGCGCCGCATCCCTCCCGCGGAAACCGCCAGGAGGACGTCGTTGACGGAGGCTCCGAAGGGGCGGCCGATCCGCTTCAGGTCGGCGAGCGGTCGCGCGAACCAGGCCAGGTGGCGAGCGCTCGTGATCGGCTGATTGATCGGCTCCAGGGGCTTGGAGGGACGCAGGGAGTGCGCGAGCGCCTTGCGGGCGCGGCGGGCGGGCTCGATGGCATCGACCAGTCGGCCGGGCGAGCGTGCGACCCGCGCGGGGAATCGAGCCAGGGACGCCTCCTCCGCGAGCAGGTCCAGGACGCCGCCGAGGAGTCGCCGCGCCGCGCCGGGCGAGTTGCTCGGCTCCCATCCGTCGGGTTGCGCCGGCGGCGGTTCGGGAGTCGGGTCGAGCAGGAGTGACGCCAGCTCTACGGCGGCGATTCCGTCGACCATGCAGTGGTGGGCCTTGCCGATGACACCGATCCGGCCATCATCAAGGTGGTCCGCGATGCACATCTGCCAGAGCGGGCGATCCCGCTGCAATTGCGTCGACATGCAGGAGTCGACCAGCTCGACGAGTGAGGTCGCGTTCGACCGGACGACGTGCCGGTTGACGTCGAAGCTCGCATCGTCAACCCAGATCGGCGCGTTCAGGCCCATCGGCACCGGGGCGATTCGCTGCCTGTAGCGAGGGGCGCGACAGAGCCTTCCCTCGATGTGATCGCGAAGCTCGGCGAAGCTGGGCGCGGGCCCGTTCTCCGGTGGCCGGAAGACCGACGCCCATCCGACGTGCATGTGCGCGTTCGCGCTCTCGACCGCGAGGAAAGAATCGTCGAGCGCAGACAGCCGTCCGTTCATCGTCCGGCCTCCACTCTCCGTTTGACTGCGAACAGGGTGGATTACCCGGCGACCTCCCGGGGAAACATTAGAAAGTGCATATGTCCTCGAGATCGCCGGCACCGGCTCGCGCCGCGGCTCTCGCTCTGTTGACGGTGGGGCTCGTGCTGGGCCAGCATTCGGCGACCGGAGCGAGTGAGCGGGCTGCCACCTGGGTGCCCGGCGTCGCGGCCGCCCGCAGCTACGCGAAGCACCGGCGCGGACGGATCGCCTTCGACATCATCGCTCCAAGCGGGCGGGAGCGCGGCCTGCACCCCACCGCGAGCTTCCCGATGGCCAGCGTGTTCAAGGTGATGCTGCTGGCCACCTACCTGCGCCGGCCGTCCGTGGCGCACCGCCGTCTGCATCGCTCGGACCGGAGGCTGCTGGTGCCGATGATCCGGCGATCCGACAACAACGCGGCGACGAGGGTCCGCGACATCGTCGGCCCCGGAGCGATCAGGAGGCTGGCCCGCCTGGCCGGGATGCATCGCTTTCACTACAACCCCGTCTGGGGCCTGAGCCTGACGAGCCCGCGGGACCAGGCCCATTTCATGGACCGGTTCGACCGGTACGTCCCCGCGCGGCACCGCGCCTTCGCCCGCCACCAGCTCGCCCACATCATCCCCAGCCAGCGCTGGGGCATCGGGCGCCTACGGCTCCCTGGCTGGCACCTCTACTTCAAGGGCGGCTGGGGAAGCGGGTCGGGCGCCGTCGACCACCAGGTCGCTTTCCTGGAGTCCGGCCATGAGAGGATCGCGTTGGCGATCTTCACCGAGTCGGACGGCAGCCATCACTACGGAAAGCACACCCTCCAGGGCATCGCGGGCCGCCTGCTGCACGGCCTGCCGGCGGGGTAACTCGGGCTAGAAGCCCGTCTGTGCCCAGGTCCGCTCGGCCAGGCGGTGCTGGACCTCGGAGATGTAGCTCGCCGAGGGAGCTGTCCACCAGCGACCCGAGAACCAGGCACCGACGCTGCCCCAGAGATCGCCCGCAGCGTACCTGCGACCGTGCGGCTCCTTGTTGAGCCAGGGCATCCTGCCGTCGAAATAGGCGCGGATGATCCCGCCGTAGTAGTCGGCGTTGAAGGCCGTCGAGCGCCGGGCGATCGCGCACTTGCCGGCGCAGTGGAACGGCGCCCGCACCTGAAAGAGGCCATAGGAGCTGTGGTGGCCGCCGATCGTCGACTGCCGCCACCAGGACTCGACGACGGCGACGGCCCGCAGCACGTTCTCGTCGAGGCCCCACTTGTAGGCGGCCCACTGGATGATCTCGTCGGTGGTGCCCGTGAAGTTCCCATCGACGAAGCGGCGGTAGGGCATCTTGTTGTGCTCGCGCCACTGGCGGACCATCCGCCTGCTCGGGACGGTGTGATTGGGCCTGTAGTTATGGGGCCGAGGCTCGAAGGCGCTCCGCTGCACGAGCGCGGCCGCCGCCTGATCGGAGAGCGGGGGGAAGCCGACCGGCTGGGTGGTCGCCACGGCTGCGGCGGGCGCAGCCGGGATCAGGATCGCCGCCGCAACCGCGATCGCCCCGAGGATCGTCAAGCGTGGCCCCCGCCGCATTCGCCCATGATTGACCGACGGGCGCGATTTGAAACCTACGTTCGTCCACTCCCTAAAAGTCGGTAGCGAATATGCCGATAGGTGAGCATGAAGGGGGATCGGGATCGCCTCATGGCGATCATCAAGACCCAGAGCGAGATCGCGGCGTCGGATCTCGACACGAACCAGGTGATGCACCTGGTGGCTGACCGCGCGCAGGAGATCACCGAAGCGACCTCGGCAGTGATTGAGATTCCCGACGGGGACGAGATGATCTATGCGGCGACCGCCGGTGAGGCCACCCCATATCTCGGCATTCGCCTTAACCGGCAGACCAGCCTCTCCGGCCTGTCGCTGGACCAGGGCAAGGTTCTCTACTGCGACGACACCCGGATTGATCCGCGAATCGGCCGCAGGGCGTCGAGCGGAGTCAACGCCCGATCGATGATCTGCGTGCCACTCACTCACAATGGGGACTCAGTGGGAGTGCTCAAGGTGTACTCACCCGAGCCACATCGCTTCGGGCCGTCGGACATCGAGACGCTGAACCTCCTGAGCGAGGCGATTTCCGCTCAGATGGCTCACGCCTCGCTCTTTGAGCTCAAGGCCGAGGAGAGCAGGACCGACGCTCTCACCGGCTTGCTCAACCGCCGGGCGTACGAGGAGCGCCGCGTGATCGAGGCCGCCAGGAGCTCCCGCTACGGCCGTCCACTCTCGCTCTGCATATTCGACCTGGATGGCTTCAAGGGTGTCAACGACCGGCTCGGCCATCCGGCCGGCGACGCGGTGCTCCGAGGCGTCGCGAGCGTGATCGACTCGTCCCGGCTGACGGACGACGCGTTTCGAATTGGCGGCGACGAGTTCGCGGTCCTGATGCCGGAGACCACCTTCGAGGGCGGAAAGATCGGCGCCGAGAGGCTGATCGCCGCACTGGCCGACGCACAGCTGGGAGGCGGAGCCGTCACGGCCTCCTTCGGGGTCGCATCCACGACGGGAGATGCCGTCAGCCTCCATGAGGCGGCCGATCGGGCGCTGCTGGCCGCGAAGCGGCTGCTGAGATCCAGCGCCGCCAAATAAGCTGTCCGCATCGACTTCCTGGTCCGCAAAGACGACCTGCACGAAACCCGCTGGGAGGACCCCGAGGCGCCGGGGCTCGAGGCGGGCCAGGTGCTGCTCGGCGTCGACTCGTTCGGGCTGACCACCAACAACATCACCTACGCGGTGATGGGCGACGCGATGAGCTACTGGCAGTTCTTCCCCGCAGAGGACGGCTGGGCGCGGATGCCGGTCTGGGGCTTCGCCGACGTGGTCGCGAGCAAGGCCGAGGGCGTGCCGGAGGGGACGCGGATCTTCGGCTACCTGCCTCCCGCCTCACATCTCGTGGTCGAGCCTGACCGTGCCGATCCGGCCGACTTCGTCGACACCACGCC
>JAWVFG010000058.1:0-4173 GCA_033856335.1 Solirubrobacterales bacterium
CGGTAGCGAGGGGCGCTGATCACGCGCGCGATCTGAGCGGTGTGGTCCATGTCGAGGTTCTTCACGTATTTGCTGATCTTCACCCGGTGACTGCTCGAGGCCGCGGTCCCGACTCCCGGCTCGAAGGTGCTCCCGGGCGGCCCCGTCTCGAAGAGGATCGGTCTCGTCGACTTCTTCGTCGGGTCCTGGGCGAAGGGGAGCATCGAGCGGCCGTCCTGCGGCAGGCCCGCCGAGGCGCCGGCCATCTGCAGGATCGTCGAGGTGATGTCCCCGTTCCAGACCAGGGAGCGCGGTTGCGATCCGGCGGGTATCCCGGGTCCGCGCACCAGCAGCGGGACCTGGGTGGAGGGGTCGTAGGCCACGAACTTGCCCTGGTGCAGGCGATGCTGTCCCTGCATGAATCCCTGGTCGGAGGTGAAGATCAGATACGTGTTGTTGAGGGCGCCCCGGGAGGAGAGGTCGTTGACGATCCGCTCCACCGCGTCGTCGACGGAGAGCAGCGTCTCGAGCCGGTGCTGATAGCGCGTCTGGATCTTCGCGATCAGCCCTGGGCCGAATCGCCTGATGGCTCGAATCCAGCCCGGCTTGTCCTTGACGTTCTTCTCGTTGAAGCTCGCGTCGATCGGGAGTGGGGCTGTGGCGAATGCGTTGGCGTACTTGGGCTCCGGGGTGGCGGGGTCGTGCGGCGCGAAGAACTGCACCTGCATGTAGAGGGGGCTGTTGGGGAAGTTGGTCAGGTGGTTGTTGATCCGGTTGACTGCGATGTCCGAGTAGACGTTGGTCGAGTAGTCGTCCGCCGTGTACTGGTGCGGGATCCCGTTCTGGTCGAGCTCGAAGTCCGTGTAGTTGGACGGCGGCCCGATGAAGCCGTAGAACTCGCCCTTCGACGCCGGGCCGATGCCACCGGCATAGGGGCCCCAGCCGGGCGGCACGTAGGTGGCGCCCTTGTCGGCGAAGCCGTTGGGCATCTTGCCGATGTGAATCGTGCGGTATCCCGCTGACTGCAGCCAGACCGGGAGGTCGTTCTTGTCGTTGAAGCTGCTGTAGCCGCCCGCCGGCGGCGTGTTGCCCAGCACGCCGGTGTTGTGCGCGTACTCGCCCGTCTGCACCGTGACCCTGGACGGGCAGCAGAGTGGGTCGGAGGCGAAGGCCTTGAGGAAGGTCGCCCCGGAGTTCCCGATCAGGGCCTGGGTCTTGGGCATGACCGACATGTCACGCACCGTCTGGTCGTCGGTGGTGAACATGATGATGTTGGGCTTGCTGCTCGCGGCGCGCGATTCCTCGCCCCGAACCAGCAGCGCGAGCAGGGCAAGGCCGGCGACTCCCGCCAGCAGCAACGCCGCCCGGGCCTTCCGGCTGCGGCTCAACCCCTGCATGTCGCCGGCGAGCATTCCCCGAACATAACGACGGCCAGGGCTCGAAGTTGCGGAACCGGCGCCCGCCGCGGGGCGATCGACTACGGTTTTGCCGCTTCGCCGGGGGGCGGGGCCAACGGGAGATGAGAGACGCACGCGGAACGAGGCGCTGGTGGCCGGCGATCGCCGGGGTCATGCTCTGCGCGCTGATCCTGTTGATGGTCCCTGGCCAGGCGATGCCGGCCTGGTACCACTCCGCCACCGGCTCCGGCTCGGGCGCCCCGCCGCCCAGGCCCTACAAGGGCCCGCCGATCGACACCTCCAACGCGAGTCGCTGCGACTTCCTCGATCCGGCGGTCTGCCTCCAGCCCTGGCCGAACGACTACTTCACCGTCGCCGACCCCTCTACCGAAACGGGCCGGAGGCTGAACCTCCAGGCCGCGTCGATGCCGGCCAACAAGGCCGGTCTTCACATCGACCCCACCGACTACAACCGGGCGGACGGCTTCAGCCCCGGAAACATGATCGTCGTCCGGATTCCCGGGCTCGACAACCCACAGGCATTCCGGAATACCGGGGCCGTCTCGGTGGATCACATGGGGACCTATTCGGCCGCCGATCAGCCGGTCGTCGTGATCAACGCCGATACCGGGAAACGCCAGCCGATCTGGACGGAGATCGACTACAACCCGATCGATCCGGCGGTGGGGGGGAACCCCAATGACCCCGCGGACAGGGCCAACGTCAACCTGATCATCCGCCCGGCCGTCAACTGGCAGGAGGGCGGCCATTACATCGTCGCTCTGCGGCGCCTGAAGGACGCGCAGGGGAAGACGATCCAGACGAGCAACGCCTTCCGCGTCTACCGCGACAACCTGATCACGACCCAGCCCGAGGTCGAGGCCCGCCGCGCCCACATGGAGAGCCTGTTCGCGAAGCTGGGGACGGCCGGGATCCAGCGCTCCAACCTCTATCTGACCTGGGATTTCACGGTCGCGAGCGAGCGCAGCCTGACGGCGAGGATGCTGAAGATCAGGGACGACGCGTTCTCGCAGCTGGGTGACACCAACCTGAGCGACCTCCAGGCGCAGGGCAACGCGCCCGCCTTCTCGATCGACCCGAGTCAGACCCAGAACTTCACGACCGCGCAGAACTCGAACATCGCCCGGATCGTCCACGGCACGGTCACGGTGCCCTGCTACATGAACACGCCGGGTTGCCAGCCCGTCGGATCCACCTTCAACTACGGGGCCGACGGGTTGCCGGCCCAGCTCGGTGCCGGCACGCCGCTTGCCAACACGGCGAGCGTCTCCTTCGAGTGCGTCATTCCCCACTCGGCCCTGGACGATCCGAGCCATGCCCCGGCCCGGGTCTCGTTGTACGGCCACGGCCTGCTCGGCAGCGCCAGCGAGGTCGAGGGCGGCAACGTCGAGGCGATGTCCAACGAGCACGACATCGTCTTCTGCGCCACCGACTGGTACGGGTTCGCCACCCAGAATCTGCCCAACGTCCTGCTGATCCTCCAGAACCTCTCGCTCTTCCCGCTGCTCGCGGACGAGACGCAGCAGGGAATGCTCAACTTCCTCTACCTCGGCCGGTTGATGATTCATCCCAGCGGGCTGACCACCGACTCCGCCTTCCACGATTCGAGCGGCAACTCGGTCATCCAGGGCGACCGTCTCTTCTATGACGGAAACAGCCAGGGCGGCATCCTCGGCGGGTCGCTGACCGCCGTTGCGCCGGACTTCAACCGGGCGGTTCTCGGCGTCCCCGGGATGAACTACTCGACCCTGCTGCAGCGCAGCGTCGACTTCGAGCCCTACGCGGAGGGCAAGTTCACCCCCGAGGTCTGCAGCCTGTTCCCCAGTCCGCTCAACACCGTCTGCAACGCCGCCCCGAGTGACTCGCCCCTCGGTCTTTACGACAACTACCCGAACGAGCTCGAGCGCCCGCTGATCTTCTCCGTGATGCAGCTGCTCTGGGACCGGGCGGAGGCCGACGGCTATGCCCAGCACATGACCACGAACCCGCTGCCGAACACCCCCGCGCACACGGTGCTGCTCGATGCCTCATTCGGCGATCACCAGGTGGCCAACGTCGCAGCCGAGGTCGAGGCTAGGACGATCGGCGCATCGGTCTATCAGCCGGCCCTTGATCCGGGCCGCTACTGGAACCCGAACGGGATCTTCGGAATCCCCGCCATCGGGTCGTTCCCATACGGCGGCTCGGCTCTCGTCTACTGGGACGGCGGACCGCTCAGCGTGCCGGGAGGCACCGCCACACCGCCCAACGAGGACATCCCGCCGCGGCCTCCGGCTTATGGCTCCGACCCGCACAGCTACCCGCGCAACGACGTCAAGGCGCGGGCGCAGAAGTCGGACTTCCTCCAGGTCAACGGCGTGCTCAACAACTACTGCACCACCGCGAACCGACCGGACCCCGCTTTCTCGGCACTGGTGCCGAACACCGGGACCCCGATCCCGTGCCACTCGCACGGGTGGCTGGGCCCCTAGCGCGCTACTTCTTCTTGACGCACTTCTTCTTGCCGTGGACCTTCTTCAGCTTGAAGCCCTTCTTGCACTTCTTCGCCGCCGGGGCGGGCGTCGGTGTTACGACCGTCGGCGGGATTACGACCGCCGGCGTCACCTCGGTGTAGGAACGGGCGCCGGAGCAGCCTGAGGTTCCCCCGACACCGGTCGCCTTCGCGTAGAAGGAGGTGGTCGAGTTGTCGGGCACGCTCACGGGAATTCCGGCGCCGGCCAGGGTTGCGCCGCTGCCTGTTCCGGCGACGGGCCCGGTGCAGCCGGCCGCCTTGTAG
>JAWVFG010000059.1:0-6523 GCA_033856335.1 Solirubrobacterales bacterium
CGACGGCCGCTTCCGCCGCGGCCGTGACGTTGCCCCCCTTGCCGCGCGCGCGGCACCTGCTCACCAGCCAGGCGCCGTGGGCCATGGCGAGGTCCTGCGTCCCGTCCGTGGAAGCGTCGTCGGCGACCATCAGCCGAGCGCCCGGGAGGGCCTCCGCCAGCACATCGAGGGCCGCGCCGATCCGCTCCGCCTCGTTCCGCGCCGCGACGATCGCGACCTTCGCCGGTTCCGGCGTCACCGGCGACTATTGTCCCGGCGCGTGGCCGACGTAGAAGCCCACATCACCGGCACAGTCTGGAAGATCGAGGTCAAGGTCGGCGACCAGGTCGACGAGGGCGACACGGTCGCCATCCTCGAGTCGATGAAGATGGAGATGCCGGTCGAGGCCGAGGATCCCGGCAAAGTCACCGAGATCCGCTGCGAGGAGGGTCAGTCGGTCTCCGAGGGCGATGTGCTGGTCGTCCTCGAATAGCCTCAAGTAATGCGACGCGGCCCGGACGCGAAGTGGAGGAGTCGCCGTCTTGGGTAGGGACCTAGCGGGCGGCAAGCTGCGCCTGGACGAGCCCGCCGAGGCGGTGGCGCGGCTGACGCTCAACCGCCCGGACTCGCGCAACGCGCTCGACCACGAGCTCCTCGACGGCATCGCTGCGGCCATGCCGTCTCTCGACCGCGGCATCGAGGTGCGCTGCGTCCTGATCACGGGCGCCGGCAAGGCGTTCTCGGCCGGATACGACATCGCGGCGATCCCGTCGGAGACCTTCGAGCGTGATGCCGAGGCCCTGGTCGCCCATCCGTTCCAGGCTGCCCTGGACGCGATCGCGGCCCACCCCTGGCCGGTGATCGCGGCGATCAACGGCCATGCCCTCGGCGGCGGCCTCGAGCTGACGCTCACCTGCGACCTGCGCATCTGCGCCCGCGGCGCCAAGCTCGGCATGCCGCCGGCCAAGCTGGGGTTGATCTACGGGCACACCGGCCTGCAGCGCTTCATCGACGCGGTCGGGGTTCCGCGCACCAAGGAGCTCTTCCTGACGGGGCGCAACCTCCCCGCCGAGCGCGCCGAGGAGATCGGGTTGGTCCACGAGGTCGTCGACGACTCCAAGCTGGAGAGCTCGGCGGTCGAGCTCGCGGCCGAGGTCGCCGCCAACGCCCCTCTCTCCATGCGGGGCAACAAGCACGCCATCGACACGCTCAACTCGTACTCGCGACTGACGCCGGAGCAGGAGCGCGAGCTGATCGAGCTGCGGGAGTCGTGTTTCGCGTCCGAGGACTTCCGCGAGGGGATCTCGGCCTTCGCCGAGAAGCGCAAGCCGGTCTGGAAGGGCCGCTAGCCGGCCTCGGCGGGCTCCGGCGAGGCATGTTCCCCCGTCTCCTCGCGGAGCCGCCCGCCGGCTCTCGCGGTTGAGGGCCACCAGACACGGTCGCCGAGCAGCTCGACCGCCGCCGGGACCATGATCGTCCTGACGATGAAGGTGTCCAGCAGGATCCCGAGGGCGACCATCAGACCCAGGTCGAAGGTGAAGGTGACCGGCAGCGTCATCAGCACCGAGAAGGTGCCGGCCAGGATGATCCCGGCGCTCGTGATCACGGGCCCGGTGGCTGCCAGGGCCCGCAACATCCCCTCCCGGGTGCCGTGCCTGCGAGCCTCCTCGCGCACGCGTGCCATCAGGAAGATCGTGTAGTCGATTCCCAGCGCGACCAGGAAGATGAACGCGAACACCGGGATCGACGAGTCGAAGCCGGCGTCGCCGATGACGAATCTGATGATCAGGATCGAGACCCCGAGCGTGCAGCCGAACGAGATGATCACGCTGGCGAGCAGCACCAGCGGCGCCACCGCCGCCTGGAGCAGGATCGCCAGGATGATCGCCATCACCAGAAGCGCCAGGGGGACGATCAGCTCGAGATCCCGCTGGTTGGCGTTGTCGATGTCGTAGTTGATCGCGCTGGTGCCCCCGACCAGGGCGTTGACGCCGGGCGAGAGGTTCGCGACGGCGTCCCGCATCCTGGGCACGATGTCCAGAGCCGACTTGTTGGCCGGATCGCCCTGGAGGACCAGGTCGAGCTCGGCGATCTGATGGTTCCTGGAGAACTGGAGCGGCGGCCCCACAGCGGCCACGCCCTTCACGGCCCTGAGCTTCTGCTGGGCTTCGGTTATGTCGGTCGGAGTCACGGGCCCGTTGTCGCTCTTCACGAGGATCGTCGTGGGCGCGAGGGTGCCCGCCGGGAAGGCCTGGCGCAGGACGTCGAAGCCCCTGACGCTCTCGACCGAGTGCTTGAAGAAGCTGGTGCTCGAGTAGTCCACCTTGTAGGCGAACAGTCCGAGGGCGCCCAGGCAGAAGAAGACACCGGTGACCAGCAGTGCGACGCCCGGCCGCTGCAGCACTCGGTCGCCGAAGCGCCGCCAGACTCCCTGACGGAGCTCCAGGTGATGCTCGGGGTCATACGCGACCATCCTGCGGCGCGGCCAGAAGCCCGGGCGACCGAAGATCGTCAGCAGGGCCGGCAGAAGGGTGAGGCCCGCGGTGAGCGCTGACAGGACCGCAATCGCCGCGACCGGCCCGAGTGAGCTGGTGCCCCGGTTGTCGGCCAGCGTCAGGACCAGCATTGCCAGGGCCACTGTCATCCCGCTGGCCAGGATGGCCGGGCCGGCCCGCCTGACTGCACGGCCCATCGCCTCGTGTTTGTCCTCGTATCGCCTGAGCTCCTCCCTGTAGCGGGAGACGAGTAACAGGCAGTAATCGGTCCCGACGCCGAACATGAGAACGATCAGGATCGATGTGCTGTTGGTGGAGACGGTGGCGCCGGAGTTCGCGTATGCGTAGATCAACCCTTGCGCGATCGAATACGCGAAGAAAACGACGGCCAGCGGAGTGAGCGCTATGAGAGCCGAGCGGTAGATCGCCCCGAGCAGGACGAGCACCAGCGTGACCGTAGCCAGCAGGAGCTTGGTGTCGATGTTGCTGAAGACGTCCTTGGCGTCCGCGCTGAAGCCCAGGTTTCCGGTGACGTTGACATTCATGTCGCCGGTGTTCGCGTCGGTGATCGCGCGAACCGCCTTGCCCCAGTCGCCCTCCTTGTCGAAGTTGCTCGGCGTCGTCAGCACCATCACCGCCACGCTGCCGTCCTTGGAGACGAGGGCGCTCGACGAGCCTTGCGGGATCGGCTCGAACGGAACCGCGGGCGGCTCGGCCAGGTGGATCTTGTCGTTGCCGGCAGCCTGGATCGCCCGCGCGTCGGCTGCGATCTTGGCCTTGTCGGCTGCGGTCAGGCCCCCCGCGTGCTGGTAGACGACCAGCCCGGTGTCGGTCTGCCCCTGCGGGAATTCGCGCTCGAGGTCGCGAACCACCTGGGTCGACTCGGCGCTCGCGGGCAGGAACGACTCGGTCGAGTCCGTGGTCTTGTTGGACAGCTTCGTCGGGAGCTTCCCGGCAAATACGGCGACGACCGCGATCAGCCAGACGGCCAGGATCACCCACTTGCTGCGGCGACCGGCGACTATCGATGCGAAACCTCTCAACGGACCTCCATGCCGGCGGCTGTTGCCTCATGGGCCGCGCCCCCCTCGGACCGGACGCAGGCGGCAGGGTATCGAAGGGTTCCAATCCCCTCGCCGCGCCGAGCTTGCCCGTTTGGGACCCTGTGTAGAGGGCAACCATGGCTGAGGAAATGAACCCAACCGCAGTGGAGCTCGACCCGGGCGTCGAGGAGCGCGTGGCCGCCATGATCGAGGGCGGTCGCCCGGCGGAATGCGTCGATCTCTCGGAGGTTGATTCGTTGGTCCAGGAGATGAACCTCACAGACGAAGAGGAGCAGGCGGTGCACGAGCGAATCGAGGCCGCTGGGCTCTCGATCGAGGACGACTGCGGCCGCGAGGCGGCCGAGCCGGCCGGCTACCGCAACAGCGAGCTCGCCGAGACCACCACCGACGCCCTCCAGCTCTTCTTCAACGAGATGCGGAAGTACCCGCTGCTCACCAAGGAGGAGGAGGTCGAGCTCGCGCAGGCCGTCGAGCGCGGCGACCTCCAGGCGAAGGAGCGGCTGATCAACTCGAACCTCAGGCTGGTGGTCTCGAACGCCCGCCGCTACATGCGCCAGGACCTCAACCTCCTCGACCTGATCCAGGAGGGAATCCTCGGCCTGATCCGCGCCTCCGAGAAGTTCGATTGGCGCAAGGGCTACAAGTTCTCGACCTACGCGACCTTCTGGATCCGTCAGGCGATCCAGCGCGCTCTGGAGTCGAAGGAGCGCACCATCCGCGTCCCCAACCAGGTCGCCCAGCGCGAGCGCAAGGTGATGCGCATCGAGCGCGAGCTGGCGACCAAGCTCGGCCGTGACCCGACCACCGAGGAGGTGGCCAAGGAGGCGGAGCTCGAGCCTGCCCAGGTCGAGGACATCCGCGATCTGACCAGGGTCGTCACCAGCCTCGACCGGCCCGTCGGGGAGGAGGACGCGTCCTCGCTCGGGGAGTTCATCCAAGACGAGCGCAGCGGCCCATCGGAGGAGGTGGCTGTCAGCCTCCGCGACCAGACTCTGAGGCGGGCGATCGAGGAGCTGCCCACCGAGGAGCGCAAGGTGATCCAGCTTCGCTACGGCATCAACGGCGACGAGCCCACGCCGCTCCGCGAGGCCTCCCGCCGGCTCGAGCTGAAGCCGAGCGAGGTCAAGGAGCTGGAGGAGCGCGGCCTCAGCCGACTCGCGCAGGCGCGCGAGGTCGAGGCGATGCGCGAAGCGGCCTAGCCCGATCCGGCCATGGACTACACGATCAAGAATCTGCGGGAGGTCAAGGATGCCGCGGCCGAGGCCGGAGTCTCCGACTCCATGGAGGCCCGCTTCGCCCACGAGGACCTGGACTCCGAGCGCAGCGGCGTCTCCTACCAGGTGGTGAAGGCGGGCCAGCGCCAGCCGTTCCCACACAAGCACAGCGAGATGGAGGAGATCTACGTCGTGCTCTCCGGGAGCGGCCGGGTGAAGCTCGACGACGAGCTCGAGGACGTCGGGCCTCTCGACGCCATTCGAATCGCCCCCGCGGTGACCCGCGCCTTCGAGGCGGGGGACGACGATCTCGTGCTGCTCGCCTTCAGCCCCAGGGCCGCGGGCGACGCCGAGATCGTCCAGGACTTCTCCTGGGACTAGCCGGGTCGTCCGGCAGCGTTCATAAATTTGGGGAGTGCCGCCACTGATCAGCTTCGATGAGGCGCTCGAGCTCGGCGCCCTGACGGATCACGACGAGATCGGCGCTCTGGTCGAGCGCGCGTGGGAGGTCCGCCAGGACCGCTTCGGGGACTCGACCGACATGTGCTCCCTCGTCAACGCCAAGTCTGGGGGCTGCGCAGAGGACTGCGGCTTCTGTGCGCAGTCGCGCTACGCCGAGGCCGACACGCCGATGCACGCGATGATGGAGCCAGAGCAGATCCTCGAGCACGCCAAGGCGGCCGAGGCGGCCGGCGCACATCGCTTCTGCATGGTCACCCAGGGACAGGGGCTGTCGAAGCGCGACTTCGCCAACATCGTCGAGGGCGCCAAGCTCGTCTCCGAGCACACCAACCTGAAGCGCTGCGCCTCGATCGGCCATATGTCGGTCGACCGGGCCAAGCAGCTGAAGCAGGCGGGGATCCAGCGCGTGCACCACAACGTCGAGACTTCGCGGTCCCACTATCCGGAGGTCTCGACCACGGTCCGGTACGAGGGCCGGATCCGCACGATCGACGCGGTCCACGAGGCGGGGCTGGAGAGCTGCGTGGGCGGCATCCTCAACCTGGGCGAGACACCCCGCCAGCGAGTCGAGATGGCGTTCGAGCTCGCGGAGATCGATCCGGACTCTGTGCCGATCAACCTGCTCAACCCGCGCACCGGGACCAAGTTCGGCGAGCGCGAGCTGATGGATCCCTGGGAGGTCGTGAAGTGGGTGGCCATTTTCCGCCTGGTCCTCCCCGATGCGCTCTTCCGCCTCTGCGGCGGCCGAGTCGAGAACCTCCAGGACCTGGCGCCGCTGGCCGTCAAGGCGGGCCTGAACGGGGTGATGATGGGCAACTTCCTCACCACCCTCGGCGTCGAGCCGGCGGAGGACCGGGAGATGTTCGAGGAGCTCGGGCTGAACGTCGCCCGGCAACCCGACAACGGCGCCAACCCACGGCCCGACAACCGCTCGGGCTGGATGGAGGGCGAGACGCCGAGCACCCCGGTCGACGAGCTGATCGACAGCCAGGCGGACGCCAACTTCTGGGACCCCTCGACCCAGCTGCGGGTGATCAAGAAGAAGGGCAAGGTCCCCGCCTACCCCGAGCCCGCCGGCTGGGGCGATTGATCGATTTAGGCGAACTTCTCGAGGAACTCGATGAGAGCGGGCTGCGCCGGCGCCTTCGCCTGATCGACGGCCCGCAGGGACCGACGGTGCTCCTCGACGGCCAGCCGGTCCTGCTGCTCTGCTCCAACAACTACCTCGGCCTGGCCGACCATCCACGCGTCCGCGACGCAGCGGCCGAGGCGGCCATGCGCTGGGGCGTTGGCGCCGGAGCCTCTCGGC
>JAWVFG010000060.1:0-6021 GCA_033856335.1 Solirubrobacterales bacterium
CTCGCTCGGACTGCTCGTGCACTACCTGATCACTGGAGGGAAGGTCGGCGGTCACGCTCTGATCGGCTCAGGTGTGGTGCTTTGGGTCACCAACGTCTTGCTGTTCTCGGTCGTGTATTGGGATCTCGATCGCGGCGGCCCGTTGAACCGCTACCAGCAGAAAAAGCCCTGGCCGGACTTCCAATTCCCCCAGATGGAAAACCCCGAACTCACGCCGTTGGGCCAGAAGTGGCGGCCGACGTTCCTCGACTACCTGTACACCTCCCTGACCAACGCCACCGCCTTCAGCCCGACCGACACCATGCCGCTGACCCAGGTGGCAAAGCTGCTGATGGGCATCCAGGGAAGCGCTGCAATCGTGACGGTCGGGCTAGTCGTGGCCCGGGCGGTCAACATCCTGGGTTGACGGCACGCCGAGCGAGACTGTCGCTTCTCGTCCAAAGCGGCTAGATCCGTGGCGATGCGGTCGAGACGCTCAAGATCGGGCCGAAGAAGAAGTAGGGGCTTCAGTTGGGCGAATCGCTATGCGAGCTCGCGCTTCGCGAGCTCGATGAGGCGGTCGCAGATCGCCTCGCACTCCTCCTCGTCCGGGGCCTCGACCATCACACGCACCAGCGGCTCAGTCCCTGATGCCCGGACCAGGACGCGGCCGCGGCCCTCGAGTTTCGCGTTTTCCTCGTCGACGGCTCTCCACAGCTCGGTCGCGCCCTCGATCGCGCCGCGGTCGGCGACGCGAACGTTCTCCAGGCGCTGCGGCAGGCGCTCGAAGGGCTCCACCTTCTCGAGGCGGCGCCCTCTGAGGGCGCGCAGGGTGAGCAGGGAGGCGGCGATGCCGTCCCCCGTGGGGGTGAAGTCCGTCCAGACGATGTGTCCCGACTGCTCGCCCCCAAGGCGCCAGTCGCGCTGCTGCAGCACCTCGATCACATAGCGGTCGCCGACCTTGGTCTGGGCGACGTCGATCCCGGCCGCCTCCATCGACTTCATGAAGCCGAAGTTGGTCATCACGGTCACCGCCACCCCGCCCTCCAGCTCGCCGCGGTCCTGAAGGTCCCGGGCGATCAGCGCGAGCAGGTCGTCGCCGTCGTGGAGACGCCCGCTGCCATCGACCGCGAGGGTCCGGTCGCCGTCGCCGTCGTAGGCAAAGCCGATGTCGGCTCCGGATGTCCTGACGAGATCGATCAGCGCCTGCGGGTGGGTGGAGCCGCAATCGGCGTTGATGTTGCGCCCGTCGGGCTCCACCGCCATCACTACGACGTCTGCCCCGAGCGCCTGGAAGATCACCGGCGCCGCCCGATAGGTGGCGCCGTTGGCGCAGTCGAGTGCGATCCGCACACCCGAGAGGTCGAGCTGGAACGCAGTCCGCAGCTCCCGGATGTAGTCGTCGAACGCACCTTCCAGCGAGCGAACACCCCCGACCCGCTCTCCCGTCGGCTCATCCATGCGGGCCTCGATCTCGAGCTCCGCGTCGTCATCCAGCTTGGTCCCGCGGGAGTTGAAGAACTTGATGCCGTTGTCCGCGAACGGGTTGTGGGAGGCGGAGACAACCGCCGCCAGGTCGAAGCTCAGCCGTCGGACCAGGATCGACGCGGCGGGTGTCGGCAGGACCCCGCCGAGCATCGCATCCCCTCCCCCGGCGGCAACGCCGGCGGCGAGCGCCTCCTCGAGCATCGGCCCGGATTCGCGGGTGTCGCGGACGATCAGGACCTGCGGGCGCTCCGCCTCAGCCTGGAGCGCCGCGGCGCGGCCAAGCCGCACGGCGAGATCGGGGGTGAGCAACTCGCCCACGGGCCCCCTGACCCCATCGGTCCCGAAGAATTTTCTCTCCGCCACGCGGGCGGACGCTAGCGCTTGCTGAATTGCGGCTTCTTGCGGGCCTTCTTGAGGCCGGCCTTGCGCCGCTCCTTGACCCGCGAATCACGGGTCAGCATGCCGCGGCGCTTCAGCTCCGGGCGAAGCGCGGGATCGACGTCGCAGAGCGCTCGGGCGATGCCATGGCGAACGGCAGACGCCTGGCCGGAGATGCCGCCGCCGTGCACGCGGACGCGAACGTCGACGTTGCCCTCGTAGCCGCTCTGGACGAGCGCCTGCTTGGCGACGGTCTGTAGGTAGGCGCGCGGGAAGTACTCCTCGAGGCTCCGCTTGTTGACCTGGATGTTGCCGTCGCCGGCCCGGAGGATCACTCGGGCGATGGAGGACTTGCGCTTCCCCGTCGCTGAGTAGCTCGCGTCCCCGGAGATCTTGGTCGGCTTGGTCGCCAGCGGTGCGTCCTCGCCTTCCTCTCCGATCAGCTCGCGCTCGCGCTTCGCCCGCTCCTCCTCCTCTGCCTCGCGGCGGGCCCGCTCCTCGGCGTCCAGTGGCCGGTCGGGTTCGAGCGCGATCGGATCGAGCTCCGCGCCGGGAACGACCTCCTCCTTCTTCTTGCCCTCGGGGGGAGTGGCCGCTTCCTCGGGGGGAGTGGCCGCTTCCTCGGCGGCCGGGGTGTCGTCCTCGGCAGCCGCGTCCTCGGCGAGGGCCTCCTCGGCGGGGGGTGGCTCGGGCTCAGACTCGCCGCGTTCGGGAGTCCCACCCTCGGACGGGGGGTGCTCCTCGGGAGCGGCCTGCTCCTCGGCCTGCTGCTCCTCGGGAGTGCCCTCCTCGGGAGTGCTCTCCTCTGGAGTGCTCTCCTCCGGAGTGCTCTCCTCGGCTGGCTTCTGCTGCTCGTCGTCGGCCATCAAGTCTGGATGTCCAGCTGCTTAGGAGTCTGAGCCTGGTGGGGATGCTCGGGGCCGGCGTAGACCTTGAGCTTGCGGAGTTGCTGCCTGGCGAGCCGGTTGCGCGGGAGCATTCCCTTGACCGCCTTGCGGATCACTTCCTCGGGTCGCTGCTCGAGCAGCTCGCCCAGGGTGCGAGAGCGGATCCCGCCCGGATACCCGCTGTGCCGCCAGTAGCGCTTGTCCTCGAGCTTCTTGCCGGTCACGGTGATCTTCTCGGCGTTGACGACGATCACGAAGTCGCCGGTGTCGACGTGCGGCGTGTAGGTGGGCTTGCGCTTCCCTCGCAGCACGTCGGCGATCTGCGTCGCCAACCGGCCGAGGGTCTTGCCCTCGGCATCGACCACATACCAATCCCGCGTGCGGTCCTGGGCAGTCGCCTGGTAGGTCTTGATCGCTGTCGAAGTGGCCATAAAAAGAGCCGCGCACCAACCGCGGCCGGCGGATGATAGCGCCGGTAGGCTAGGCCCAAGTGGAGGCTGGGCACCAAGCTGCGTCGGTTTCTTTCCTGGACGTGACCAAGCGCTATCCGGGCCAGTCCGAACCGGCGGTGGACGACCTCTCCCTCGAGGTGCCCGCGGGCGAGATCTGCGTGCTGGTCGGCCCTTCTGGCAGCGGTAAGACCACGGCGATGCGGATGGTCAACCGCACGGTCGAGATCACAGAGGGCGACATCCTGATCGGGGGGACGTCGGTGCGGGACCGCGATCCCGCCGATCTGCGCCGCGAGATGGGCTATGTCATCCAGCAGATCGGGCTCTTCCCGCACCGCAATGTCGCGGACAACATCGCGACCGTCCCGAAGCTGCTCGGCTGGGACTCGAAGCGCACCCGGGATCGAGTTCGCGAGCTGCTCGATTTGATCGGCCTCGATCCGGAGCTCGGCGACCGCTTTCCGAGTCAGCTCTCCGGCGGTCAGCAGCAGCGCGTCGGTGTCGCCCGGGCGCTGGCGGCCGATCCCCCGGTGATGCTGATGGACGAGCCCTTCGGCGCAATCGATCCGATCGCCAGGGAGCGCCTGCAGAACGAGTTCCTGCGCCTTCAGGCAGGCATCAAGAAGACGGTCCTCTTCGTCACCCACGACATCGATGAGGCCATCAAGATGGGCGACCGGATCGCAATCCTGAAGGACGGCGGGCACCTGGCCCAGTTCGCGACTCCGGCCGAGCTCCTGATGGCGCCGGCCGACGACTTCGTGGAGGACTTCGTCGGCGCCGACCGCGCGTTGAAGCGCCTCGCCCTGATGAGGGTGCGAGACATCGATCTCTGGGAGGCGCCGCTGGCCTTCGTCGGCCAGTCGACGGCGGAGGTGCGGGCGAAGCTGGAGGGAGCCGAGGTCCCCCACGCCCTGGTGGTCGACTCCGAGCGCCGGCCGATCGGCTGGCTCTCCGAATCGGACCTGCGGGCAGACACGGTCCCCGAGAAGCCCGACAGCGGCCCCGAGCCGGTCCTCGATCAGGACGACGTGATGCGCGATGCCCTAGCCGACATCCTCCAGACCGAGACGCAGTACGCGCCGGTCACCGACGGGGCCGGGCGGATCACCGGTGTGCTCTCCATCGAGATCATCTCCGAGTTCCTGGTCTCCCCGGAGGCGAAGGTCGAGGAGCACGCCGCCGTGGAGAGGCCTCACGGGAAATGACCCCTGCGCTCGCGCAGATCGCCCCCCTGCTGGGGGCGGTGACGATCCACAACCGGACCGGGCCCAACGCCAGCTGCGTGGCCCAGAACAAGGCGTTCTGCCCCGCCTGGGCGTTCGACAACTTCAATCGCTACACGACCCCCCTGCTCAACCACCTGCTGCTGGTCCTCGTCTGTGTGGCCGTGGGCTTCCTGATCGCCTTTGGCATGGCCCTGGTCTCTCACCGCCAGCGCTGGCTGGTCCCGACCTTCACCGGGGCGACCGGGGTGCTCTACACGATCCCGTCGCTGGCGTTCATCTTCCTGCTCCTGCCGATCACCGGGCTCGGGTGGACGACGGCGATCATCGTCCTCACCACCTACACCCTCCAGATCATCTACCGGAACATCGTGGTCGGCCTCGCCAACGTCCCGGCGGAGAGCAAGGACGCGGGCCGGGGAATGGGGATGACCGAGCGCCAGCTCTTCTGGCGGGTCGAGCTTCCGCTGGCCATGCCGGAGATCATCGCGGGGCTCCGAGTCGCCACCGTCTCGACGGTGGCGATCGCGAGCCTGATGGTGTTCGCCAACGTGAACACCCTAGGCGAGCCGCTCTACCAGCAGCTCACCTTCAAGACCAACATCGTGATCGCGGGTGGCCTGATGATCCTGATGGCGGTCACCTTCGATCTCCTGCTGCTCGCAGCCCAGCGCCTGCTGGCGCCGTGGAGGCGGTCAGACCGAGAGGCGACGCTGTGAGCCTCCACCTCACCCTCGGGTTCCTCGGCGTCTTCGGGAGCGCAATCGATTTCATCTTCCACCAGCAGGAGGCGCGCACCGGCCAGGTGCTCGTCGGCGGCCCCGACCAGGTTCTGCATCTGACGGGCCAGCACCTCAAGGTCACCTTCCTCGCCCTGGGGCTGGCCACCGCAATCGGGCTGCCGACCGGGGTCGTGCTCGGCCATCTCCGCAAGGGCGAGGGGTTCGCGATCTTGTTGGGCAACGCCGGCCGAGCGGTCCCCGAGCTCGCCCTGATCGCCTTCGTCGCGGCGTTCATCGGCGTGGGGCTCCTCAACGTCACCTTCGCCTTCGCTGTGCTGGGGATCCCACCGATCCTGACCAATGCATACGTCGGGGTCAGCCAGGTGGACCGAGACGCCGTGGAGGCCGCGCGTGGGATGGGAATGAGCGCCCTGCAAGTCATCCGGCGCGTCGAGCTGCCCCTTGCCGTCCCGACGATCATGGCCGGAGTGCGCACCGGCGCCGTGAACATCATCGCCACCGTGGCGCTGGCCTCCCTCGCCGGGGTGAGCACGCTCGGTGACCTGATCCTCGGCCGGAACGTGTACGGCGATCAGGGAGTGGTGGCGGGAGCGATCCTGATCGCGCTGCTCACCCTCACGCTGGAGCTCAGCCTCGCCGGACTGCAGTGGCTGCTCACGCCGCGCGGCCTAAGGGTGGCGCGCACGGCGGAGGCGGCATAGGATCACGCCGTCCATTCCAGGGGTGTACTTGGCCCCAGACGAGAGGAGGGTCACGTGGTGACCGGTCATTCGCGAGTGAGAGCGGTCTTCGCGCTGATTGCGGCGCTGGTTGTCGCTCTAGGAGTCGCCGCCTGTGGGGGCGGCAGCAGCAGCACCAGTAGCACCGG
>JAWVFG010000061.1:0-6434 GCA_033856335.1 Solirubrobacterales bacterium
GAGGCCAACGGTGGCGTGGTCGGTGAGCAGCGAGAGGATCAGCGCGTCGATGCGGGCCAGGGCCGCGCCGAAGAAGGTGGCGATGCCGGCCGGCAGCGCCACGATCGCCAGCCGCCAACCGCGCTCCGTCGAGATCTCCACTCGCGGCCGCATCTCGCGGCGATGCAGCAGCCACCAGAGCACCGCCATCGCCGCCACCGACGAGGCGACGTAGACGAAGCCGATCGCGACGACGCCGGCGTTCAGGCTGATCAGCGCGAACGACCCGACAAACGCGATCGCCAGCCGCTGGACCGTGAGAGCGGTCGCCGGAGGTCGCATCTCCTCCCGGCCCCTGAAGGTCGCGGCGATCGTCTGGGAGATCACGTCGAGCAGCTTCGCCACGGAGATCAGCGCGATGGTCAGCAGGGCGTCGCCGGTGTACCCGGCGATCACGGCGAAGCCCATCACGCCGGCCAGGGCCGGGACGCCGAGCACGATCTTGATCGCGATGGAGTTCCAGAAGAGGCCGTGGACGTGCTCGGGGTCGCGGGCGACCTCCCTGGCCAGGATCAGGTCGGTTCCCAGCCCCGCGAACTCCACGAACAGCGAGGCCGACACGGCCAGCGTGAAGACGCCGAAGCCGTCCTTGCCGAGCTGCCGCGCCATCACGGCGTAGAGCACGAGCAGCGTGATCTTGCTGACCGCGTCCGCGCCGACCAGCAACGAGGTGTTGACGGCTACGCGCCGGGCTCCTCCCACATGCCCACGATCCCCCGATTGATCGTTGCTAGATTCGCCCACGTCGATCGCGAGAACCTACTTCAGGGGTGGCGAAAGGACGGGTATGGAAGCGCAGGGCCTCAGGGACGAGGTGGGGAAGGTCACCAGCTGGTACCACACGATCGAGCTCCCGGGAGGCGTGCGAACGCCGGGCCTCTACGACACTGTCGACACGCTGCGTCACGTGCCGCTGCCGGCGTCGCTGGCCGGGAAACGCTGCCTCGACGTCGCCACCAACAACGGGTTCTGGGCCTTCGAGATGGAGAAGCGCGGCGCCGACGAGGTCGTGGCCATGGACCTCGGCGGCCAGTGGGAGAAGATCGACTTCCCCGCAGGCCTCGGCGAGGCATTCGCCGAGCGCGACATCGAGCCAAGTGGCAACGGCTTCGAGATCGCGCACAGGGCGCTCGACTCGAAGGTCGAGTACAGGGCGCTCTCGGTCTATGAGCTCGATCCCGACATCGTCGGCGAGTTCGACTTCGTCTTCCTCGGCGCGCTCCTGCTGCACCTCCGAGACCCGGTCAAGGCCCTGACGGCGATCCGGTCGGTCACCAGGGGCACCCTCTTCGTCAACGAGGCCATCTCGGTCCCGCTGACGCTGCTGCGGCCGCGCAATCCGACCGTCCGGCTGATCGGCCAGGACGGCCCGAACTGGTGGGTGCCCAACCTCGCGGCGCTGAAGCGGATGCTGCTGGCGGCCGGGTTCGACGTCCAGAAGGTCGGTCGCCCCTACGGGCAGAAGTGGGGGGCCGGGGCGGAGGCGGCCTGGAAGCAGACCCCGGACCGGATCAAGGTCCGCGGTATCACCCGCATGCTGGGCCGGCGGTTCATCGGCATCCCGCACATCTGGCTGACGGCAGTGCCGCACCGCCACGGCCCCTCCGGCTGAGCCGCGTCCCCTGCGATGCTCCTGTCCCTCGCGCTCGCTGCCGTACACGTTGCGGCGACCGTGGTTGCGCCGATTTATGCGCCCGAGGTCCCGGCGAGCGCCTTCGGCGTCAACGCGAGCTTCTATCGGGCGCCGGGCGACGCGGGGCCGATGCTCTCCGCGATCTCGGCCGGCGGGCTCGGCACCGTCCGCGAGGGGCGCGGAGGTAACTGGTCGGTGGTCGAGCCGAACCCGCCGAGGGGCGGCGCTCACCACTACGCCTGGACCATTCCCGACCGGGTCCAGGCCGATCTCGCCGCCCACGGCCTGCGCTGGTACGCCTACATCGGGCTGACGCCGCCCTGGGACAGCGCGGTCGTGGGAGGCCCGCCGAAGGACGCCGCGGCTGTCCGCGACTTCGCGGCCTACGCCAAGGCGTTCGCGCAGCGCTACGGGCGTGGCGGGGGCTTCTGGAAGGCTCATCCAGAGCTGCCGTACCTGCCGGTGACCGACTACGAGCTCGCCAACGAGCCCAACGGCCCGGCCGGGCAGCAGGCGGGCTGGACCGCGGCGAAGCTGGCGGCGATCACGACCGCGGAACAGGCGGCGATCAAGTCCGTCGATTCCCGGGCGACCGTGGTCCCAGCCGCCTTCTCGCAGCTCGGCGACCCGGCGACCGACGGCCAGGACGCCGGCTCCTGGGTGGCATCGATGCTGAAGCGCTCCCCCGGGCTGAACCTCGACGCGATCGGGATCAACCTCTACAGCGGAGCCGGCGGGTCGAACTCCGTCCCGGCCTTCGAGGCGACGTTGCGCGGCGTCCGCGCCGAGCTTCGCGCGGCGGGCGCCGGCCGGGTTCCGATCGACATCGACGAGATCGGCTGGGTGACGGGGCCCAATCGCTACGGGATCATCCCGATCTCCGCGGAGCAGCGCGCGCAGAGCCTGACCGAGATCGTCTCGCGCTGGCCGCAGTCGAACTGCGACATCCGCGAGATCCTGCCGTTCATCTGGTCAGCCGGCCTCGGCAACCCGGGCGAGGTCCCGCGCGGGTTCGAGCTCTTCGGCGGCGCCCACGGGGACGAGCCGAACCAGGCGGGATCGGCCTACACATGGGCCGTCGAGCGCGCGACCGGCCGGGGGATCCTGCCGCCCTGGCGGGGGCGGGCGGACATCTGCTGACTGCAACGCAGGCGATCAGCACGCTCGGTTCGCTGAGGTACAGTCGCGGCGATGAGTGAGGAGCAGGCGACCGCGCAGCGGGTCGGCGCAACCAACGGCGCTCCGCCCACGACTCGGCCCCGCCTCGGCATGTGGGCGCTGATGAGGGAGGACTACCGCGCCTTCTCCCGGTTGCGCGGCGACTCCAGCGTGAAGCGGCGGCTCCTGTTCCTGCCGCGCCTCCTGATCAACCCATCCCTGCACGCGGTCGTCCTGCTTCGGCTGGCGAACGGCTCTCCGCCCTGGCTCCACTGGCTCTGGCGGAACATCCTGATCTGGAAGCACTCGATGGACCTCGCCTACCGCTGCGAGATCGGACCCGGCCTCTTCCTGCCGCACCCGCACACGATCTCCATGGCGCCTGGCGTCACGATCGGGGCCAGGTGCCGGATCGCCCACATGACCAACTTCGGCGCCCAGCCGGGCGACAAGCACGGCCCGGTGATCGGCGACGGCGTGGTCGTCTTCATGAACGCCTCGGTGATCGGCGACCTGACCATCGGAGACGGCTGCGTGATCGGCGCGCACGCCGTGGTCACCAAGGACATGCCGCCGGGAAGCCTCGCGATCGCGCCCAAGTCGTCGATCGTCGAGGGCAAGGGCGCGGAGATCCTCGCCAGCGGCCACATCCTCGAGATGTAGATTCAGCCGCAGATGCAGATCCGCACCCGCATGTGCATCAGCGCGGACGGCTACGTCGCCACGCCGGACGGGTGGCCGATCCAGCTGGCCGACCCGACCTTCGTCCCCGGCGAGAGCCACGGCTTTCCCGAGTTCCAGCAGGGTCTCGAGGCGGTCCTGATGGGCCGCACGACGTTCGAGCCCGCGCTCGGTGCCGACAGGTGGCCGTGGCCGGACCTGGACGTCTTCGTGCTCGGATCACAGCGACCGTCCGGCACTCCCGACGAGGTGGTCATCGACAGCGACCCGGAGCGGTTGCTCGAGAAGCTTCGGGCGGCCAACCAGGGCGGCGACGTCCACCTCGTCGGTGGCCCTCGCACGATCGAGACGTTCCGTGCCCTCGGGGCGCTCGACAAGCTCGGACTGCTCGTGTTGCCGTTGTTGCAGGGCACGGGGATGCGGCTGGTGCCGCCTGACACTCCAGGCGCCGGCCTGAAGCTCGAGAGTCAGAGCGCCCTCCCGGAGGGGGCCGTGGAGATCGTCTACGCCGTCGGCTAGACGCCGAGCCCGGAGCCGCGGCAGGCGGCGATGAACTCGTCGAGCGGCGTGTGGCGCTCGCGCCAGATGGCGCGGATCCCGTCGATCAGCCCCCGAACGCCGCTCCACTCCCGGTTCAGCGCCCGGTGTCCGATCAGGACAGCCAGCAGGCCGGCGAATCGTGCCGCCACCAGCGGCGTGACCTGGAAGTTCTTGCGGAGCAGGTACGCGCGCGCCACCACCACGTCGCGGTCGAAGCGGCGCTGGTCGCGGTGCTTCGAGGTCAGCCCCATCAGCTCGTGGATCACCATCGCGTTGGGCAGGTAGCGGACGCGCCCCAGCCGCGAGAGCCGGTAGGCGAAGTCCTCGTCCTCGCCGTCCATCGCGCTCGGCATCTTCTCGTCGAGGCGGGTCTGGACCGCGGCGTCCCGGCGGGCGCTCATCAGGCAGCCCTGCATCCACTCGACGTCCCACTCGCGCTCGGTCTCCACGATCCGCCGCGGGTAGCCGAAGCTCGTCATCGTGCCGTCGAGCCCGCCCGGGAAGATCGCCCGCCTGACCCGCGAGGAGACCCCGCCGAACTTGCGCCGGCCGGGCTCGATCACGCGCCCGGTGGCGCCGACCACGCCGGGGTCGGCGTAGGCGCGGGCGAGAACCGCGAACAGCGACGGCAGTGCCCTGGCGTCGTCGTCCAGGAAGACGACGACGTCTCCGGTCGAATGGTCGGCCCCCAGGTTGCGGTTGTAGGCGCGCGGCTGCCCGCCCGTCAGGTGCTGAATCGTGGGGCCGCCGTTCGAGCGGGCCGCCTCGACGACGTCCTTGCTGGTGCCGTCCCCGTCGACGACGAGGACCTCCTTCGGCGGAGGGTCGCACTGGAGGACGAAGCCGAGAGTCCTCTCCAGCGTCCGCGGCCGCCCCTGCGTCGGGATGACCACGGAGAAGGTGGGATCCGTCCCTGGTCCGTTCGGGCTGGCCACGGCGGCGAAGTTAGCAGCGACCCCGCACGCTCCAGGGCATGTGTCTGACAGGATCGGTCGCGTGGCTGAATTCGCCCGGGTCACCGAGGAGGATGAGCTCTTCCTGCGGCTCGACCGCCCAGGGGAGCCGTGGAGCGTGCACGCCGAGGTCTGGGTGGGAGGGCGGCTCGATCCGGAGGCCCTCCGATCGGCGATCGGTGCCGCGATGGGGCGTCACCCCATGTCGCGGGCCTCGCTCTCAGCAGGCGATGGCGATCGTCACTGGACTATCGCCGACGAGATCGAGGCGCCGGCGCCGGAGGTGGTGGAGTGCGCCGGGGATGCCGACCTCGACGCGCTTCGCGAGCGGGTCCTCTCGTCGGCCCCGTCGCTGGAAGCACCCCCGCCGTTCGAGCTGGTGCTCGCCCGTTGCCCCGACCGCGATGCGCTGATCCTCAACCTGAACCATGGGGTGGGGGATGGAATCGGGGCCTTCAGGCTGCTGGCCTCGATCCTGCGCGCCTATGCCGATCAGCCGGACCCCATAGCTGAGGCGGACCCGCTGCGGATGCGCGATCTGCGCGAGTTCGCCGGTCACCGGACGATTTCGGACCGCCTCAATCGGATCCGCGAACGCAGGGAGATCGGGGAGGAGGCCGGCGGTCCGCCGGTGCGAATCGCACCGGCGGCGAACGGAGCAGAGGGCGGCGCGAGGCTCCATCTCGTCCGATTGGAGCCAGAGCGGGTGGAGCGGGCGCGGGCGCGCCGGCGTGCGCCCGCAACGTTCAACGATCTGCTGCTTGCGTCGCTCGGGGTCGCGGTGCGGAGCTGGAACGACGAGCGTGGGGTCTCGCCCGGCCCGGTGATGCTGACGGTGCCGGTCAACATCCGACCGGCCGACTGGTCCGGGGAGCTGATCGCCAACCTGGCAGCGACGCTGGCCGTCTCGATCCCGCCCGATTCCCAGACCGATCTGGACGCTGCCCAGCTGGCGGTCGCCCAGCGCACCCAACGGCTCAAGGCCCAGGACTTCGCGGAGATGCTCGCCTCCGGCGGCGTCCTCCCGGTCTGGCTGAGGGGGATGCTCGGGCCGCTGCTGCCGGCTCCGTCGGAGGAGCCCGCGGAGACGCCGGTGCTCTCCAATCTCGGCAGGCCCGACCTCCCGGCGCGCCTCGGGCCCGACCTGCCGGTCGAGGCGCTCTGGTTCTCGCCTCCGGTGCGGATGCCCGCCGGGCTGGCGCTCGGCGTCGCCGCGTCGGACCGGGGCCTGTTCGTCACGCTGCGCTACGGGCCCGAGCTATTCGATGCCGACGGAGCCGAGCGCTTTGCCGCCCGATTCCTCGATGTCCTGCTCGGCGACTGATCCGGCGGGACCCCGGCGAGGTCAGAGGTCGTAGGAGGAGATGTCGCGGTCGAGCCGCGCCTCGTCGCTGGGGTCGAGCGGCGCCGGAGGGTCGGGTGGACGCGAG
>JAWVFG010000062.1:0-10453 GCA_033856335.1 Solirubrobacterales bacterium
ATCGAGCCGAGCTCGAGCTGGTCATGTACGGCGACTTCCAGTGCCCCTACTCCGCCGCCGCCTACCCGATCGTCCGCAGGGTCCGGGACCAGCTGGCGGGGCGCCTGCTGTTCGGATTTCGGCACTTCCCGCTTCGGGAGGTCCATCCCGACGCCCAGGGCGCCGCCGAGGCGGCCGAGGCCGCGGCGGCGCAGGGGGCATTCTGGGAGATGCACGACCGGATGTACGAGTCGGGCGGGGCTCTCGGCCGCGAGGACCTGATCCATTACGCGACCGAGCTCGGCCTCGACGGCGATCGCATGGCGGCTGATCTCGACTCCGCGGTGCACGCGCCGCGCGTTCAGCGAGACCTGGACAGTGGCCTCGCCAGCGGCGTCACCGGCACGCCGGGCTTCTTCGTCGGCGGCCTGCAGCACGGCGGCTCCTTCGACAAGGCCTCCCTGATCGCCGCTCTCGAAACCGCCGCTCAGTAGCGGATCACGACCAGGCCGGTCGCCAGGACGACCACCGCCCAGGAGAGCCCGCGGAGCGACCCATCCAGTGGGCCGGAGATCTCCGCGACGGTCAGAGGAATGACGGTGCCGTCCTCGAGGCGCTGCTCGCCGGTGACGGAGACGGTCTTGCGTCGCAGGCGGCGGACAGGCGTCGAGAGGCGCCGCTGCACGCTGACCAGGCCGAAGCACCCAGCGGCCACCAGGACGCCGGCCACGACGACCTTCGCGGACCCGAAGGAGAGGGTGTTGATCCACCAGGAGGTCAGCGCGGGGAACGTCCCCCAGGCGAAGGCCAGCCAGAAGTCGGTATGGAAGCGGCCGTCGAACAGCTCGAGGTTGTAGGCGACGACGAGGAAGCCGCCCACCAGCACGAAGGGGGCCAGGCTCGCGGAGACGACGATGCAGCCTGCGATCCCGATTCCGATCGCGCCTGCGAGGGAGACAGCTGCGAGGCTGATGAGGGCGCGATCCGAGAGCTCGGTCTTCAGCGGGCGGCCGTTGAGCTCATCGAGCGCGTGGGCGCTGATCCCCACGGCCAGGAAGAATGCCACCAGCGTCGCGATGAAGCGGTCCGTGTGGATCTGTGAAGCGGCCGCGGCACCGAACGCCACGTTCGCCAGGTGCCAGGCCGTGTAGGGCGGGTGAAGAACGGTGACGAGGTCGCGCCAGCCCCCCGGGCGCAGCGCGTAGAACGCCGCCCTGGGCCGCTCGTCAGGCACGCGTCCCCCAGATCACGACCCCGCCGCCGAGGCTCATCACCCGCGCCTGCACGTCCTCTATCCCGGCAGCGGTCCAGAGCTCGACCTGGCGGTCGAGCGGCAGCCGCCGGTACAGCTCGGTGATGTTCGGTCCCAGGAACCGCCCAACCTCGTACCAATCCCGTGAGATCAGGCGCCCGAGGACCGGCATGACGGCGCGGGTGTAGAGGTGCCAGAGCGGCCGGGCCACGGGATTGGGCGGCAGCATGAACTCCAGCGACGCGATCCGCCCGCCAGGCTTCACGACCCTGGCCAGCTCGCGCAGCGTCGCGCCGGGGTCATCCACGTAGCGCAGGAGATAGGTGAACGTGAGGTGGTCGAACTCGGCGTCGGCGAAGGGAAGAGCCTCCGCCTGGCCTCGGACGAGCTCGATCCGCGCGGCGAGCTCCGGATCGGCATCGAGCTTCGCGCGGGCCCCGGCGAGCATCTCCGCGCTCTGGTCAAGGCCGATGACCGAGCACCCGTACCGGCGGACCAGGGCCGTGGCCACCATTCCCGTGCCGGTCGCCACGTCCAGGACACGCTCGCTGGGGCGGGCTTCGACCTTCCCCACCATTGCGCGGCGCCAGCGGGGGTCCTGGCCGAAGCTGAGGAGGGCGCCGGCGAGGTCATAGCGACGCGGTAGCCCGGCGAACAGCCGCAGCGCGTGGTCCTTGCGCGGGCTGGCCGCGGGGGTCGGCTCTTCCATGCCTATCCCGACTCCGCCCGAGCGCCCATGCTCGCGAACTCGGTCAGGACCCGCGCGTAGGCGTCCGGATGCGTCACCTGCGGATTGTGAGCCGTGCCGGGAATCTCGACCTCGTCCGCGCCCGGCAGGGCGGCGGCGACCATCTCCGCGATCCGCCTGAACAGCGGCGGACGCAGATCGCCGTAGGTGACCAGCGCCGGTCCCTCGAATGCGCCGAGGCTGTCCAGGTCGATGCCGAGCGCGTCGGGGTCGAGCCACTGGTCCAGGTAGGTGGGGGCATTGAGGACCCGCGCCCGGCGCTCGGCGGGGCTGAGGCGCGCCCAGCCACCACTCGACCCAGCGAACTGCTCGTGGTACTGACGGGCAGCGTCCTCGTGATCGCCCGCCTCGAGCAGAGCGGCGATGGCCGCGAGGCGGGATCGAAGCTCGGTCATCTCGAGGTCCCGGTCTGCGTCGATCAGGTCGAACAGCGGCGGCTCGTGGACGGCGACGCTGCGCAGAAGCTCAGGGTGCGACGCGGCGAGGCGAAGGACGATCGAGCCGCCCAGTGAGGCACCCGCGACGTTGGCCGGCGCCATTCCCAGGGCCTCGATCAGGGCCGCCAGGTCCTCGACATCCTCCTGGATGCAGCCCTGACCCGGCGGACATGAACTTCGGCTGTGGCCCCGGCGGTCATAGCTGACAAGCTCGAACCGGCTCGAGAGCAGGGGCACAACGGTGTCCCAGACCCCCCCATCAACCCAAGACCCATGGACGAGGAAGAGCGGCTCCCCGGCACCGGTGATCTCGTAGTGGAGCCGGGTTTCGTCGAATTGAGAAAAGGGCATCGTGCGATACTTGCCTAACCAAGCTTCGCTTCATCCAGCAGGCTAATCCGCAGGCGTAAGGAGGGTCGATGGCGACCAAGCAGGAGTCTCAGACAGAGCCACAGACGAACGCGTCGCGAGACGGCGACTCGAGCGGCGACACCCTCAGCGTCACCGACAATCGCACGGGCGAGAGCTACGAGCTCGAGATCGAGGACGGGACCATTCGCACGATGGACCTGCGGCAGATCAAGGTCTCCGAAGACGACTTCGGATTGATGGGCTACGACCCGGCCTTCACCAACACCGCCTCCTGCCGGTCCGCGATCACCTACATCGATGGTGAGGCCGGCGTGCTCCAGCACCGAGGCATCCCGATCGAGCAGCTCTGCGAGCACTCGACCTACCTCGAGGTCGCCTACCTGCTGATCTTCGGCGAACTGCCCACCCCGCCTCAGCTCGAGCGCTGGACCTACGACGTCACACACCACACCTTCGCTCACGAGGACATCAAGAAGTTCAACGAGGGCTTCCGTCACGACGCCCACCCGATGGGGATGCTGCTCGCCAACGTCGGCGCTCTGTCCACCTTCTATCCGGACGCGAAGCACATCGACGATCCGGAGGAGCGGTACATGGCGGCGATCAGGCTGATCGCCAAGGTCCCGACCGTCGCCGCGTGGGCCTACCGCCACAGCATGGGACTCCCCTATGTCTATCCCGACAACGAGCTGGGCTACCCCGAGAACTTCCTCTCGATGCTCTTCAAGATGGAGAACACCTTCGAGCCGGACCCACGTCTGGCGAAGGCCCTGGACGTCCTCTTCATCCTGCACGCCGATCACGAGCAGAACTGCTCCACGAACGCGGTCCGGTCCGTCGGATCATCCGGCGTCGATCCCTACTCGGCCGTGGCGGCCGGGGTGGCCGCCCTCTACGGGCCGCTCCACGGAGGCGCCAACGAAGCGGTGCTGCGGATGCTCCGCCGGATCGAGGACCCGGCGAACATCCCGGACTTCCTCGAGGGCGTCAAGAACCGCGAGGAGAAGCTGATGGGCTTCGGGCACCGGGTCTACAAGAACTACGACCCGCGTGCCCGGATCATCAAGAAGCACGTCGACGAGGTGCTCGAGGTGACCGGCGAGAACCCGCTGCTGGACATCGCGACCGAGCTCGAGAAGCGTGCGCTCGATGACGATTACTTCACCTCGCGCAAGCTCTATCCCAATGTCGACTTCTACTCGGGGTTGATCTACGAGGCGATGGGGATCCCGACCGACATGTTCACGGTGATCTTCGCCATCCCCCGCACCTCCGGCTGGGTCGCGCAGTGGATGGAGCAGAACTCCGATCCGGACCTGAAGATCGCTCGGCCGCGCCAGATCTACACGGGTCGTCGCGACGTCGACTACACGCCCGCCGACAAGCGGGACGGGCCCGAGAAGATCACTGGGCCTCCGGCGAAGCGGCCGAAGAAGCCGCGGCGCGGCGCTTAGCCATCTCGGCGGGCGGGTCCTGTCGCCGAATTTGTCGCAGACGCGGAAAACAGTCGCGTCAGCGACGGAAATTCGGCGCCACCCGCCCGAGACACGGCTAGGCTCACGCTTCGTGAGCTGGAAGGTCACGGTCCGGCACGGATCCAAAGTCGGAAGGGAAAAGTTCTCCACCCTTGATGAAGCGATCGATGAAGCGCGGCGGCGGGTTGAGGAGGTTCAGCGGGAGGATCGGTTGCCTCCGATTCGCTCGATTCGGGATTTCAGCCCGGGCCAGAGGGTTCAGGCGCGGATCGAGATCTCGGGGCCTGGGTTGATCCGCTCTCCCGAGGGCGGCGTCGACGTGATGGGCGACGGGACCGCGGTCGTCTACACGGGAGCGATCCGCAAGGAGACGATCGAGGCGGGCTCGCTGGATGACGCGCTCGATCGCCTGCAGGAGGTCCTCGCGGGCTGATGCGTCATGGCTAATCTCCGCGCCGATGAGCGAAAGCGTTGAAGTGGGTCGGCGGGTCCGGTTGCCGAACGGAGCCGAGCGGCCGATCCAGGTCTTCATCAACGGGACTGTGCAGGCTGAAGGTGCTGACTACTCCATCCGTGGGCGGGAGATCCTCTTCTCCCGGCCGCTGTTGAAGGAGAAGGTCAGCCGCAGCCGCTGGCTCGCCATGAGCCTCGGGCTGTTCGGCAGCTACGGCAAGAACGAGACGGTCGACGTCCACTTTCGCCGGAACGGCAAGGTGCAGGTGATCTCGGACGCTGAGATCCTCCCGGGCTGATGCGCATCTGTCTGATGATCGAGGGGCAGGAGTCCGTCTCCTGGGACGAGTGGCTCGGACTGGCGAAGGCCTGCGAGGAGGGCCCGATCGAGGCGCTCTTCCGCTCGGACCACTACCTCTCGGTGATGGGAAGGACGGATCGTGGGTCGCTCGATGCCTGGGCGACCTTGGCCGGCCTGGCGGCAAGCACCTCCACCCTGCGCCTCGGGACGCTCGTCTCCCCGGTCACCTTCCGGCACCCGTCCGTGCTGGCGAAGAACGTCGTCACCGCCGATCACATCTCGGGGGGCGGGCGGATCGAGCTCGGCATGGGCATGGGCTGGCTCGAGTCCGAGCACGAGGCCTACGGATTCCCATTCCCCGCCACCGGAGACCGTATGGGGATGCTGGAGGAGCAGATCGAGATCGTTCGGCGGGAATGGGGCGAGGGACCGCTCGACTTCGCCGGCGAGCACTACCGGATCAAAGCCCTGAATGCCCTTCCCAAGCCGATCTCACCACCGAACCTGATTGTCGGCGGCCGGGCCAGGCCTCGGAGCCTTGCTCTGGCTGCTCGATGGGCCGACGAGTACAACCTCGTGATGATGGGGCCCGAGGAGTGTGCGGCCGCGATCCCGGCGATCAGGAAGGCATGGGCGGATGCGGGCCGCGACCGGCCGGTGATCTCCCTGATGACCGGCGGGGTGGTCGGCACCGACAAGGTCGACCTGCTCGAGCGGGCGCACGCGGTCGCCGAGGCTCGCGGAGAGGAGGCCTCGGATCCCGAGGCATACATCGAGCAGCTGCCCTCGCACTGGCTCATCGGCACCGTCGCCGAGGTCAGGGAGCAGCTTGCCGATCTAGAGGAGGTCGGCGTGGAGCGGTTGATGCTCCAGTACCTCACGCACCGCGATCTCGATGGTGTCGACTACATCGCCGAGCTGGCTGAGGCCTAGGCGGCGACCGGCGCGCCCGAGCCCATCCCGGAGAGGTCGGCCACCCGCTCGCGGTGGTCCCCCGGTGTGCCGAGCATGCGGCCGGTCACGCGGCCGCGCTTGAGCCAGAACTGCAGGTCGTGCTCCCAGGTGAAGCCGATCCCGCCGAAGACCTGCAGGGCGGAGGCCGGCACCTGCCAGCCGGCGTCCGCGCCGCGCGCGCCGGCCATCGCGGCCGCCATCGGCAGCGACTCGGGCTCGGCGTCGGCGGTCCAGGCGGCGTAGTAGGTCAGTGACCGGGACTCCTCGGTGGCCAGGAGCATGGCCGCGCAGCGGTGTCCCACCCCCTGGTAGGCGCCGATGGGGCGGCCGAACTGCTGGCGCTCCCGCGCGTACTCGACGGCCATCTCCATCGAACGCTGCGCGATCCCGGTGAGCTCGGCTGCGATCGCAACCGCGAGCCGGTCACGCCCGGCATCGACGTCACCCGGCAGCGGCTCGCCCGAGGGCTCGGAGATCAGGCCGTACGGACGGGTCGCGTCGATCGCCTCGAACGTCTCGAAGTCGACGTCGGACGCTGGCGCGAGGAAGGCGCCGCCAGCGTGGAAGATCACGACGACGTCGGCGGTGGGCAGGTCACAGAAGAGGGTGCTCTCAGCATCGCCATTGGCGACGTGGTCGAATCCGCCAAAGGCTCCAGTCGCCTCGCCTGAGGCGAGCTTGGGAAGCCACTCGGCGCGCTGCTCGTCGGAGCCGGCGGCCGAGATGACCAACGCGGCGCCGGCCGTGCCCAGCAGAGGGCTGGGCGCGCAGGCGTAGCCTGACTCCTCGAGGAGGATGGCCAGCTCGACCATCCCGAGCCCCTGGCCCCCATCGTCCTCGGAGACCGCGATACCGGGCCAGCCCAGCTCGGAGATCTCCTTCCAGAGGCCGTCGTCGTAGGAGCGGGCCTCCGCGAGCTCGCGCACCTTCTCGGGCTTGAAGCGGGAGGCGAGAAACTCGTGGGCGGTTCGCTTGATCTCCTGCTGCTCGTCGTTCAGGTCGAAGTGCACGGTTACCTCAGCCTTGGGAGGCCGAGCACGCGCTCGGCGATGATGTTCTTCAGGACCTCGGTGGTGCCGCCCTCGATCGAGTTCGCACGCGAGCGGAGGAAGCGATAGCTCCACTCGGTTCCGAGGCGCATCCCTTCCGGACCCAGTACCTCGTTGCCCAGCTCGGTCAGCGCCTGGTTGTAGTCGGCCCACTGCCACTTGCTGAGCGAGCCCTCGGGACCCGGGATCCCGGTCTTCATCGTCGCGGTCAGGGCACGCAGTGCGCCGAGGCGCATGGCCTCGATGCCGATCTGAATCTCCGCGATCCGCTGCCGGATCACAGGATCCTCGTCGAGCCCACGCTCGCGAATCAGCGCGAGCAGGTCCTCCATCGAGCGCTTCAGGCCCATCACCGCTGCGGCGCCGAGGCCGGCGCGCTCGAACATCAGCGTCGTGATGGCGACTCCCCAGCCGCCCCCGACCGCGCCGATGATGTTCTCGTCGGGGACCTCGGCCTCTTCGAGGAAGATCTCGTTGAACTCGGCCTCCCCCGTGATCTGGCGGAGCGGGCGGACCTCGACGCCGGGCTGATCCATGTCGAGGATGAAGTAGGTGATCCCTTTGTGCTTGGGGGCGTCCTGGTCGGTGCGGGCGAGGAGCATGCAGTACTTGGCCTCGTGCGCGTACGTGGTCCAGACCTTCTGGCCCGTGATCTTCCAGTTGCCCCCGTCTGCGTCCGCCTTCACGGCCCGGGTCTTGAGCGAGGCGAGGTCGGAGCCCGACTCGGGCTCGGAGAATCCCTGGCACCAGATCTCATCGCCGGACAGGATCGGCTCGAGGAAACGCTCCTTCTGGTCCTCGCTGCCATGGGCGATCACCACCGGGCCGCCCATCACCAGGCCGAGCACGTTGGCCGGCAGCGGCACCCGCTGGCGGGCAAGCTCCTCGTTGAAGATGGACTGCTCGATCAGGGTGGCGCCCTTGCCGCCGTACTCCTCAGGCCAGGAAAGGCCCGCCCAGCCGGCGTCGTGCATCTTCTTCTGCCAGGCGCGGCGGAACTCGAACTCGGCCTGGTCGTCGCCCTCGGGCGAGGGGCCGGGATGGTTCTCCTCGAGCCAGCTCCGAACCTCGTCGCGGAAGGCCGCCTCCGAGTCGGTCAGCGTCAGGTCCACGCGCGAGACACTACCGAACTGGCCGACTGGCCAGTCAGGTCTCCCGGAGCGGGTTCAGCGCTTCTTCACCTTCAGGTTCCCGACCACGCCGATGCGGAAGCCCAGCCATGGATAGGTCAGCTCGTAGAACTTGTTGTCCTGGGGCTGGAGGCCGACCGCCGAGATCCAGAGCTGGTACGCGGGCGCGTTCGAGATGCCACCGTGCAGGCGCCGCCACACCCGCCCCTTTGAAGTCCTGCCCGAGGGGGGCAGCGTGATCGTGTCGGTCCACTCGACGGCGTTGCCGCCCTGATCGAGTGTGCCCCATGGGGAGAGGGTCTTCGCCTGCCCGACCGTGCCGAGGCTGCCGGCGTAGGCGTTGGCGTAGGCCGACGCGCTCAGGTGGAGGGGATTGACGCTCGAGCAGGTGTCGGCCGATACCTGCGGCGGGCACCAGCTGGGCGCCGGGTTGGAGCCGTGGAAGATCGACAGGGGTTGGGTCGCCGCGTTCGTGACGTCCCCATTCGAAGGATTGAGCGTCGCCTGAGTTGGAGCGTCCGTCTGCCCGGCACCGACGGTGCCCGGGTTGGTCGGGTACTTCCAGTAGGAGAACGTGCCGCCGCCTGACGGATCGAAGTAGGCCGCCTTGATCCACTCGTTCTGGCTGGGGACGACGAAGCCGGAGGCATGCTTGCGCGTCGTCTTCGGATTGCGCATGTCGTACATGCCTCGCTCGGTGTTCCGGGAGAGGCGCACCTTGTAGATCACGTAGTGGAAGGCGCCCGAGCTCACGGCGCGCTTCGAGATCAGCCGCCCGTTGAAGAGGGAGTTCGCAAAGCGCGCCGAGCGCAGGAAGTTGGCGAAGCCGTAAGGCTTGTCGGCCCATTCGGCATAGGCGAGCGAGTAGTGCCGGCCGCTGCGCGCGTGAGCCCTCATGTTGATCTGGCCGTACTTGGGCCACGCGCTGCCGCTCTCATCGGAGCTGAATAGGTGGCGACGGTTGCGGCCTCTCGGGTCGACGGTGTTGAGGAAGGCCACGTACTGCTTGGCGGTGACCTCGAGCTGGCCGATCCCGTACGGATAGGAGACCCCTCCCACGGTCTGACAGGCCGGCGAGGTCTGGGGATCACTGGCGCAGGACTGGTAGATCGCATCGGTGAACGGAGTGATGCCCACCGACGGGTTGCCCGGCGCCCCGACCTGGGCCATCGACAGCGTCACCACCGACGGCTTGGGCGCCGCGCTCGAGGCCGCCGGCAGCGCAGCGAACGCAATGAGTGCAGCGGAGAGGGTTAGGGCCCGGATGAAGCGGCCGCTCGGACGAGACAGCACGTACCAACCGTAGACCTGTGCATGGTCGCCGTGGTCACGATTAGTCCCTCGCTGCGGTGACGATTAGTGGCAGCACGATCAGTGGTAGATGGCCAGAAGGATCCCGACGCTGGCCACCCAGGTGACCGCCGCGCCGATCATGCCGTAGTCCTCCAGGAGGATCGCGTCGGTCGAGCGGGTGTCCTTGCGGTCGTAGATCAAATAGAGGTAGCGGAAGATCCCGTAGAGGACCGGCGGCAGGGTGCCCAGCATCTTCGAGCCGATCAGTGGCGAGTTGACCGCGTAGATCGCGTAGCTCATCACCGTTGAGGCAGTCACCATCGCGACCATCTGGTCGAGGAAGGGGATCGAGTAGTGCTCGAGCACCGGTCGGCTCTGCGTCCCGGAATGGAGCTCGGAGGTCGCCTCCTGCCTGCGCTTGGTGAAGCCGAGGAAGAGGGCGACCATCCCGGTGCAGAGGAGGAGGAACGCCGACGCGTCGGCGCCGACGGCGATCGCACCCGCAAGCACGCGCAGCACGAAGAGCCCGGCGATCGTCATCACGTCGAGGATGACCTCGTGCTTCAACACATACGAGTAGAGCGTGGTGCCCACTCCATACGCGAGCACGAGCCCACCGACCTCAAGGCCCTCGAGCACGGCCGACCCGGCGAGCGCGGCGACGGCGAGCACCGCCGCGAGGCCGATGGCGGTCGGAATTCCGAGCTCGCCTGCGGCGATGGGGCGAAACCGCTTCGTCGGGTGCTGACGGTCCTCCGCGATGTCGTGGGCGTCGTTGACGAGGTATCCGGCCGAGGCGACCATGCAGAACGCGCCGAACGTGACGGTCGCGTCCACCACGGCAGGAAAGTCCTTGAACTTCGCGGAGAAGAGCAGGCCCGCAAAGACGAGCAGGTTCTTGACCCACTCCTGCGGGCGCAGGGCGACGATTGCCGCGCGCAGCGGCCCGCGCCGCGGCTTCTGTGACCGGCCGTCGGGGGCTATCTCGGCCACCTGCGGCTCGGCCCTTT
>JAWVFG010000063.1:0-4490 GCA_033856335.1 Solirubrobacterales bacterium
ATCTCAGTCACCGTTCCCACTGCCGGCGGGGTTGTTCGAGCCGCCACCCGACCCGCCCACGACGATCACATCCGGCAGGTTCTTCTGCGAGTCGACGTAGTTCTTGCCGGTCTTCTGCGCCTCCTGGTTGACGATGGCGGTGTCGGAGGCGATCTTCTGGGCGCTCGGCGCGAAGCCCTCGACCTTGTGGACGTCGCCGTAAGCGGTCTTGTTGACCAGCTGCCCCTGCCCGCTCGCGTTCTTCTTGACCGCCACCACCTGGGCGCCCTTGAACTTGGCCTTCAGCTTGCCCAGGGCCTTGGTGGCCTCGCCCTTGCTCTTGAACTGCCCCGAGTAGAGGACATATGTGTTGGCGGGCGGGGCCGGCGTGACCGTGAACTCCGAGGTGTTGATGATCCCGACGGCGGTCGCGCCCTGGGAGGTCGCGGCCTTCTTGGCCGAATCGACCGCGGCCTGGTCGGTTCCGTCAACGGGCAGCGTCTTGAGCTCGACGGTGTAGCCCTTGTCGAGTGTGAAGTCGCTGGTGATCGGGGTGGCCGCCGCGGTGGATGCCAGCGCGGAGCCCGTTCCACCACCGGCCTGCAGGTTCTTGATCGCGTCGGCCAGCTGCTGGTCGTTGTTGCCATTCCCCTTGCCGACCAGAACGCCGATCGCGACCGCGATCGGCAGCACGACGAAGAAGAGCACGGCGGCCGCCCTGGCACCCGACGCGCCTGTGGCCCGCCCGGGCCCGCGGCGGCTGCGCCTGCCGGCATTGGCGAAGTATTGGACCGCCGGACCCTCCTTGTCGCGACGACGAGCGCCGCAGCTCACGCAGTAGCGCTGCTTCTCGTCGAGCGGCGCCCCGCACTCCTCGCAGTTCGCATAGGGCTTCGCGCCGTTGCCGGTAGATCCGGCGGCGGTTTCTGTGGCCGTCTTCGTTTTCTTTACGGGTGGCATCAGGACCTCACTGGAAGAGGGTTTGCGGGGCAAAGACCTGGATCTGGGTGCCCTTGGCGGTGTCGCCGATCAGGGGCAGAGTCAGGTGCACGCTCTGGCTGACACCGAGGTGCTCCAGCGAGGCGCGCCCGGCGGCGACGTAGCGGCCGCCCTTGCGCGCAACGGCGTAGACGTCGAGCGTGTACTGGGGGATACCGGTGTCGTTCGTGATTTCGGCCTGGACGCTCGCGCCGCCCTTGCCGGGCGAGTCGCCCACCTTCAGCTCGGAGACATGGCCGGCGGTCGTCAGCGGCGTCGAAGGATGGGCGCCGACCCTGGCGAACGCGCGGCTCGAGCCGATCGGATCCTTTGTCGTGTAGACCCAGGTGACCTCGTCTCCGGGTGCGATCGCAGGCGCGTGAGACTGGAAGTACGGCACGTTGGGCCGGGTATTCAACGGCTGACCGCCCTCGGGACCCACCTCGATCGGGAGGTCGTTCACCGGGGCGTCGCCGTGGTTTCGCAGCACCACCACGATCGCCGAGCCGTCCTTGCCGCTCACCACCGAGGTCTGAACGACCCGCACGTTCCGATCGATCCCCTTCAGCTCGAGCGGCTTCCGGCTCGCCAGGGTTCGGTCGGCCTGGATCGATGCCCGCTTGTTGGCGTCCTGGGTCGTGGCGCAGCCGGAGATGGCGGCGGCCATGAGCACCACGAAGCCGGCGCAGAGCGCCCAGGTTGGGCTAGCCGAAGCCACCGCTGATGTACTCCTTCGTCCGGTCCTCGCTGGGCTTGCCGAAGACCTTCTTGGCGCCGCCGTACTCGACCAGATCGCCGAGGTACATGAACCCGACGTAGTCGGCGACCCGATAGGCCTGCTGCAGATTGTGCGTGACGATCACGACCGCCACGTCCTCGCGCAGCCTGACGATCAGCTCCTCGATCTTCTCTGTTGACTGCGGATCCAGCGCCGAGCAGGGCTCGTCGAGCAGCAGGACCTCGGGCTTCGCCACCAGCGCCCTCGCGATGCAGAGACGCTGCTGCTGGCCGCCCGAGAGCCTTAGGGCCGGGTGGGAGAGATCGTCCTTGACCTCCTCGAGGAGGCCGGCGCGGTCGAGGGCCTCGCACACCGGCTCCTCCAGCGAGCGGCGGCTTCCCCTCCTCGAGCCCTGCTCGCGCAGGACATAGGCGAGGTTGTCGAACACACTCATCGGGAACGGGTTCGGCTGCTGGAAGACCATCGTCACCCGGCGGCGCAGGGCCGTCGGCTCCATGGTCCGGATGTCGGTGTCGTCCAGGGTGATCCGCCCGCTCAGCGATGCCGACCGGGTCAGCTCGGTGAGCCGGTTGAGCGAGCGCAGCAGGGTGGTCTTGCCGCAGCCGGAGGGGCCGATCAGGGAGAGCACCTCGCCCTGGCGCACCGGCATCGAGACCTCCTTCACGGCGAGCTTGCCGTCATAGGCGACAGAGAGCTCCTCGATCTCCATCCGTGGGATCGAGAGCTCGGGCGCGCCGATCCTGCGCCGGTTAGCCGACGAGAAGCCGGACGGAGCGGAGCCGTTGCCGTTTCCGTCATGCGAGGGCCTGGCGCGGCGCTTGGGAGCCTCCTTCGCTTCGGGAGCGTGCTCAAGGTCGAGGCGGCGTACGGGCGGTGGCTTCAGGAATTCCATGAGCCTGCCTTTCGGGAGCGGCGATGGACGACGTCCACAGCCGCATTGAGGAACAGGACGAGCACCAGCAGCACGAAGGCGGCTGCGTACGCCTTCTGCGGCTGGTTGCCCTCCCCCGTGGGGGCGTTGTTATAGACGTAGTTGGTCAGGGTGCTTCCGGCGCCCTGCAGGTAGTTGAAGGGCCAGAAGGAGCCGGTTTTCTCGAAGTTCTGGGTCGCCCCGAGGAGGACGACGATGATCGCGGTGTCGCCGATGATCCGGCCCAGACCGAGCATCGCGCCGGTCGCGACCGAGGGGCGCGCCGCCGGCAGGAGGATCCTCCGGGTGGTCGCGGCCTTGGTCTTGCCGACCGCGAACGAGGCCTCGCGGACGTGCTGCGGGATCGCCTGCAGCCCCTCGCGCGTGGCGCTCACCACCAGGGGCAAGGCGACGAGCGAGAGCATGACCCCGGCGGCGAGGAACGACCGCCCGAAGACGACCCCGCCCGAGTCGCGACTGAAGAAGGCGAGCGCCGTGCTCGAGAAGATCACCGTTCCGAACAGCGCCAGGACGATCGATGGTGTACCCGCGATCATCTCGACGGTCGACTCGACGATCCGGGCGAGGGCGAAGGGCCGCCCGAACTCGCTCAGCCAGACGGCGATCGCCACGCCGACCGGGAGCGCGATCGCGATCCCGATGATCCCAACGATGAACGTCCCGACCAGCGGGTCGAGGAACCCACCGGTCTCGGACTGGCTGAAGCCGGTTTTCGGGGCCGTCGTGAGGAGCTCCGGCCGCACGTACTTGATCCCCTGGATGAACATGTAGGTCACGATCGCCGCGGCGATCGCGCAGAAGAGCAGACCGAGCGCCCAGCAGATGGCCAGCCCAATCCTGTCGGACAGCTTCCAGGCCGCGGTTGATTCGGCCGCAGTGGTTGTGCCGGCCGGTGGTGGCGAATCCGTCGGCCTGGCCTTTCGTTTCAAGAGCCTCATACGTGGGCCGTGTACTTCTTCATCGATTGACGGGCGAACCAGCCGGCGAACGAGAGCAGTGCGGCCGAGAAGAGGATCACGGCGCCGATCGCGAACAGCGTCGCCTTTGACGGAGCCGACGCCAGTGAGTCGACGTTGGTGATGATCGTCGGCGCCAGAGGGCGAGACGGCTCGACCAGGAAGATCCCCCCGTCCAACGGATTTGGAGTGAACGAGACCCCTCCGGAGACCATCGCGAGCATGATCGCCTCCCCGATCGCGCGAGCGGTGGCGATCACGGTGCCGGCGATCAGCGCGGGACGCGCCGTCCTCACCGCGATCTTCCAGAAGGTTCGCCAGCGGTTGATCCCGGAGGCGAGCGAACCCTCGAGCCAGCTCTTGCGGACGGCGTTCAGGCCGTCGCAGAAGATCGAGATCATCAGCGGCGCGATCATCACCGTGAGGATCAGCACCGCGGCGCTCAGGCCGTAGCCGCTGAGCTGGATGATGTGGTCGACCGAGGAGCGGCTGGACTCGCTGATCAGGTGGTTGCCGATGAACGGGACGAGCACGAGGACGCCGAGAAGGCCATAGACGACGGAGGGGACGCTCGCCAGCAACCGGACGACCGGCTGCAGGATGTTGCGCATCCACTCGGGGGCGAACTCGACGATGAAGACCGAGACGAACAGCGACGAGACGAAGGCGATCGCGACGGCCGCCCCAGTGATCAGGATCGTGCTCCAGATCAGAGGCCAGGCGTGAAGCGTGTAGACCGCTTGCGCCCCCGGCGTCTCGCCCGACTGGAAGATCGCCGAGAGCTGATCGTCGACGCTCCCGCCGGCGCTGAACCAGGAGAGGCCGTTGTGCGCGAAGGAGGGCCACGCCCTGACGAAGACGAAGCCGATCATCGCCACCAGCAGCCCGACGACGGCAACGACCAGCG
>JAWVFG010000064.1:0-42794 GCA_033856335.1 Solirubrobacterales bacterium
CACCGTTATCGGGCAGGCCGGGGTCGGAAAGTCGCGCCTGCTGCGCGAGTTCGGGGCCAAGGCTGCGACCCTTGAGCCGGCGCCGAAGCTGCTGACCGGCGAGTGCCCTCCCTACGGGACCGGGATCTCCTACTGGGCGCTGGGCGAGGTGGTCCGGCGCGAGTTCGCGATCGAGGGTGGCGAAGGCCACGAATCGGCCTGGGCGAAGCTGCGCGGGGGGATGGCGCAGCGGATGAACGGCGGCGCCGACGACGACGCGGCGGAGCGAAACGCCGCCCTTGTCGCCCGCATGCTCGGCATCGATCCGCCGCAGGAGGCGGCGGCGACGCTGGAGAGCGAGGACCCGCAGCGGATGCGGGAGAGCCTGTTCTCGGCGATCCGCACCCTGCTGGAGGGGGTCAGCGCCAGCCAGCCTCTGGTCGTCGCCTTCGAGGACATCCACTGGGCCGACGAGGGAATGCTCGACCTGATCGACCATCTGACGCGCTGGGTGCGGGCCCCGCTCCTGCTCGTCTGCCTGACCCGCGATGAGCTCCTCGAGCGGCGCCCCGGCTGGGGCGGCGGGCGCCGCAACGCCACCACGATCTCCCTGGAGCCGCTCACCGAAAGCGAGACGCGCGAGCTCGTGGCCGCGCTGATGCCGAGCACGGAGAACGGAACGGGGGCCGTCGTCCCGCAGGTGGCCGAGCGCTCGGGCGGCAACCCGCTGTTCGCCGAGGAGATGGTGAATCGCCTCCTCGAGGAGGACACGGTCGATGCTCAGGCCCTGCCCAGGACGGTGCAGTCGCTTCTCGCCGCCCGCCTCGATTCCCTCGACCGCCTGGAGCGGCGCCTGCTCCAGTCGGCCTCGGTCGTCGGCCAGACCTTCTGGGAGGGAGCGCTGACGTCGACCGCCGCTGAGGAGGGACTCGACCTGGGACAGACCCTCGCCAATCTGGAGGAGAAGGACCTGCTCGCCCCAAGCCAGGGGAGCAGGCTCGCGGGCGAGCGCGAATACGCCTTCAAGCACGTCCTGATCCGCGACGTCGCCTACTCGATGCTGCCGAAGTCGGTCCGCTGCCGAAAGCACGTCGAGGTCGCCGAGTTCATCCGGGAGCGGGCCGGTGAGCGAAGCGACGGCGTCATCGGCCTGATCGCCGAGCACTTCGCCCGCGCCGCAGCGCTCGGGTCCGAGACCGGGCTGGAGCGCGACGAGCTCATCGGGCTCCAGACCCAGGCGCTCGAGTCCCTCGAGGCCGCCGGCGACGCCGCCGCCGCCCTCTACTCCAACGCCGAGGCCTTCGATCGGTACACCGCGGCACTTGAGATCTCGGAGTCGCTCGATGCCGGGACGGTCGCTCGCATCGGAGAGAAGCAGGGCGACGTCGCCCTGCGGATGGGACGGGTCGATGCCGCAGTCGGGGTCTGGGAGCGGTGCCTCTCCTACCACCGCGCAGAGGAGGACCTCGCTCGGGTCGCGGACCTGCACCGCAAGATCGGCGCGGCCCTCTGGCACAAGGGCGAGCGCCGCGCCTCGATCGACAACTACCAGCGCGGAATCGACCTGCTCAAGGACGGCCCTCCGTGCATCGAGCTGGTGCGCCTCTACGAGGAGGCCGCCTCTCTCTACATGCACACCGGCGACAACATGCTGGCCATCTACGCGTCGGAGAAGGCGCTCCGCCTTGCCGAGCGCCTGGGCGAGGCCCGCGCGGCGAGCCGGGCGCACGGCATCTTCGGCCGCGTCTTCGGCCGCATCGGCGACTCGGAGAAGGCGCGCGAGAACCTGGAGCGCTCTGTGGCGCTTGCCCGCGATTCAGACCGCGCGGAGGCGGTGCGCGCCCTGCTCACGCTCGGCTACCACCTGGAGATCTCCGAGGCCGACTATGAGGGTGCCGCCACGGCGTATCGAGAGGCGCTCGAGATCGCGCAGGAGGTCGGGGATCTACCGTCACAGGTCGAGCTGCACGCCTCGCTCGGCGAGCTGGCCGTCGATGCCGCGGATTGGGAGGAGGTCGAGCGCGCCGCCGAGTCGAGCGCCCACCTGGCCGAGCGCGAGGGCCTGCACGGCAAGCTCTGCTTCCCCGACCTGATGCGTGGCGTCCTCAGCTGGCGAGCCGGCGATTGGGATGAGGCCGCCAAGTCCTTCCGCCGCGCCCACGAGCTGGGCGAGCAGGTCGGCCGATCCGAAGTGGCCTTCAACGCGCTCTACTGGCTGGCGATCACGCTGCGGGAGAGCGGCGACCTTGCCGCCGCCGAGACGGAGCTGACCCGCGCCCTCGACATCTGTGAGCGGGCCGGCCTGATCGCGCAGTCGGTGGAGGCCATCTCGGCCCGCGCGGTGGTCCTGGCCCTCGCGGGCCGCACCGATCAGGCTCGGGCGGCGGCGGAGGAAGCCGACCGGCTCGGCAGCCGCCTGCACTATCCCGTCGGCGAGGCCGCCACCGCCGAGGCCGCAGGCGCGGTCGCAGAGAGCCCGGCGGAGGCGACCGAGAAGATCGACCAGGCCCGGGAGCGGTGGCTGGGGCTGGGACGCCCGCTCGACGCCGCCCGCTGCCTGGCGGTTCAGGGCCGACTCCTGCTCGAGGCCGATCCGGATACCGCCGCCCGTCTCCTGGACGAGGCCGCGGCCGAGTACGAGGAGCTGGGTGCTCCGGCGCTCGCGGCCCGTGCCCGGGAGCCGGTGGGCGGCTGATGGCGGCCTGGAAGCAGCAGGCGCTGATCGAAGCTCCCGTGAGTGACGTATGGGCAATGCTCTCCGATCCCTCACGAGCCTCCGAATGGGCGGAGGACGTGATCGCGGTGACCGGAGGGCCGGCTTCGATCGAGAAGGGATCGACCTTTGACGTCACCGCCCGCGGTCCGCTCGGGCTGAAGGCGACCACCCCGTTCAGGGTTGAGGAGCTGGAGGACATGCGCGAGCTGAAGATGCAGTGCCAGGTCTCCGGCTTCTACTCGCACTGGCTCCTCACGGAGGCCCAGGGAGGCACCTTCACCGAGCTCGAGCTGGGCGTCGAGCCGATCGAGGCGAAGCGTGGCATTCAGGGTCGCGCGATGGCCGCCTTCCACACCAAGAGCTTTCTGAGACGCACGGTCGAGAAGTCGCTGGACGGCCTCCGGCGGGCGGTCGCGCCCCTCCGCGAGGACGCCGGCGCCAAATAGAATCGTGCCGTGACCGCGGACGGCCCAACCAGCTGGATCCTCACCGGGTCCCTGGAGAACTTCCGGATCAACGTCGAGCGCGGCTTCGACGTGATCGGCTTCAAGGAGCGCCGCCGTCGTCAGGCCGAGGAGTTCGAGCCGGGCGACGAGGTCTTCTTCTACGTCACCGGCGTCCAGGCATTCGGCGGCCTCGCCAGGGTGAGGTCGGAGATGTTCGAGGACCGGACCCGAATCTGGCCTGGCATCAAGCGGCGGCCACAAAAACCGCCGCCGGATCAAAAGCCTGAGATCTATCCCTGGCGCGTCGAAGCCGAGCCGGTGCTCGTTCTCCCTGAGGAAGAGTTCGTCCCAGCCGAGCAGCTCGCCACCGATCTCGAGCACGTGCGCAAGTGGCCGCCCGACCATTGGCACCTCGCCTTCCAGGGCCAGCTGCGAACCATCGGCGAAGCCGATGCGAATCTGCTTCGCGAGCGCCTCAAATCCACGGCGGCCACAAAAACCGCCGCCGAACAGACGACCGCGGCGCGCGCGTGAGCGAAGAGGGCACCGGGCTCGTCTACGAGCGCCATTTCACCAGGGCGGAGGCGAACTCGCTGCTGCCCCAGCTGACCGCGATGCTCGGCCAACTCCAGGACGCGAAGGACGAGCTCACCGACACCGAGGCCCACGAGGCCCTGTCCGAGGCCGCGCCGGCGAACGGCGGAGGCGAGGAGGGGAAGCAGGTCGGGGTCGCGTTTCTCGAGGTCAGGCGGCTCCTCGAGACCGTCGAGCAGTCCGGAATCGTGCTTCGCGACATAGACCGCGGACTGGTCGACTTCCCGGCGATGATCGACGGGCGCGAGGTCTACCTCTGCTGGGAGCTCGGCGAGGACGACGTGGGCTTCTGGCATGACCTGGAGGCGGGCTACGGTGGCCGCGAGCCGCTCGACTGAGATCGCGAGGTCGCTGCCGCGCAACCTCGTCCGAGACCTTCGCGGCCTGGGCGGCAACGAGCGCATCGCCGTGATCGGGGCCGCAGTGATGGTGTTCAGCCTGCTGCTCCCCTGGTACCAGTCGCCGATCTCCAACGATCTCGTCCTCACTGGAATCGGCGGCTTCAGCTGGGCGGAGGGGACACTCCTCGTGGTCGCCGCGGCGACCACCTTCCTCGCGCTTCAGGGTGGTGGCGGCTACGTCCCACCTCGCCCGCTCCGAGAGTGGAGCCTGTTCGTGGTTGCCGGGCTCTGGGCCGCGGGGATCGTCGTCTACCGGATGTTCGATCGCCCGCCCTTCACGCTCGGCGGCAGAGATGAGCCCTACGACCTGCACTACGCGATCTTCGTCGCCCTCGCCGGTGCCCTGATCATCGTCGTCGCCGGCCTGCGCATGCGTCCGAGCGAGCGAGCAAAGCGCCCGCAGGCGCCCGACTGATTAACGGGTCGGGCTTAGCGCGTCCTCGCGCTATTTGATGGGCGGCGGTGGCTCCATGCCGTGGCGCTGCATGCCGGCCTCGATCTCCTCGATCACCGTCTCGAGCACGGCGACTCGCGCATAGCGCTTCGACTCGGCCGGGATCAGGTGCCAGCGCGCGTGCGGCTCATGGCTCGTGCGGGCGACCATGTCCTCGACCGCGTCGGTGTACTCCGCCCTCTTCTCGCGGTTCCGCCAGTCCTCATCGGTCAGCTTCCAGCTCTTCAGCGGATCCTTCTCGCGGCGCTTGAAGCGCTTCAGCTGTTCCTCGTCGGAAATGTGCATCCAGAACTTGATCAGCACCATCCCCTCGTCCGCGAGAGTCCGCTCGAAGCCGTTGATCTCGTCGTAGGCGCGCATCCACTGCTCGCGGGTGGCGAATCCCTCCACCCTCTCGACCAGTACCCGGCCGTACCAGGAGCGGTCGAAGACCGCCATCCCTCCCCATCCTGGTAGCGAGGGCCAGAACCGCCAGAGGAAGTGGTGGCGCTTCTCGTCGTGGGTGGGAGCGGCGAATTGCACGACGCGGACGTGGCGCGGATCCATCTGCGCGACCAGCCGCGTGATCGCGCCTCCCTTGCCGGAGGCGTCCCATCCCTCGAAGATTGCGCAGACCGGCGGTCCCAGCTCCGCCCTGCCGATCAACCCGCCGAGCGTGAGCCGCAGCTGGGACAGCCGCCGCCAGCCGCTCTCCAGCCGGGTCTGCTCCTCGTCGCGCGAGAGCTTCTTGGTCAGGTCGACGTCGTCGAGGGCTCCCATCAAAAGCCTGTCGGGGCCCTGCCGTTGTGGGTGGCGATCGCCAGCTGGAGCAGGCCGATGGCGGCCAGGATCAGCACGATCCCGAACGCGATGATCCAGTTGTTCTTCGCGCCCTGGCCGTACCAGCCGGTCAGGAAACCGATGGCGAGCAGCACGGCGTATGGGCCGAGCGAGTCGGGCAGGGCGATGGCGAGCATGACGGGCTATCTATCATCCCCGAGATGCCGGACTCCGAGCCACAGTCGGTCGCCCAGGTTCGCGAAGGGCTCGGCCAGGTCGGATACCTGGCCGACGAGGCAGCCGCGCTCGTCTCCTTCCTCGCCCAGCGACTCGGCAAGCCGATCCTGGTCGAGGGCCCGGCGGGCGTCGGCAAGACCGAGCTCGCCAAGGCGCTCTCGCGCTCGACCGGCCGCCGGCTGGTGAGGCTGCAGTGCTACGAGGGTCTCGACGAGGCCAAGGCCCTCTATGAGTGGAACTACCGCAAGCAGCTGCTGCGGATCCAGGCCGAGGCATCCGGCGAGGCGGAGGCGGCGGCCGAGGGATCATGGGCGCGGACCCGGGGAGACATCTTCAGTGAGGATTTCCTCTTCACCCGGCCACTGCTCGAGGCGATCAGCGCCGAGGAACCCGTCGTCCTGCTGATCGACGAGATCGACAAAACCGACCAGGAGTTCGAGGCGATGCTGCTCGAGGTCCTCTCCGACTTCCAGATCTCGATTCCGGAGCTCGGCGTGATCGAGGCAACCACCCGGCCGATCGTGGTACTCACCTCCAACAACTCGCGTGAGTTGACCGAGGCGCTGAAGCGCCGTTGCCTCTACCTCTGGCTCGACTACCCCTCGGTGGACCGGGAGCTCGAGATCGTCCGGCTGCACTCCCCCGAGCTGGACGAGGGGCTGGCCCGCCGGCTCGTCGAGATCGTTCACATGATTCGCCAGCTCGACCTGAAGAAGCCTCCCTCGATCGCGGAGTCGATCGACTGGGCGCGGACTCTGCTGCTGATCGGAGCGGACGACATCGATCGCGAGACCTTTGACCAGTCGATGAGCATCCTGGTCAAGCACCGCTCCGACATCGACCTGGTCGCCGAGCGGGTCTCGGTCAAGCTCGAGGGCAACGGGGTGACCGGCGGCATCTCCGGCACCCCACCGGCCTCGTCCGGGAGCTAGTGAGATGGGTGCCGCCACGACCATGCACGCCTGGATGACGGCGTGGGCCTTCGCATCTCGGCGTCCTCGGGCTCGCCCTTGCCGCCAGCTAGGGCTTCGCCCTGCGTCCACCGATCTGCTCGGCCCCCACCCTCCCCAGGCGCACAGCGCCGTAGCGTCACCCATCTGGTGAGCACCACCGCGGGCAGCCTGCTCGCCTTCTTCGAGGACCTCCGCTCGGAGGGCGTCGCGGTCGGCACCTCGGAGATCCTCGACGCCTTCGCCGCTCTCGAACAGGTGAGCTGGACCGACCAGCGGGACTTCCGGGAGTCACTGGCCGCGACCATCGCGAAGTCGCAGGAGGATCGCCGGATCTTCGAGTTGCTCTTCGACCGCCACTTCTTCCGCGCCGCCGAGACCGAGGCCCTGGAGCGCGGAATCGAGGACGAGCGCTTCGAGGGGTCGGGCGATCGGATCGACCTCGACGAGCTGCGCGAGGCGATCCGACGCGCGATCTTCGAGGGGAATGACGGGGAGATGCGCGACCTGGCGCGCCTGGCGATGACCGCCTTCGGCCGCCAGGGCGAGCGCTCGGGCGTGATCGGAGTGGACGTCCAGCGCATCCGCAGGGCGCTCGACCTCCAGGCCGGCGGCCGGCGGAACGACGACGACCAAATGGCCCTCGATCCCGACAACATCCGTCAGTTCGAGCGCTATCTGCGCCGCGAGCTCGAGCGGGCGACTATCGAGCGCACCGGAAAGCTCCCGCCCTCTCGGCCGCTCGCCGAGCTCGACCGCACCCTGCCCACCAGCCCGGCCCAGGACCTGACCGCCGTCCACCGCGCCGTCGCTCAGCTCAAGAGGCGAATCGCGACGCTCGGCCACGAGCAGCGGGGCCGCGCCCGGGGCCGCTCCGTCGACATCCGCCGAACGATGCGCGCGTCGCTCGAGACCGGCGGCGTCCCGCTCCGGCTCCGCTACCGGCCAAAGCGCCCGCGGCGGCCCGAGATCTACGTGCTCTGCGACGTATCGACCTCGGTGAGCAGCGCCAGCGTGTTCTTCCTCTCAGTCCTACACGCTTTGCATGACTCTTTCCGAAAGCTGCGGAGCTTCGTCTTCATCGAGCGGATCTCAGAGGTCACCGACATCTTCGAGCACGAGCGGGACTTCCGGAGGATCTCCGAACGAGTCTCGTCTGAAGGCGGGGTTGCCGATGTGTCGGGCTACACCGACTACGGACGAGTGTGGCTCGAGTTCGGCGAGGAGATCGCCGAGGAACTGGGGCCGCGCTCGACGGTGATCGTCCTCGGCGACGCCCGCACCAACGGCCGCGAGCCGCACGCCGCCACGTTCGGGGCGATCGCCGAGCACGCGGGCCGCACCTTCTGGCTCAACCCTGAGCCGAAGCTCTACTGGAACTACGGCGACTCGGTGATGGCCGCCTATGAGCCCTACTGCGACGGCGCCTTCGAGTGCTGGACGACCAAGCACCTCGAGAACTTCGTCAACGTGATCGCCGGAAGCGCTTCCCGAGTCGATTCGTGAACTTCTTGGGCTTGTCGGCATAGAGGCGCCGGAGAGCCGGATTCTCAGTTTGTTGGGGCGCCCTGCGTGGCGAGCGTCTCGTTCAGGTAGCGGCGGTCGCCGGTGACCTCCTCTCCGAGCCATCCGGGTGGATCGAACCCGCGCGCCTCCTCCTCGGAGGAGAACTCGATCTCGGCCACGACGAGCCCCTCGAGCGCGCCCTCGTAGACGTCGACCTCGATCTTCAGATCGTCATGCGGGAGCACGTGACGGCGCTTGTGGAGGCGCCGGCCCTCGGTCAGGGGCCAGAGCTCGTCGAAGCGCTCGCGATCGAGATCGATCTCTGCCTCCTGCCGGGAGAGCCCCGAGCCGCGCTTGGCCGTGAGCACGAGCTTCTCGCCCTTGCGACGAACCCGCACCTCGCCGCCGGCCCCGATCGCCAGGTATCCCTGCTCGATCTCATCCGTCTCGGTCCCGTCAAGGTCCGGCGGATCGGGAACCAGGAACTTTCGCTCGACCTCCACGGCCGACACCGTAGACTGGGCGATCACCCGACAGGGGGGCTCGCGGGATGTGCGGGCTGAGATAGCGGAACAAGTTTCCCCTCCGCTGACCCTTTGAACCTGTGCGGTAATGCGCGCGGAGGGAGCATGTTGACGAGACTTCGCGAAGGCACTCCGGACGCGGCCGTCGATGGCCGCACTGCGAGAGCGGGCGCAGAGACCCTGGATGCCGTCGGCGGCGCGCCCGTGGAGGTGAGTGGCGTCGCACATTCGTTCGGCGAGCTGCGCGCGATCGAGCGGATCGACCTCGAGGCCGAGCCGGGCGAGGTGGTCGGGATCGTCGGGCCCTCCGGTTGCGGCAAGACCACACTGCTCGAGCTGGTCGCAGGGCTGCGCCCGCCGGATAGCGGCTCGATCTCGGTGGACGGTCATGATGGGGCCGGCGAGCGCCTCGAGCGCTGCGCGTACATGCCGCAGCGGGACCTGCTGCTTCCCTGGCTCTCCGCCGTCGACAACGCCGCTCTTGCGCTTCGGATCGCCAGGGTTCCGCGGGCTGCCGCGCGGGCGCGGGCGGGAGAGCACTTCGAGCGGCTCGGGCTCGCCGGATTCGAGGGGTCTCGCCCGGACGAGCTCTCGGGCGGCATGCGGCAGCGAGTCGCCTTTCTCCGCACGCTGATGGCGGGCCGCCCGGTCCTGTTGCTCGACGAGCCGTTCGCATCGCTCGACGCGATCACCCGCGCGGAGATGCAGACCTGGCTCGCTGGGGTGCTGGGTCCGGACCGGCACACCGTCCTGATGGTCACCCACGACGTGGAGGAGGCGCTCTACCTCTCCGACCGGGTCCTCGTGCTCAGCTCGCGGCCCGCGAGCGTCGCCGACCGCATCGAGATCGGCAACCCACGCGCGCCCGACCGGCCGGCCGCGGTCACCTCGCCGGAGTTCGCCGCGCTCAAGGAGCGCGCGCTTCGAAGCCTGGCGGAAGGGGCGCGGTGAGCCGGGTGCGCAAATACGCGGCGCCGCTGGCGGTGATCCTGGTCCTACTGGGCGCGTGGGAGCTCGCGGCGCGCTGGGACCTGATCTCCAACGCCCTCAACATCCAGGACTTCCTGGTTCCCGCGCCGAGCGACATCGCGACGTCGCTGTGGCAGGACCGCTCCCTGCTGGGCTCCAACGCATGGGTAACGCTTAAGGAGGTCGTGCTGGGCTTCGGCATCGCTGCGATCGCCGGCATCTGCTTCGCGCTCTTGATCCATCTCTCCGACACCGCCCGCCGGGCTGTCTATCCGCTGCTGATCGGCTCGCAGACGATCCCGATCGTGATCCTCGCGCCAATCCTTGTCGTCTGGTTCGGCTTCGGCCTGACGCCGAAGCTGGTGATCGTCGCCCTGATCTGCTTCTTCCCGATCACGGTCAACACACTCGACGGGCTCCGCTCGGTGGACCCGGACCTGATCAAGATGATGAGGGCGCTCGGCGCCGGGCGGCTCCAGCGCCTCTGGCGGGTCGAGGCGCCCGCCGCGCTGCCATACGCCTTCAGCGGCGCGAAGGTCGCCGTGTCTGTCTCGGTGATCGGGGCCGTGTTCGCCGAGTACGTCGGTTCGAGCTCTGGGCTCGGGCACCTCATCAACCAGGCCCAGGCGCAGCTCCTCACCTCGCGCTCGTTCGCCGCGGTGGTCGTCCTCTCCGCGATGGCGATCGGTCTGTTCGCCCTCGTCTCCCTGCTCGAGCGGCGGGTGGTGACCTGGGATCAGGGAGAGGTGACGCGAACGTGACGCGGGTCCGAAGGCTGACTCGGCTCACAATCGCCGCCGCCGCGGCGGCGGCGCTGGGCATCGGACTCGCGGCCTGCGGTGGGGGCGGCGATGCGACCACGGGCTCCGCGACCAACCCCCAGCCCTTCACGCTGGAGCTCGACTGGTACGTCAACCCCGACCACGTCGGGATCTACAGCGCCCTCGACCGCGGGTTCTTCCGGCAGGCCGGGCTCGACGTGCAGCCGCAGGTTCCCTCTGATCCCTCGGCCCCGATCAAGGAGGTGGCCGCCGGCCGCGCCGACCTGGCCGTCTCCTACGAACCCGAGGTCCTGCTGGCACAGGACAAGGGTCTGGACGTGGAGGCGGTCGGCGCCATCGTCAACCAGCCGCTCACCTCGCTGATCTCGCTGCCCAAGGCCGGGATCGCCGGGGCTGCCGACCTGCAGGGCAAGACCGTTGGAACGGCGGGCATCCCGTACCAGAGCGACTACCTCCAGACGATCCTGCAGGCGGCAGGCCTTCCCACGTCGGCCGCCAACGAAGTGAACGTCGGGCTCAACCTGCTGCCGGCCGTGCTCGGCGGCAGGGTCGACGCCATCCTGGGCGGGTTCCGGAACATCGAGGGAGTCGACCTGCGGCTGCGTGGCCTCGACCCACGGATCGTCCCGGTCGATCAGCTCGGAGTTCCCACCTACGACGAGCTCGTCCTGGTCGCCCGGAAGTCGACCGTCGATCAGCATCCGCAGGCCATCCGAAGCTTCATCGCCGCGCTGGCGCGGGGTACGTCCTACGCGATCGCCCACCCTCAGGAGGCGGCCAATGCCGTGCTCTCGGCCGGCAAGGGGCTGGACCCGATGCAGACCCACGCGGAGGTCAATGCCACGCTGCCCCTGCTTGCCGGAACCCAAGGGCGGCCCTACGGCTACATGGACCCGGCTCAGTGGCGCGCCTACGCCGAATGGATGGCCGCGCACGATCTGATCTCGTCCGCGCCGCGGACGAGCGACGTGCTCACCGACGAGCTGCTGCCGTAGGGCGCCGTCCGGCTCGAGCTGCCTCGGCAAACGACGCTAGGCCGCAAGCCGGGCCGGCGGCCCGGCTCCCATCGCCTTGTGCCAGCCGACCAGCGCGTAGGTGCCGGCGAGGCCGCGGAACGGCGCGTACGGCGCGAAGTACTCCTCCACCTCCTCGACCGTGGCCCGGCGCCCGAGCCCGGCGAGGTGGCCGACCAGCTTGACGTAGGCGAGGTCGCCCGCCGGCAGCGAGTCCGGGTCGCCCCGACCGGCAAGGCCAAGGCACTGGATCGTCCACGGCCCGATCTCGCCGATCTCCAGCAGCCGGCGGTCGCAATCAGGGTCGTCGAGCCGGGCTCGCCCGCGGGCAACCTCCCGCGCGCAGCGCACCATCGCGACCGAGCGACCCTGGCTCAGGTCCATCGAGGCGAGCTCCGCCGGCGCCCGCCCGGCGATCACCGCCGCCGACGGGACGTCGCGTAAGGGCCGGCTCTGGTCCCTCTTCCGCTGCCCTCGCACGCCCGGAAGCAAAGCTGAGGACGCGGCGAGCGTGATGCTGGGAGCCCAGCGCCGGACGATGCGCCGCTGGATCTCGGCGGCGCGCGAGGTCTCGATCAGCTGCTTTGTGATCGCCCAGCAGAGGGCCTCCCAGGGCCAGGGGCGCCGGCGCGGCCTGACCCAGGGCTTGTGGTGGATGGTCGGGCCGAGCAGCGGATCCCGCTTGAAGGCCTCGAAGAACTCCCCCATGTCGTCCTCGACCGCCAGCGAGAAGCGCATCCGCTCCAGAGCTACGCCGAGCTCCGCCTCCCCGGCCGGTGGCGCCTCCTCCGGCGAGGGAGCGCCCTCAAGGGCGATCGGGTGCTCGACCAGCACCGGGTCGACCGACTCCGCCCGGATGTGGACGTAGCCCTCGCGGGTGCGCCAGGCCCTGACCCGGACGGGCGAATGAGCCACGTGCAGCAGCCGCTCCAGCACGTTGCCGCGGGTTCGCACCACCCCGTCGCCGCCACTGCCGCGCGGGAGCCGATACGGCCACCGCGGCAGCACGCGCTCCTCGATGACCATTACCGACCCAGGACGTGAACGTCGACCAGGAAGCTGCGGCTGGCGACGACCTTCTCGCGGCGCCGGAAGAGGCCCCGGCGCGGTGGGCGCCTGGGCGCGCGCGCGGCTCGCGCCACGGCGACGACCGCGACGCCGGCGGCCGCACCTCCGGCGGCTGCTACGGCAAGGGGCCCGACCTCGCGGCCCCAGAGCTCGATCGTCCGGCCCTCCGCGCGGACGGGCAGCGGCCGGACCGGCTCCGCCTCCACCACTTCCTCCTTCACGATCTCATCGGCCATCGATCGCATCCTAAGGGCACGTCAAGACCCCTTCCGGCCGGCGGCGCCTACGGGCGAGCTAGAGCCGCTTCTCGTACAACCGGTAGCGCTTGACGATCGTCCCGCCCATGCCCTCCATGGCGCGGTTCATCGGCTCGTTGGTCTCGAGGATCCAGCCCTCCTCGCCGCCGCTGACACCGACCTCCGCGGCGGTCTCGATGTGTCGCACGTAGAAGCGGGCGGCGATCCCGGTGTGCTGGTACTCGGGCTTGACGCCCAGGGCGAAGACGCGCACCCGGTCGATCTTGCCCTTGCCGAGCAGGAAGCGGAGCCAGCCGAAGGGCAGCAGGCGCCCGTTCATCTTCTTGGTCACCTGGTTGATGTCCGGCAGGGTGAGGGCGGCGCCGAGGATCTCGCCGTCGCGCTCGGCCATGAACGCCCACCGCGGGTCCAGGATCTGCTTCAGGTTCGTGGCCTGGAAGGCGATCTCCTCGTCGGTGATCGGAACGAAGCCCCAGTTCTTCTCCCAGGCCGCGTTGTAGACCTCCATGAAGCGGGCGATCTCGGCCTCGAGGTCCCCCTTGTCCATGTTGCGGACGATGATGCCGTGCTCGCTCTCGACCTTGTCGGCGACCTCATGGATCGCGTCTGCGAAGGCGTCCCCCTGCTTCAGCCCGCCCATCTCCAGGTTCCACATCAGGAGGTCCATGGTCTTGCCGTAGCCAAGAGCCTCCAGCCGCGTCTTGTAGTACGGCGGATGCCACGGCTCGAGGATGTAGGGGTGCAGGTCGTAGCCCTCGATCAGAAGGCCGCACTCGTCGTTGGTGGTGAAGTCCATCGGGCCGACGAGGCGCTCGCGCCCCCGCTGGCGGACCCAGTCCTCGGCCGCACCCATCAGCGCCGCGAAGGTCTCCGGATCGTCCTCGGCCTCGATGAAGCCGAACTGACCGTCGCTGCCGTCCTGGAACTGGTCCCAGCGGCGATCGACCTGGGCGGTGATCCGCCCGACGGCCTCGCCGTCCCGCCAGGCCAGGAAGAGCTCGGCCTCGGCGTGCTGGAAGTAGGGGTTCTTCTCCTTGTTGAGGAACTGCAGCCGTTCGTAGATCAGCGGCGGGACCCATGGAGTGCCCTGGTGGAGCCGAAACGGCAGCTTGATGAACTGCTTGAGCTCGCGGCGACCCTGCACGGGCCGGATCTCTGGAGGTCCTGGCACGGCTGCGGAACCTACAAGGTGCGAGACTTCCAGGGCATGTCCGACTCCACGGTTAAACGGGTCGCGCCGGCGCGCACCCTCGGTTCACCGGTGGACGTCTTCGAAAAGGCCCGGACCCACGATCGGGTGGAGCAGCTCGCAGCCGCCAAGCAGGGCGACCTCCTCCCGTACTTCCGCATCCTGGAATCCCAGGCCGGGCCCGTCGTGGAGATGGAGGGTCGCGAGACGATCATGCTCGGCTCCAACAACTACCTGGGGCTGACCACGGACGAACGCGTCAAGCAGGCGGCCAGGGACGCGCTCGAGCAGTACGGGACCGGGGTCACAGGGTCGCGCCTGCTCAACGGCACGACGCCCCTGCACATGCAGCTCGAGCGCGAGCTCGCCGAGTGGATGGGCACCGAGGACGTGATCGTCTACACGACCGGCTACCAGTCGAACCTCGGCGCGATCAGCGCGATCCTGGAGCCCGGCGACACCGTGATCTGCGATTCGGGCGACCACGCCTCGATCCTCGATGGATGCAAGCTCTCCGGCGCCCGCCTCCGCCCCTTCCGCCACAACCGGATGGACAAGCTCGAGACGATGCTGGAGCGGGCCGCCGCCGAGGGGAGCGGGACGCTGGTGGTGGTCGACGGCGTCTTCTCGATGGAGGGGGACGTCTGCAACCTGCCGCCGATCGTCGAGCTCTGCCGCCGCTTCGGGGCGAGACTGATGGTCGATGAGGCCCACGGCGTCGGCGTGCTCGGCGAGAGAGGGGCCGGAGCCTGCGAGCTCTTCGGCCTCGAGGACGACGTCGACCTGCGGATGGGCACCTTCTCGAAGAGCCTCGCCTCCTGCGGAGGCTTCATCGCCGGCTCCGAGGAGGTGATCGAGTACCTGCGGATCTCCTCCCGGTCATTCATTTTCAGCGCGGCAGCGGTCCCGGCGGCCGTCGGTGCCGCCCTCGGGGCCCTGCGGGTGATCCGCTCGGAGGGGCCAGAGCTGATGGCGCGCCTGCTCGAGAACGCGGCATATCTGCGCCAGGGGTTCCGCGACCTCGGCCTCAAGGTCGTCGAGCCGGGGACCCTCCCGGATGGGACCGAGGCGACCACTCCGGTGGTCCCGGTGATCGTCGGGGAGGATTGGCAGGCGGTCCTCCTCTGGAAGGCGCTGTTCGAGGCAGGCGTCTACACCAACGTCGCGCTCCACCCCGCGGTCCCGCCGGGCGGCGCGCTGCTTCGCACCAGCCTGATGGCGACCCATGAGCGCGAACAACTCGATCGCGCCCTGGAGATCATCGCCGACGTCAAGGTCCGGTTTCCAGAACTACCTGCCGGCTGATCGTACGTTTTGTTCTCCGACCCCCTGGGTAGTGGGTACGGTTTCACCTCGTTGGATGGACGGGCAAACAAGCCACCGACAAAACATCTGCTCTTAGCGAACGGGATGTTTGTTCGGGTGTTGACCGTCGGCGCGCGAGACCTGTAGGTTCCCCCTCGCCGCGCGCTTCCGGGGCAGGGAGCGGACGGGAACAGATTCAGGAGAGGACCGTCCACTTCCCCCGGCTCTAAAACGAGCGACTGGGGCACGCCGGCCGCAACCAAACCCGCCAACCAAATCCTGGCTTTAGCAGGAGGGAGATACCGATGTCCGCTGCTTCGACGATTGCCCCTGCCCGCCCCCTGTCCATTCCGCATCGGCGGATCGAACCTACGGTCGTCGAACCTCGGACCGAGTCGGAGCCGAGACAGCGAGGTACCTCCCAGTGCATGGAGGCCCTGGCTCGCGCCAACCAGGTTCGCCTCGCCCGCGCCGCGCTGAAGCGGGACATCTCCGCCGGGCGCCGCGCCGTCACCGAGGTGATCACCGAATCCCCCTGGGAGGCCGAGAGCATGAGCCTCAACGAGCTTCTCTGCAGCCAGAGGCGCTGGGGGCGGGCCCGGTCCCGCAAGCTGCTGTCCTCGGCAGCCCTCAGCGAAGGCAAGAAGGTCGGCAGCCTGACCGAGCGTCAGCGCAGGATCCTGGTCCACGCCCTCGAGGCGAAGCTCGCGAGCAGGCTGAACTAGCCGGCGGGCCCGGGTTGAGCGGGGGGCTCAGCCACTGAAGCGATAGAGGGCGCCGCCGGAACGGCGGCGGAAAGCCGAGGTGAAGAACCAGGCGGCGCCCCCGAACGCCACCAGCCCGGCGGCAAGACAGACCGCCGGGCTCAGCTTCGTCGCGACGAACAGGGCGCCGAATATCGGCACCCCCACGGCCGCCGAAAGCAGCAGGGTGTGAGATCGATAGGCGGTGAAATGCTCGCGAATCGACAGCTCGAGGCCGGCCAGGGAGCCGAGGACGAGGCCGACGGCGATCATCACGAACCCCTGCGGCGGCGGGATGAAGAACCCGACGACCAGCAGGACGAGCCCGATGAAGATGACGATCTCCGTCAGGGGAAAGTCACCCCAGAGGGCCGGCGGACGATCTCCAGGTGCGCGCCTGCGGCGCGCAGCCGCCGGCTTCGGCGTCGCCGGTGGCGCTTGGCCGGCGGGTCGAGCCGTCCGAGGTCGTCGCCGCTTGCGGCGCTGTCGCTTCGTGGCCATCAGCGGCTCAGGGGGCCGAAGCCCCTCGGCTAACGGACAACCGGAGGAGATCTTGACCCGCCACCAGCCCATCAGCAGGCCGAGCGGGCCCCACCTCGGCTTGGCGTGCCAGTGCTTGCAGCCGGGCTCGCCGATGTCCTCGTTGTAGACGCGAACCCACTTGTGGGAGGCCGGGTCGGCCGTCATCTCCTCGATCAGCTCCCGGTTGGCCTCCTCGACCGCGGCATAGTCGTGCAGGTCGGCCTTGACGTCCTGGATGCGGCCGAGGAGGGCATCGCGCACCTTCTCGAGCTCGTCGACCGACAGCAGGCGCGGCCCACCCATCCCGGGAACCGCGAAGTCGATGCCCTTGCGCGGGAAGGCCGATCCGAACAGCCTGCCGAGGGCGAGCTCCATCGCGGCGATCTGGCGGCGGAGGTCGGCGCGGGCGTCTCGCGCATCGTGCTCGTAGAGGACGGTGTCGAGGCCGTCGGGGGGCGCCGGCGGAACCAAAGACTCCTCGGGCGCAATCTGCACCTCGGGAAGAACGTGGCGTTCGAGCATCTCCTCCGGCATCAGGGCCTCCGCTCAAAGACACGGGTCGCGCTTGCGCGCACCCTCAAAACGTGACAGCAGTCTACGCCCGCAGGGCGCTGCCCGCCACCCACAGTGCCTCTTCCATGGCTATGTCGGGCACCCCACGCACGCCGATCGCCACGAGCAGCACGCGGCTGGTCCCTCGCGCCACTCCCCTCCCCTTTGCCGTTCGGTCGAAGAGGATCCCGAGCGGGCGCTTCTCGTCCGCTGCGACGATCGTTCCATCGGGAAGCGGCGAGACCCGGCCCTCGAATGCCTCCCCCTCGACCGAGAGGCGGAGGCCCACGCGCCCCTCGACGCGATCCGCGTCAAACGCTCTCAGGGCCACGCCGACCTCGACCGTGGCGATGGTGAGCGCGTCGTCCACCCGATTGCGGCTCTTGAACTGGCCGTCGTGCATCCGCTCGAAGATCAGCTGCTCTATCGGCGTCCGAGTCGTGTCCGGGTCGAGTCCGATGTGCCGGAAGAACACCCGGTACGCCCATGGGATCGGCTTTTGGCGGAGCTGGATCGCCTGCGCCCCGGCGATCCGGTCGCTGAGGGTCCGCAGCCGCTCCTTCAGCGCCTCGGGGCTCCGGCCGGTCGTCGTCTCCATGGCCGTCGAGACGATCGATAGACCCGGGAACTCCTCCCCAAGCGCCGGCTCGATCCAGCCGGGCTCTGGCGCAACCTCCCATTCCTCAGGCAACTCGACCATCAGCGCAGTGTCTCGGCCCTCCGCCTGGATGCGGCGATCAGGGTGTCGACCTTGGAGAAGAACTGCTGATCGTCGAGCTGCCCGATCGACGTTGCCTGGAAGATCCCGCCCGGATACGCATAGACGAAGGTCGGGCAGCCGCCGACTCGGTAGAGGTTGGAGAGCGCTCCATCCCGGTCGAGCCCGACCGGATGCGTCCAGTGGTGCTGAGCGATCAGCTTGCGGACGTCCGAGGCGCTGTCGCGCACGTCCACGGACAGGAAGTTGACCTTGCCGGAGTACTTGCGGTAGGCGCGCTCGAAGACGTCCTCCTGGTTCTCGCAGTCCCCGCCCCGCGTGAACCAGAACGACAGGACGAGCGGCTTGTTGAAGAAATCGCAGACCCGGAGCGCACCCGGCACGTCGACGCGGCAGGCCGGCGTTCTCTGACTGCCGGATGGGCACGGGATCCGCGCCGCGTCGCAATTGTCCTGGGCGATGTTGGCGTCGCCGCTGGCCCCTGTCCGCGCGTTCGGGACGGCGAACTGCGCCAGCGGCATGTCCCCCTCGGGGCTCGCGCCGAGCACACCCTTGTTCTTGGTGGAGATCGTGTTGATGCCGGCGATCGCGATCAACGCGAGGAACGCCATCCCGACGATCAGCGAATAGACCGTCGCCCGGCGGGGGCGCTCGCTCGGTTCCCTTCCGGAGCCGCCGTCTCGTCCAGCGCCGTTCTCCACGTGGGCATCGTCCCCTATGGAACGGATTGGCCCGGAGCCACCTGCACCGGGCGTTCGCGCGAGGGCAACGGAAAGCCCTCCTCGGCCCAGACGACGGCCGCGGGCAGGACCAGCATCACGCCCGCCAGCGCCACCAGCAGGTCGACGACGGTGACCAGGCCGAAGTCGCGGAGCACGGGCGCAACAGAGATCAGGCCGATGTCGTCGAGCAGCGGCAGCCCGGCGATCGCGAGGACCGCGAAGCCAGCGATCGCCGTGGCGCCGGAGGCGAGCACCGCGGGTCCGGTGCGCAGATAGGTTCGCCGCAGGGCCTCACCCATCGAGAGCCCCGTGTGGCGCTCGGTGGCGTAGCGGGACGAGAGGATCACGCTGAACTCGGTCGCGATCGCGATCACCAGCGCCCCCAGCGTGGCCGACATCGGGTTCAACGAGACGCCCAGCGCCGCGACGACGAGCCCCGACCACCCGGTGGCCATCAGCACCGGGATCAGCGGGACGATGGCGCGTCGGACCGACCGGTAGACCCCCGCCAGGACGAGACCGACGGCAGCGAGGCCCACCAGCGGGAGCCACCAGCGGCTGTGGGAGAGGTCGGTGTTCGCCTGAGCTGCGAGCACCGGCAGGCCTGCCAGCTGGACGGTGGTGCCGGCGGGCGGCGCGGGGCCGCCCGGCGGGTTGATCTGGGAGCGGATGTCGTCGATCAGCTTCTGCTGGTCCGAGAGCGGCTGGACCCGGATGCCGAAGGCGATGTCGGCGGTGTCGCCGATCGGCGTCGTTGCCGTCGCGGGGCCGCATTCGCCCTGGTGGCTGATCACGATCTGGGAGATGAAGCAGGGCAGCGCCTGGACGAGGGCGTGGACGTCCCCCGCGCCCTGACTCGTCTGCCCTCCCGTCGAGCCCGACGTCGAGCTGGACGATGCGCTGGCGCCGCCGAAGAAGTCGGTCAGCGAGAGGGCGGGACAGATCTGAGCGTGGGCGCAGCTCGGGTTGGCACCCGAGAAGCCGTGGCGGGCCAGTACGCGCTGCTGGAAGGCTTCCGCCCAGTTGATCACCGCCGGGGCGGTCGGATCCTGGGCCTTGATCGTCACGTTGACGTCGCCCGAGATCCCGGTCTGCTTCTCGAGCTCGTTCAGGTCCTGGAGTGCCGCCAGGTGCGGCGGGGCGAGGTCGCGGATGTCGGTCTCCACGCTGGTCCCGGCGCTCGCCGCCCATCCGCAGATCGCCAGGAGCAGCCCAGCCGCCAAGACACGCCTGGGACTGGCGATGGCCATCGCGATCGCGGCGGTCCCGACCGACTGGAGCCGGGCTGGGACGCCTCCCAGGGTTCGGCTGGGCCGGACGGCCTGACTCGGCTCGCCGCCGCGCCAGGCAGAGAGCCCGAGCGCCGCCAGGCCGCCGGTCAACGCCACCACGAAGGCGAGTGCGATCCCGATCACGAGCAGCAGCCCGAAGGAGCGCACCAGCGGGCTCGGCGAAAGGAGGAAGACGGCGAAGCCCGCGATCGTGGCGATGCACGCCGCACCGATCACCGGGCCGCCACCCGCCGCCGCGAGCGCCACGCCCCGGCCGGGCGGCGCCCCCTCGGCCCGCGCCTCGTTGAAGCGTGCCTGGAACTGGATCGCGTAATCCACCGCCAACCCAACCAGGACCGGCAGCATCGCGATCGCTCCAACCGTCAGGGAGCCGCCGAACAGGGCCACCAGGCCGAGGGTCATCGAGCCGGCGGCGACCGCAACGCCAAGCGGGAGCAGCCGCAGCGGGCGCGGCAGGATGAGAAGCAGGGTGAGCGCCATCACCAGGCCGGCGACTCCGAGGAGGAGGAGCGTCTGGTTGCGGAGCTCCCGGGCACCGGCATCGACGACCACCGGAGCGCCCGTGACGATATAGCTGCCGTCGCTGAGCTTGAAGCGGGGGTTCGAGACCGCCTGACGGAAGAGGCCGATCGCCTGGTGGCGCTCCGCGTCCGTCATGTCGGGACGCAGCCGGACGATGATCTGCGCGGCGTCCTTGTTGGGGAAGAGGTAGCCGAACCGCTCCTTGGGCGTCCCGGCCGGCTTCGACTGGTCGAAGACGACGCGGCTGACGAAGTTCGGGTCGTCCAGCCGGGGGACCGAGGTGATCCCGTACCTGAGCGCCACCTGGATGAGCTGGCCCTGGAACTGGCTGAGCACCTGCTGGGCCGCCGCGTTGCCGGCCTGCTGCTGCTGAGCGGACGAGGCTCCGCGCTTCGCTGCCGCCTGAGCGGCCTGCTGCCCGGCCGCCCGAGCGGCCTGGCTGGCGCCGCCGATCTGCCCCTGCAGGGCCTGCTGGATCCCGGCCACGCTCAGGTACAGGAACGTCCCGGGCCCGAAGACAGAGCGGCTCGGGTGCAGCTTCGCGATCTGGTCGCAGACCGGCGGCAGCGGCTGCTTCTTCCGGTGCGGCAGCGAGGCGGCCAGCTGGGTCCCTCCGGCGAAGCACTCCTCGAGCTCGAAGAGGGGCTCCAGGTCCTTCGTGAGGACGAGCTTGCGGAGGTCCTCCTTCGCCAGGACGACCACGGGCTCGTCCCCGAACTTCTGATGGAATTCCTGAGTCGCCTTGTACTCGGCGGAGCCCTTGCTGACCAGCGTGTCGGTCCCGGCGTTCGTCTTGAGCTGGGTGGCCGCGAAGACACCGACCCCCGTGAGCACCACGATCGGTGCGATCACGAGCCAGGGCCAGCGCACGGCGATGCCGGCGACCCGCTCGAAGAATCTCCCCGCTGTCACGAGGCGCAGGTTAGGGAGCAAATGTGAAGATCGCGCCGCCTAAGCAGCGCGGAGCTGGCGCCAGCCCTCGCTGGCCAGGGCGACGTGCATTCGGCCGTCCGGCCCGCGCCGCTCGATCACCAGACCCCGATTGACCGCCCGCTTCACGGCGCGGCGCCGGTCGGCATGACCCAACTTCGGCAATGAAGGGAGCAAGTCGGCGATCAGGCAAAACCCATCACCGGCTCGCTCGACGAGCGCAGAAAGCACATCGTCGTCGGTGATGCGCTTCACGGCCATCATGGTCACGGTAGCGGCGGCGTCGAGGACGGTGCAGGTCAAGGACGCAGGCCTCGCGGCGAAGCGAGCGCACTAAGTCGTGCGTGAGCGAGACGCGAGGCCGAGGACGCAGAGACGCGCCGTCCTCGGCGTCGCCTAGTCCATCGCCAGGGGGCCCTTGACGTCCGCGTTGAGGAACTGGCGGATGAACTCGTTCTTCGAGTTGAAGAGCTCGTCCGCGGGGCCCGATTCGACGATCTTGCCCTTCCAGAGGACGGCGAGGAACTCGGCGATGCGCCGCGCGGTCGCGAGGTCGTGGCTGATCACCAGGTAGCAGCCGCCGTTCTCCTCGTGGACCTCGCGGATCAGCTCGCAGAGAAGCGCCGTGCGAACCGGGTCGAGGCCCGAGTCCGGCTCGTCGAACATGACGATCGCCGGGTCGAGGACGAGGGCGCGGGCGAACCCGGCCCGCTTGCGCATCCCTCCCGAGAGCTCGTTCGGCATCTTGTACATCGCCTCGGCGAGCCCCACCTCGCGCAGTCGCCGCGTCACGATCTCGTCGATCTCCTCCTCGCTCTTGTCCGTGTGCTGGCGGAGCGGGAAGCAGGTGTTGTCGTAGACGTTCATCGAGCCGAAGAGCGCGCCGTCCTGGAAGAGCAGGCCGAACTTCTTGCGCACCTCGAAGAGCTCGTCGTCGGTCATGTTCGGAATCGACTCGCCGTGGACCAGGACGTCCCCCGAGTCCGGATAGAGCAACCCGACGATGTGCTTGATCAGCACGCTCTTGCCGGTGCCGGACGGGCCGAGCACCATCGAGATCATGTTGTCGGGAAGCCCGAGGTTGCAGCCGTTCAGGATGCGGGTGCGCCCGAACTGCTTGACGAGATCGATGATCTCGATTGCGTCCTCCCCGCCGTGATCACGCTTCCTGCCCGTGTGCCACTTGTACGGGTCGGGATCGTCGGCGTCGACGCCGGGAATGATGTAGTCGCGCCGGGAGAAGTCCTCCTCGCCGAAGCCCTGCGAGGCGAGCGGATCGCCCTGCTCGACCGCCTCGGCGTCAGCGGTTGCTTCGGGGGCCTTGGCCCGCGCGGGAGCGCGCCGGGTCGTGCTGCGCTTGGTGGTGGAGCGGCTCGAGCTCGAGCGGCCCGTTGAGCTGCGGCTGGACGTCGTCCCGGCCTTCCGGCGTGGGGTGCTCTTCTTCGGTTCAGCCAACTGTCACTCCTCCTTGCACGTTTCCAGTAATTCTAGGCAGGGGCAATCGCGGGCTGCGCAGGTTGCCGCCTCACCCGCCAATCGGGGCCCTCGGGTTAGCTCCCCAGAAGACCAGGGTTCCCATCATTCCGATGATGTGGACGAGCACGATGTTGAGCACCATCGACTTCGCGGTCGCGGTGCCGACGCCCACCGGTCCGCCGGATGCCGTGTAGCCGTAATAGCAGCCGACGAGAACGATGACGGTCGCCATCACCATGCCCTTTATGAGGCTGAATAAGAGGTCGGGCGGATTCTGGAACATCCAGAAGATCAGGAAGTAACCGCCGGAGGAGACGTCGCCGATCTGCTCGACGACGGCGAGCCAGCTGGCGAAGTAGCCGATGCCGACGGCGGCCAGGTACATGAAGGGGAAGGCGACCCAGGCGGCGAGCAGCCGGGTGGCCGCCAGGAAGGTGACCGGTGGGACGCCCATAACCTCGAGGGCGTCGATCTCGTCGGAGATCCGCATCGCGCCCAGCTCGGCCACGATTCCGGTGCCGACCTTGGCGGCGAGCATGTAGCCGAAGGCGTAGGGAATCACCTCGCGGAGGTCGCACCAGGCCGCGAACACCCCCGCGTATGCCGGGGCACCGACCGAGCGGTTGAAGTAGGCGCCCTCGATCCCGCACTGGAGGCCAAGAATGAAGACGAGGCCCCAGATCACGATCGTCGAGCCGAGGATCAGGATGCCGGTCTGGCGGAGAAATTCGCCGAAGAACTGGAAGACGCGCCCGGTGTAGACCAGGCCGGCCACGCGGGTGGAGAAGCCGAAGATCTCCCCGATCGAGTTGAGCCAGCCACGCGGGACCGCCAGCCAGCCTGCGTTCACTTGATCACCTGGAGCTCGGGATGCGTCGCGAGCAGCGTCTGGGTGAAGACGTAGTTGAACGCGAACACGCCCATGAAGGCGATCACCACCGCCTCATTGACGGCGCGGCCCACCCCTTCGGCGCCTCCGGACGCAGTCATCCCTTTGTAGGAGCAGACGATCGCGATGATCGCCCCGAACAAGGTCGTCTTCAGGACCGACCCCCAGAGGTCCGTGACGGAGGCGTTGTTGAAGAGAGTCGCGAAGAACCCGCCGAGCGGCTCGTTGTAGAGCAGCTCGGCGCCGATGCCGCCGACGATGCCGAAGATCAGCGCGTAGATGTCCATCAGGCCCGTGATCAGCATCAGCGCCAGGAAGCGCGGCACGACGAGGTTCTTGATCGGGTCGACGCCGAGCACCTGGAGCGCGTCCAGCTCCTCGCGGATCTTCCGCGCGCCGAGGTCCGCGGTGATCGCCGTGCCGGCCACGCCGGCGACGACCACAGCCGTCACGAAGGGGGCGAACTCCCGGATCGAGGCAAGCACGAAGAAGCCGCCGAGCCGGTCGAGCGCCCCGAACAGCGACAGGAAGTTGGCTGCCTGCAGGCCCGGCGCGCCGAACCCGAAGGCCAGGGTCGAGATCATCATCGGGAACCAGCAGAGCTGGAGGGCGAAGAGGAATTGGCCGATGAACTCGCCGCCGTAGGGGTACGGAGGACGGATCGCCGAGACAATCGTCTTGGCGGTCAGGATCATCATGTCCCCGACCTGCTCGAATAGAGACTTGGCCGGGAGGAATGCCCTGTCGGCTACGGATCTGACCATTTTGGCTCTCTCCTCCGGAGCCGTCCCCCTTGTGGAGGCCGCGGCCCCGCACCCTCATCTACCGGCGACCAAAACACCGCCGCCGAATGAGCGCATCGGAAAGACTATTTGATGGGGCCGCCGTTCGCCACCCACAACCATCACCGCCGCCCGTAGGCAAGAAATCCCCGGAACTGGCGATACCCAGCCGGGTTGGCGAGGGTAGGGTGCGTGGTATGTTGCCCGCGCCTTTGGAGGAGAGCGCTTCGACAGCCCGTCCCCTAAGGGCCCGCAAACGGATCGGGACCGGGCTTCTGGCGGCGCTCCTGGCAGCGGGAATCGCGTCGTGCGGCGGCACCCGCCAGGACGCCAACGAGCCCTCCGGCAACTTCCCCGTGCAGATCGTCAGCGCCGACTTCGCGAGCAAGCAGCAGCTCGCCCAGAACACCAACCTCACCCTGGCGGTGGCGAACTCCGGTGACAAGACGATTCCCGACCTGGCGATCACGATCTTCACGACCTCCAACGCGAGCACGGGCAACACCGGGACGTCGACGACGGGCACGACCAGCACCGGGACATCGAGCGCGTCCCAGGAGCTGCCCACGGCCCAGGGCTCGTTCTCGGTCCGCTCTGAGCAGGCGGGACTGGCGATTCCATTCAGGCCCGTCTGGATCCTGGAGGCGGGCTTTCCCAAGCTCGAGGGCCAGACCGCATCCGCCGGCGCCGAGGCGGCACAGACCGACACCTACGCCTTCGGCGCCCTCGGCGCGAAACAGACCAAGCGGATCGTCTGGAACGTCACCCCAGTCCAGGCGGGGACCTACACGGTCCACTACCGCGTCGCCGCCGGGCTGGAGGGCAAGGCCAAGGCGGTCACCGCCGACGGCTCGGTGCCGGAGGGCGAATTCGTGGTGCGGATCTCCAGTGCCCCGCCACAGACCCGGGTGAATGACGCGGGGAAGGTCGTGCCGATCACGCCGAGCGACATCATCGGCCAGGCCGGCACCCAAAAGCAGAAGTCACAGCTCAACAACGGGCAATAGCGCTCGGCGCGGGAGCGGGCTCTCAATAACCTGGGCGCCCCGTCGCCCGGGGAACCCTCCATGCCGCTCGCCCTCAACCGCCGCCGGATCGAGACCCTCATCGCCACGCTCGTCGCGATCGCGGCGGCGACCGTCGGGCTGACGAGGCATCAGCAGCGGACCCTCGGTCCCAAGTTCGTCGCCCTCGAGCGCATCGCGCGGCTCAAGAACCCCGTCTACTTGACTCAGCCACCAGGGCCCGGCTCGCAGCTCTACGTGGTGCAGAAGGGCGGCGCCGTCAGGGTCATCTCCAACGACCATCTCGAGCGGCGGCCGTTCCTCGACATCCGCTCGCTCGTCAAGGCCCATGGGGTGAAGGGCGACCCGGGAATGGCGTCGGTCGCGTTCCCGCCCGACTACGCCAGGACCGGGGTCTTCTACGTCGCCTACACCGACCACCGGGACGCGTTGGTGGTGTCGCGGTACAGCCGCAGCGCAGCCGATCCACTCGTGGCGGACCGGGGCTCGGGCCAGCCCATCCTTCGCATCCCGGAACCAACTCCGGCGCATCACGGGGGACTGATGATCTTCGGCCCCGACGGACAGCTCTACATCGGCACCGGCGACGGCGGTCCGGCGGGGGATCCGAGGGGCAACGCGCAGAACACTCAGCTGCTGCTCGGCAAGCTCCTGCGCATCGACCCGACCGGGGCGGGGTACTCGATCCCCGCCGACAACCCGTTCGTGGGAAAGCCGGGCCGCGACGAGATCTGGGCGTACGGGTTGCGTAACCCGCGGGGGTTCTCGTTTGACCGGGTCACGGGGACGATCGCCATCGGCGACGTCGGAAACGACCGGTACGAGGAGATCGACTACCTGCCGATCGCGAGCTCCCGGGGAGCGAACTTCGGCTGGCCGGCGTACGAGGCGTTCGCCCCCTTCAGGGGCGGTGTTCCCCGCCGCGACACGGTCCTGCCGGCGATCGCCTACCGGCACGGCCCGGGATGCGCGGTCGCCGGCGGGTTCGTGGTCCGCGACCCCCACCTCGCCCGGATCAGGGGACGCGAGATCTACGGGGACTACGTCTTCGGTGACTACTGCACGGGCAAGCTCTACGGCTTCCGGCCGCGGGCCGGCCGGGGCGCGGGGAAGCAGCGAAGCTTCAACTTCGGGACCCGGTACCTGACCTCGATCGGGGAGGACACCGACCGGCGCATCTACGTGATCACCGAGAGGGGGCCGACCCGCAAGGGCAAGCCGACGCTGGGCTCGGTCTACCGGCTGATCCCACACCGCAAGCAGGTACCGAACTAGACCCCGGCGAAGGCGATGACCTGGTTGCCCGCGGGTGCGAACAGCCGCCCGCCGCCGGCCGCCGGCGTCGGGAAGTGCGTCACCGAGCCGAGATCGACGCTCGCCACCGGGCTGCCGCTGTCCGGGGCGTAGCCGTGAAGGGTGGCGCCGCTGTCGATGCTCCAGACCACCCCGCCGGCGACGATCGGCGGTCCCGCGGAGGACCCCGTGTGCCACGTGACGTTGAACGAGTTGCCGCTCATCTGGACCGCATACAGGCCGTTGCTGCAGGGCACATAGACGAACGGCGCCTGGTAGGCCAACCCGCCGAAGCCGCCTCCCAGGCAGACCGCCTTGCTGAACAGCTGGCCACCGACACCACCGAGGTGGCCGGCGGACAGGACGAGTCCGATGCCGTCCTTGCCGATCGCGAAGAGGCGATCGCCGCTGATCAGGGTCGGCCCCACCGAGCCCAGATCCTTGTCCGTCTGATTCTCCTGCCCCGCGTTGGTGACGCGGAAGAAGTCGGTTTGCGCGAGCTTCGGCGAGAGCCGGAGCACGGCGTTGCCGTAGTCGAAGCCAGAGCTGTCGCCATTTCCGGTGGCGACGAACAGGTTGCCCGAGCCGTCCACGGCCGCCCCCGACGGCGCCCAGATGCCGCCCTCGCGGTGAACGCCGACCGTGAACACGCGTCGCTTCGGCTTGCCGCGGGTCATCACCGAGACCACCCTGCCCTTGTAGTTGCCGCAATCCCCCGCCAACCCGCCATAGGGGACGTATACGCGGCCGTTCGAGACGGAGAGAGCCGCCCGCTCCTGGTGCACGCTGGGATCGGATCCGGGCGCGTCCACGTTGTGCTTGAGCCGGACCTTGCCGCCGTGGAGGCGGAGGCCGAAGAGCACGTGGCGGCCGTTCACGAAGGCGACCGCGTAGATGGTCCCGCCCGAGATCGCGGGCGTTCCCGTGATCCCGCTGACCGGCTCGATGTTGCCGCAGGGAAGGGTCGAGCCCTGCGTCGGGGTGCCGAGGTGGCGCTTCCAGGCGACGTGCCCGCTGCGGGCATTGAGCGCGTAGACGGTGTTGTTCTCGGTGGCGACATAGACACGGCTCCCGACGGCGAGGGGCTCTGCGTAGAGAAGCCCGTCGAACTGCCTGCTCCAGGTCCGGTGGAAGGCGCCGAGAGCCGGCGAGGTGGTGTCGACTCCCGTCCGAGCCAGATTCGCGTGGTAGGTCGGCCAGGCCGCGGGCCGCTTGTGCCGCTTGGCCGCACTCGCCCGGCCGGGACCACTCGACGTGACACTCGCGCTGGAGGAATCGGGGCCGGCGCCTGAGCCGCAACCGATCCCGGCGATCAGGACCGCCGTCATCACCAGCACCGCAACCGCGCGCGTCCGAAGCATCCGAGACCAGTCTAAATAGGCGGACCACTCCAACTGCCGCCACGAAACACCGCGGCCGGATCTAACGGGGCAGCGCCGGGGCGAGGATCCGGTAGGCCTTGATGCCGAGGCCGAGTCGCTCGCGGTCCTCGGAGATCTGCGGGTCGAGCCCGGTCAGCTCCTTCACACGCTCGAGCCGGTAGGCGACGGTGTGGCGATGCGCGAAGATCGCACGCGCAGTCGCGTTCATGTTGCAGTCGCTCGCCAGATACTCCTCGAGGGTGCCGAGGAGGTCGGAGCGGTACTGGTTGTCGTAGCGGACCAGGGGCTCGACGGTGTCGCGGTAGAAGCTCCGCACCTCGTCGGGATCCGAGATCAGGGCACGGAAGAGCAGCCGGTAGACGCCGCTAGCGGCGATGCCCTCCTCCAGCGCCTCCGCGATCTCCGGCTCCCGGGTGATCACGTCGAGGACCAGCTCCGCCTCCTTGATCGCACGGTGGAGCTCGCCGGGATCGGGATAGAACGACGAGACTGCTGCGGGACCGAGCTTTCGCAGCCGGTTGGCGATCCTTCCCGCGACCTGCAGGGTCCGCTCCGGGGCGTCGTCGCCGCCGCGGCCGGGGAGGATCGCGTAGAGCCGGCCATCCGCCAGCTCCGCCAGCGACCCTTCGTACTCGCCCTCGACCAGAGCCGTTGCATGGCTCGGGCTGGCGGACTCGATCTGAGCCACCAGGGCGATCGCGCCGCGCGCCAGATCACAGCCGAGCCTCGCCGCCTTGCTGGTTGCCTCGGCGGTGTCGATCTCGCGCGTGCGCAGCTCCTCGATCAACCCGCCCCGCATCTTTCGCTCGGCGTCCTCACGCGCATCGGCGACGGCCACCTCGGCGAGCGCCGCCAGCGCCGCGGCCCGGAGCACCTCCTCGCGGTCGACCAGCACCGGCGCCTCGCCGTCCGGGGACTCTCCCACGAGCAGCAGGACGACCCCGACGATCTGCCCACCCGCCTCGATCGAGCGCTCCAGCGCGACGGAGTCAGGCGCCGCGGCTTCGGTCTCGGCCACCCGCGCCTTCGCGTATTCGGTCAGTCCGTTCAGCTCCCCGCCGCCCGGCGCGCGGGCCGCCAGGCCACGTGGCGGGAGGACGATCGCCACGGGGCCGCCGGCCTCCGCCGCGGCCAGCTCGGCCACTCCCTGCAGTCCTTCACCGTCCAGGACGGCCTCGATCATGCGGGTGCTGAGCTCGCGCATCGTCATTCCTCGTGCGCCGCCCCGGCGGCGATCTCCTCCTCGGAGTGCGACTGGAGGACCACCTCGCCCTCCTCGCCGGTACGGATGCGGATCGCCTCCTCGACCGGCAGTACGAAGATCTTGCCGTCCCCGATCTCGCCCGAGCGGGCGTGCCGGATGATGGTCTCGACGACGATTCCGGTGTCGCCGTCCGCGACGACCACCTCGAGTTTGAGCTTCGGGCGCACCGAGACGGTCAGCGACGAGCCCCGGTAGGCCTCGACCAGCCCCTTCTGCCTGCCGGACCCCTTCACCTCGGATATCGAGAGTGACGGAAAGCCCTTGTCGAGCAGCTCGGAGCGGATCGGCTCGAACGCCTCATGGCGGATGAACGCTTCGATTTTTTTCACGGGTGACTCCCCCCGGAGGACGCCGGCAGCTGTCGCACCCCACGCTAGGCGTGCCCAGGCACGCGGTCTTTGGCCCTCTGTCGAAAATCGAGTGCGGGGCTTGCTCCAAGCGGTCGAGAGTGCAGATCGTCACAAGCAGCGCCCCTGAGGACGGGACCTGGAAACCGGCCCCCTGGCCAGCCAGCCAGACCGCGCTAGAGTCCGCTCCACCAGCGGTCTACGAGGGGAGCGAGCATGGCCATCGACACAGCCCCACAAACGGCGGCCACAAAAACCGCCGCCGAGCAAAGCGCGGGTTCGCGCGAGAGCTTCGAGGTCGCCAACCCCGCCGACGGATCGGTGATTGCCAACGTACCCCTCGACGGCGCTGCCGAAGTGGCCGCGACCGTCGCCCGCGTGCGCGCCAACCAGCCCGCCTGGGAGGCACTCGGCATCAAGGGGCGCGCGCGGTGGCTCTACAAGCTCCGCGACTGGATCCTGGACCACCAAGACGAGATCGCCGACACGATGCAGCGGGAGACGGGCAAGGTCCGTGGAGAGGCCTCGGGCGAGGCCGTCTACCTGATGGACCTGATCAACTTCTACGGCAAGAAGGCGGGTAAGTACATCGGCGACGAGCGCGTGGCGGCGCACTCACCGCTGATGAAGGTGAAGAAGCTGCGTGTGCAGTACCGGCCGTTCCCCGTCGTCGGCGTGATCAGCCCGTGGAACTTCCCGCTGGTGCTCTCGCTCGGGGATGCAATCCCCGCGCTGATCGCCGGATGCGCCGTCGTGATCAAGCCCTCCGAGATCACCCCGCTCGGCATCGCCGAGATCATCGAGGCTTGGAAGAGCGAGATCGGAGCACCCGACGTATTCGACGTCGTCAACGGCATGGGAGAGACCGGCTCCGCGCTGGTCGACGAGGTGGACTACGTCCAGTTCACCGGCTCCGACCGGACGGCCAAGAAGGTTCTCGCCCGCGCCGCGGAGACCCTGACGCCGGTGAGCGCCGAGCTCGGCGGCAAGGACCCGATGATCGTGCTGAAGAGCGCCAACATCGAGAGGGCCGCCAACGCGGCGACCTGGGGCGCGTTCTCCAATTCGGGACAGGTCTGCATCTCGGTCGAGCGGCTCTACGTCGAGGAGCCGGTCTACGACGAGTTCGTCCAGCGCTTCACCGCGGAGGTCAAGAAGCTCAACCAGGGCATGGATGGCCGCGAGCACGGCCAGGACGTCGGCGCGATGACATTCCCTCCGCAGACCGAGATCGTCGAGGACCACGTCGAGGATGCCCGGCAGAGTGGCGCGACCATCGTCACCGGTGGCGAGCGACTCGGGGGTGAGGGCGATTGGTATCCACCGACGATCCTCACCGACGTCGACCACTCGATGAAGATCATGCGGGACGAGAGCTTCGGCCCCGTGGTCGGGATCATGAAGGTCCGGGACGCCGACGAGGCCGTGCGCCTCGCCAACGACACGCGCTACGGGCTCGCCGCCTCGGTCTTCGGGAGCAAGCGCGAGGCGGAGGCCGTGGCACGGCGACTCGAGGTCGGCACCGCCAACGTCAACGACGTCATAGTCGGCTTCCTCGCCTCCGACGTCCCGATGGGTGGTTGGAAGGACTCGGGCATCGGCTTCCGCCACGGCGAGTACGGGATCAAGAAGTTCGTCCGTCCCGAGTCGATCGTGATCAGCCGGTTCGCGACGAAGCGCGAGCCGCTGTACTTCCCCTATACGGCCAAGCGCCGACAGCAGCTGCGGAAGATCACGGACTTCTTCAATGCCCGCGACTGGCGCCGGCGCCTGGGCCGCTAGATCCGGCCGCCCTTTTTGTGGCGGCCGTTTCTGTCCGGCCGCGGTGTTTGTGGCGGCCGTTTATGACGAATCGCCGAGTTGACCGTCGAGACGTCGCGCCTCCTGCTCGAACCACTCTGAGACCAGTCGTAGCCAGGCAACCTCCGACCGGGTCCTGATCCGGACGTAGTCGGCGTGCTGGTCGCCGGCGATCCTGATTGCGTCCCTGACGCTCAGCTCGCGGTCGTTGGCTCCGTCGTCCCCGAGCAGCATCCAGTCGGCTCGGCCGCCCGGGCCCTCGTCCTCGAGCGCGAGTCGCGTCCCGTCCGTCAGGAGGAGGGCCTTCGGCTCGCGGCCGCCTACCTGTAGTCCCTGCGCTGTGTTGACTTCCATGTGATTCCCCTTGCTTGTCGATCGCTGTCAAAGCAAGTATGCAAGGAACCGCTAACACAACGCTAAAGAACCGTTAACAGAATGGCAAAGCCCCGCACTTTGCGCGCCTTGCGATACTCGCCGGCAGACACGAACCGACCAAGGAGAAGAGATGGCATACGTGATCGTCAACGATTTCGAAGGTGGGACGAGAGAGCAGTACGACGCCGTCGTCGGCGTGGTGCATCCGCCTGACGGGCTGCCCCCCGGCCAGACGCACCACTACGCGGGCCCGAGCGCAACCGGCTGGGTTGTCACCGCCGTGTGGGACTCGAAGGAGGTCTGGGACAAGTTCCGTGAAGAGACCCTGCTGCCCGGCCTGGAAGGGCTGGGAGACTCAGGTCCTCCGGGTCCTCCGAAGTTGACCGAGTTCGAGGTTGAAGTAGTCCACTAGGAAGCGGGGACGAGCTCTTCGCGCAGTTGCTTCGCGGCCTGGACCATGTTGCGGAGGCTCTCCTCCGTCTCGGGCCAGGCGCGGGTCTTCAGGCCGCAGTCCGGGTTGACCCAGATCTGCTCGGGGCGCAGGACCCGGGCCGCCTCGTGGAGCAGCTCGACCATCTCCTCGACCGTCGGCACACGGGGTGAGTGGATGTCGTAGACACCCGGGCCGATGTCGTTCGTGTAGCCGGTCTTCTCCCAATCGTGGAGCAGCTCCATCCTGGAGCGGGCCGCCTCGATCAGGTTGACGTCGGCGTCCATCGCCTGGATGTGCTCCATGATGTCGCCGAAGTCCGAGTAACACATATGGGTCTGGATCTGGGTGTCGTCGCGAACCACCGAGGTCGCCACGCGGAACGAGTAGACGGCCCACTGCAGGTATTCGTCCCAGCGATCGCGGCGCAGGGGCAGCCCCTCGCGGATCGCGGGCTCATCGACCTGGATGACGCCGACGCCCGCCTTCTCGAGATCGTCGACCTCGTCGCGGATCGCGAGAGCGAGCTGCTCGCAGGTCACGGAAAGGGGCTGGTCATCGCGGACGAAGGACCACTGAAGCATCGTGACCGGCCCGGTGAGCATGCCCTTGACCGGCTTCTCGCTCTTCGACTGTGCGTAGTTGATCCACTCGACCGTCATCGGCACCGGCCGGCTGACGTCGCCGAAGATGATCGGGGGACGCACGTAGCGCGAGCCGTACGACTGAACCCAGGCGTTCTGGGTGAAGACGTAGCCGAGCATCTGCTCGCCGAAGTACTGGACCATGTCATTGCGCTCCGGCTCGCCGTGGACCAGGACGTCGAGCCCGATCTCCTCCTGGAAGTCGATCACCCGGTCGATCTCGCCGCGCATCCGCTCCTCGTATTCGGCGAGCTGGATCTCGCCCTCACGCAGCTGTTTGCGCGCGGTGCGGATCTCGTCTGTCTGGGGGTAGGAGCCGATCGTGGTCGACGGGAAGTTCGGCAGGCCGAGGCGCTGCTGCTGCGCCTCCTTGCGCTCGGCGAAGGGAGTTTCGCGGCGGGCGTCGGCATCGGTCAGCGCCTCGACGCGGGCGCGAACCTCGGAGTTGCCCGTTCGATGTGAGCCGCGGCGCGAATCGTGCGCGCGGTCGTTGGCATCCAACTCGCCGGCGATCGCCGGGCGGCCGTCGGCGAGGCCCTTAGCCAGCGTGCGCACCTCCCCCACCTTCTGAACCGCGAATGCCATCCACGAGCGGGCCTCGTCGTCGAGGTCGGCGTCCCCGTCGGCGGGCTCGGCGTCGAGGTCGATCGGCGTGTGCAGGAGGGAGCAGCTGGTCGAGACCACGAGCTGCTGAGTGCGGGAACTGAGTCCTTCGAGGGCGTCAAGCGAGTGCTCCAGGTGGTTGATCCAGACGTTGCGGCCGTCGACGATCCCGGCGAAGAGCCACTGGTCGTCCAATCCGCCCTGGTCGGCGATGAACTGGGCGTTGTGGCGCCCGCCGTGCTCGTGGACGGTCTCGTCGAGCTCGTTCCCGTGGACGACGCCGGTGAAGTCGAGTCCGACGCCCTCGATGGGCAGGTCGCGCAGGACGCCGTAGGCGTCGCCGACGTGATCGAAGTAGGTCTTGACGACGATCCGCGGGCGCTCGTGGACCTTGCAGAGCTCCTCATAGGCGAGGCGAAGCGCGTCTAGCTCCTTCTCGGAGCGATCCTCGACGAAGCAGGGCTCATCGAGCTGCACCCAGGTGGCGCCCTGCTCGGCGAGCTTCTCGATCACCTCGCCGTAGACCTCGACGAGGGGCTCGATCAGGTCGAGTGGGTCGAAGCTCTCGGACACCCCGTCGGCGGGCTTGGAGAGCAGCAGGAAGCTGACCGGTCCGATCAGCACCGGGATCGTGTCGATCCCGAGCTCCTCCATCGCCTCGGCGTGCTCGTCGAACGGCTTGGTACTCGAGAGCGAGAACTCCGTGCCGGGCCCGAGCTCGGGGACGAGGTAGTGGTAGTTCGTGTCGAACCACTTGGTCATCTCCATCGCGGTGACGTCGACCTCATCGGTCTGGCGGCCGCGCGCCATCGCGAAGTAGGTGTCGAGGTCGACCCCGCCCCCGGTCCAGCCGTAGCGCTCCGGGACCGCGCCGACGAGGGCGATCGTGTCGAGCACCTGGTCGTAGAAGGAGAAGTCGTTGGAGGGAATCAGGTCGATTCCCGCGTCCTGCATCAGCTTCCAGTTCTCAACCCGGATCGCCTTGGCGGTGGCGGCAAGCTCATCCGCCGAGGTCTGACCGCGCCAGTAGCCCTCGGTGGCGAACTTGAGCTCGCGGTTGCGACCGATGCGGGGAAAGCCGGAAACGTTGGAGAGAGCCATTCCCATTCAGGCTAACGAAAGGCGCAAGCGAGCCGCGGGCAGGCGACTAGGCGGAGATCCGGTCGGCGCTGCGCTTCCGCTCGGCCGGGCGCTCCGGAAGCTCGACCGGGGCGGCCGACATCGCGCGGAGCCTCATGTCCGACCAGGTGACGCCCTCGCGTATGAGCGCGGGTACCCCGAGCACGACCGCCGTGGCGATCTCGACCGCTTGCAGGATGACGCCGTAGGCGAGTGCATCGGCGGCCGGGACCCCGAAGCCCTTGTTGAGGACGCTGATGATCGCCAGCTGGAAGATCCCGATGTTGGAGGGCGTCGCCGGGACGACCGCGGTCACGTTGACGGCAAAGAGGCAGGCCGCGGCGGCGCCGATCGAGACCTGGTGGTTGAGGCCGAGCGCGGCGAACAGAGCCCAGCACGAAGCCAGCTGCAGGAACCACGCAAAGAGCTGGGCCCCTGTGGCAAAGGATCCCTTGCGAAGGTCGCGGAAGACGGTCAGCCCCTTGCGCGCCTGCTGCAAAGCTCCGCGAACGGCCTTGATTCCGCGTGCGATCCGGCCCTGGCCGTTCACCCTGACCACGGACGGCGCCATCAGCACGGCGAGCAGCACCACGAGCGGTGCCATCGAGACCAGGAAGAGCTTCTGGGTGCTGGTCTGGAAGAGGTCGGTCGTCGAGACGATGATTCCGCCCAGCAGGGCGAGGGCGAAGATGTTGAGCGCGGTCTGCGACACGAGGGTGCCGATCAGGACCGGGAAGGTCTCGCGCATCCGGCCGATGTGCCTTGAGAGGACCATCGCCCTGGCCGGCTCGCCGAGGCGTGCCGGCAACGTCGCTGACATCAGGACTCCGATCATCGTCGCCGAGGTGACGTCGCGGCGGCGGACCTGACGGCCGGGCAGGGCGGCGCGAACGATCGCGATCCACGACGCGGCGCGGGCGAACATCGCGCCGACCATCAGGACGAACGCGATCACCACCCACTTCACGTCGGAGTTGATGATGCTGGTGGCGACCTGGTCGACCCCGATCCGGCGAGCGGCGAGGGCCGTCAGCACCAGGCCGAGGATGCCGGCGGCGGCAACGCCGGCCTTTCGGACAACACGCCGGCTCCGGCTCCGGGCGTCAACGGGACTCGGCTCGAGAGAGGGCAGGCGCTTGGCGGGCTGCCTGGCACCGCCGTCGATGCGCACCAGTCCGGTTCGCCTGGCGGCTGCCTCGGCCGCCATGACCGGAGCCGGTGCAGGCTCAATCGCGTGCTCGTAGACCTCGCTGACCTCCTCGGCGATCCGCGGCCACGCGTAGCGCTCGGCGCTGCGGCGCCCGGCCTCGCCCATGGCAACGAGCCGCTCGGGCTGATAGGCGAGCAGCTGCAGCTCCTCGGCAAGCGCCTGCGGGTCGGCGGGCGGGACCAGGATTCCGTCGACGCCGTTGGTGACGACGTCGCTGTAGCCCGCGATCTTGGAGGCGATCACGGCGGTGCCCGCGGCCATCGCCTCGATCAGCACCATGCCGAAGCTCTCGCCGGCGAGCGACGGCGCGCAGAGGATGTCGGCCTCGCCGAGCTGGCGCCAGAGGACGGAGTCCGAGACCTTGCCGAGTACGTCGATGTGGGACATCAGGTCAGGGTCGGCGACGCGGCGTGAGATCTCCTCCGGGTCGGCCCCGACGACGGTCAGCCGCGAGGGGACCTGCTCGACCAGCGCCTGGAACGCCGAGAGCAGCACGGGCAGGCCCTTCCGCTCCTCGGCTCGGCCGACGAAGAGGAGTCGGAGTTGGTCGCTGGCGGGCTTGGGTCCCCGCGGGGCCGCCTCGATGTCGACTCCGTTCGGGATGATCGTGTACTCGCCGCCGAACCAGCGCCGCCCGGTCCATGCCGCCGCCTCGGAGACCGCAATGCGGGCGGCGAGCTGGTTGAAGCGCCGTCTCGCGCCGAGAAGCGAGGCGAGGTGATTCGGGAAGGCCTTGGTCGAGTAGGCGTGGAACGTCCCGACGACCGGTGCGCCGCGGAAGGTCATCGCGTCCCAGCCGATGAGCGGGGCCAGCGGCTCGTGGAGATGGACCACGTCGTAGTTGCCCACGCGGAGCTCGCGGCGAAGCGCGACCGGGCCATGCGGGAAGACCGAGAGGTTCGAGATCGCGCCGTTGGCGCCGAAGCCCATCGTGCGCCCGAGCGGGACGAGGTAATCGGGCGCCTCCCGGAGCTCGGGATGAGAGCGGTGCAGGCGGCGGCTGATGGCGTCGGGCGGATCCCAGGGGGCGAGCACTCGAACGTGGTCTCCCCGATCTATGAACTGCTCCGCAAGCGCCTCAACGTGCCTGTTCACCCCTCCCTGATAGGTCCAGGAATAGGGGGAGACAAGCGCGATGCGCATCGAACCAGGGTACCGGTACGCCTGGCCGTGCTTCCGTGCGGGAGTCACACCGGTTCGCTTACCCGGTCGGGCCTTTTCCAGTATGCGGTCATTGCCTGTCCGTGCCTGGAGCCTGCGACCAGGCGAAGGCGAGGGTCGCTCCCAGCCCCACAGCGCCAAGCGCCAGGAACGTTGCCCCCGAATCATTCACGAGCACGCCCACGGCGACCGCCACACAGGCGCCGATCACACCCGCTCTGGCCGGTGGCGCGGGCCTGAGCCAGGCGTCGACCCTGCGCCACTGGGCCAATGCAACCGCGGTGCCCGCGACCACGACCCAGAAAAGCGGAGAACCGGCCGCCTGGGCGAAGTCGTGCGCGGAGAGCCTCAGCCGCCGCTCGGCGACGTCCGCCAGGTTCCCCGCCCCACCCGCGTCCAGCACGGACCGGGTCAGGTGGGCGTTCCCGCCCGAGACCAGGTCGATCAGTACGAGCAATGCGAGTCCGGCCAGGGGTGCGGCGATCAGGGCCGGCACAACGCGCCAGCGCGAGCCGTCGCCTCCCCATGTCACGGCGACGGCGGCGGCCGCCGCCCCGATCGGCAACACGACCGCGGCGCCGACGTCCGCGCCGAAGCGCCCGGCTGCGAAGACCAGCGCCGCCAGCCCTCCGGCGAGCAGGAAGGCCGCGACCGCGACCCGGCCCGATGCCGGGCGGCCGAGACGGGACCAGGCGGTCAGGGCCGCTCCCACAGCCACGGGGACCATCACGGCGATCAGAGCCTCAAGCTCGTTGCCGATGCCGTAGAAGCGAGCGCCGAAGGCCGGATTGGGACCGAGCAGGGACAGGGTCGTCAACGGTGAACCGGCGATCACGTCGACCGCGTAGGCCACCGTCGAGATTGCGCAGGGGACCGCGGCCGCCCACCAGCCTCGTGCGACCAACAACGTGATCGCGGCGAGGGCGCCCGCGCCGATTCCGGTCATCAGCCCCTCAGCGAATGCCCCGGGCTCGACCGCCGCCCCTGCAAGCAGCGTCAGCGGTAGGAAGCCGATCGTGACGCCCAGCCAGGCCGCCGCGGCCCGGCGCCGCCGCTGCGCGACCAGGCCCACCGTCAGCGCCGCAACGAGCCACGCGGTCAGGCAACCCACCACCACGTCGATCCGCCGGTTGGCGATCGCGGTCATCCGCTCGGCGCGATCCTGGACCGCGGCGGGATCCAGCTTCCCCTCGGCTCGGATCGGCTCCCCGTCCATCTCGTCCGGGATCGCCAGCCCGAACCGCTGCAGGATCGTCGGCGCGATGTCCGTGGAGAGGACATAGCCCGGCGTCCGAGTGGAGTCCGATGTGAGGTCGCCGTCGAACCCTCGGCCGGCGATCGCGATCGGGAGCGTCCCATTGTCATGCGGAGGCGGTGAGGCGAGCGCGATCACGAGGTCGTCGCCGCGGAGCCTGCCGGTGAGGCCGTCCAGCTCGCCGATGCTGGAGGAGACCACGGCCAGGCCCGGGCAGCGGCGGCGCAGGCAATTCGCGGCGGGAACTCGCCAGACGACGCCACGGTGGTCGGCCGCGACCAGCGCGGGCGCGACGAGCGACCGCTCGGCTGCGGCGTACACACCGGCGCGCCGTAGCTGCTCGACGAGGAGGCCGGGCGCGATCTTGGCGGGAATTCCCGCGGCCCTGGAGGCGATCTCGGACCAACCCGGTATCCGATTCGCGAAAGCGGGGAGCGCAGGCAGGACCTGCTCGTACAGTGCGCCGTTGACCCGATTCCCTTGCGAGATGTCGAGGAAGGTCTGCTCCGCGGGGACCTGACCGATTCCCGCGCTCAACACGCCGGGGGAAAAACGCGGCAAGCGGGCCAGCTCGGAGACGGTCGTGCCGCTCGGCAGGATGGCGACCGTGACGCTGGGCGAGGCAAGCGCCTGTGAAGGCCCGCACACGAACGCCCCGGCCACGAGCGCGGCGGCCATCAAGAGCACCTCCGAAACGCGGACGCGCTCTAACCTTCGTTTCATGGCCGACCGCACGTTCGTCAAATTCACGTTCTTCAAGCTCGACCCCGCCTGGCGCAGGCGCAGTCCCGAGGAGCGGGCGGGCGACAAGGCCGAGTTCCTGGCGGCTTGCGAGGACTTCGCCGAGGACCGCTCGCTGCGAGCGTATTCGACGGTCGGCACTCGCGGCGACACCGACCTGATGCTGCTCAGCCAGAGCCCCAAGCTCGAGGACATCCACACCTTTCACGTGGTTCTGAGCCAGAGCGGCCTCGCCCGCTGGGCGTCCATCCCCTACTCCTACCTGGCAATGACCAAGCCCTCGCCATACTCGGAGCAGGAGTCCCGGCCCGAGATCTGCGTGTCAGACCGCAAATACCTGTTCGTCTACCCGTTCGAGAAGAAGCGCGAGTGGTACGGACTGCCGCTCGAAGAGCGCAGGCGGATCATGGCGGACCACATCGAGGTCGGCCGCCGCTATCCCGACATCTCGATCAACACCGCCTACTCGTTCGGCCTCGACGACCAGGAGTTCGTGGTCTCCTTCGAGGGAGACGAGCCAGGGGAGTTCCTCGACCTCGTCCAGGAGCTGCGGGGCACCGAATCGAGCTCCTACACGCTGCGCGACACCCCGATCTTCACCTGCGTCTCCATGTCGCTGGGCCGCACGCTCGACGCGCTGGACGGCACCGCCGCAACCGCGGTAACCCCCACTCCCGCGTAGTCCAGTCACTACCCTTTCGCGTTCGCTTGATCGGTGACGAACAAACCCCTCTGCGCGTCGCGATCGTCGGCTCGGGCCCGGCAGGCTTCTACACGGCCGAGCACATCCTCAAGCACGATGGAACCCATGCCGAGGTCGACATGTTCGACCGTCTGCCCACTCCCTATGGCCTGGTCCGCTTCGGCGTCGCGCCGGACCATCCCAAGATCAAGTCGGTGATCCGGGTCTACGAGAAGACCGCGGCCCGCCCCGAGTTCCGCTTCTTCGGGAACGTCGAGGTCGGCCGGGACCTCTCCGTCGAGGAGCTGCGGGAGCGCTACCACGCCATCGTCTTCGCCTATGGCGCGGCGACCGACCGTCACCTCGGGATCCCAGGCGAGGAGCTCGCCGGCAGCCATCCGGCCACCGAGTTCGTCAATTGGTACAACGCCCACCCGGATTTCGCCGACCGCGAGTTCGACCTCTCCTCCGAGCGCGTCGTGGTGATCGGCAACGGGAACGTCGCCGCCGACGTCGCCCGGATGCTGGCCCTGACGCGCGAGGAGCTCGAGGAGACTGACACCGCCGATCATGCGATCGAGGCATTCGCCGGCGGGGGCGTCAAGGAGATCCTGGTGCTCGGGCGCCGCGGACCCGCGCAGTCCGCCTTCACCAACCCGGAGGTTCGCGAGCTCGGCGAGATGGTGAACGCCGACATCGACGTCGATGAGGCGGAGATGGAGCTCGACGAGATCAGCCGCGAGTGGCTCGAATCCGACGACGCCGATCCCACCAACCGCCGGAACGTCGAGATCTTCACCGACTTCTCCAAGCGCGATCCCGAGGGCAAGCCGCAGAAGATCGTCATGCGCTTCCTCCGCTCCCCGATCGAGATCCAGGGCGACGGCAAGGTCGAACGCATCGTGGTTGGCCAAAACGAGCTGCAGCGCGACGACTCAGGCCGGATCCGCGCCGTCGACACCGGCGAGCGCGAGACGATCGACTGCGGCCTCGTGCTGCGCTCGATCGGCTACAAGGGCATCCCGATCGAGGGGATCCCGTTCGACGAGGGACGCGGCCTGATCCACAACGACGGCGGCCGCGTCCACGACGGCAGCGGCGCGCAGGTCCCCGGCCTCTACGCCGTTGGATGGATCAAGCGCGGGCCCTCCGGCGTGATCGGCACGAACAAGAAGGACGCCCAGGAGACGGTCGACAAGCTGTTCGAGGACCTGGAGGCCGGGAAGATCCCGGAGGCCGAGCTGGCGAGCGACCGCGGCGCGATCGAGTCCCTGCTCGGCGAGCGCAAGCCCGACCACGTCACCTTCGAGGGCTGGCAGGCGATCGACGCGGCTGAGGTCGAGGCCGGCAAGCCGCACGGCCGCCCGCGCGTCAAGTTCTGCCGCACCGACGAGATGGTCGAGGCCTCCAAGGCCGCCAAGACCGCGGCCTGAGCGACCGCTCTAGGCGTGAACCGGCGTCGCCACGCCGGCCTCGTCCCGCCAACGGCGCTCGATGTCCCGCAGCATCCGCGGATAGACCAGCAGGTGCCGGAACGGCTTGATCGCTGCCATGTAGGCGTCGCCCTTGATGCCATTCGGCTTCACCAGGACGGCCATCTGGCCGCGATATCCACCGGTCCCGTCCGGAACCCAGCCCAGGTGCATCACGCCGTGCATGGTGCGGTTCGCGATCTCCGCGGCCCACTCGTCGTCGACCAGGTAGAGCGACTTGAAAGGGAGCGACTCGTGGTCCGGGCCGCGCTCGCCCTGCCGCAGATCGTCAGGCAGACGATCTCGAAGCGTGGGCACTCGTGAGCCGATCCCGCCGTTGTCGTCATCCCAGCCGAACCACTCCCCGAGCTTCCAGCGGAGTGCGAACAGGAACCGGACGACGACCGAGGAGCTCTCCTCGGAGTCCGCCTTCGCGAAGTTCTCGACCAGCAGGTGGAAGTCATCCGGGCCGCCCGGCGTAGGAAGCGCCCAGACGTCCTCCACTCGGAAGTCCGGGGCTACCTCATGGATCCGCCAGGGTCGGGAGGTGTGCGCGCTGTTGTCGAGCCTCATCTCTTGTATACGGTAGCGTATATATGAGAGGCACGTCAACTCGCAGATGGCCGCTCCGACCCTGACACCCCGCACACGCTGGATCGACGAGGGCCTCAACGCCCTCGCCGCCGGCGGACCGGACGCCGTCCGGATCGAGCCTCTTGCACGCACCCTCGGCGTCACCAAGGGCGGCTTCTACGGCTACTTCGGCGGCCGGCACGCGTTGCTGGAGGAGATGCTCGACACATGGGAGCGGACGATGGTCGACGAGGTGATCGACCGCGTCGAGGAGGAAGGCGATGACCCGAAGGCCCGGCTGCGCCGGCTGTTCGCGATCGCCACCTCCGGTCCGGGGCTGCTGAAGGCGGAGCTCGCGATCCGCGACTGGGCCCGGCGCGACGGGGCGATCGCCAGGCGCGTCAAGCGGGTCGACAACCGCCGCATGGACTACATGCGCTCCCTCTTCGTTCCGATCTGTCGCGACGAGGACGAGGCCGAGGCCCGCTGCCTGCTTGCCTTCTCGCTCTTCATCGGGAGTCCCTTCATCACCGCCGACCACGGCGGGCGCGGTCGCATCGACGTGCTGGAGCGGGCTCTCGCGAGCCTCCTAGAATCAGCCGGCGATGGCGATCTCCAATGACGAAGTCCGCCTGATGATCGAGGCCTCCCTGCCGGGCTCAAAGGTCGAGGTGGTCGACGAGACCGGCACCCACGATCATCTCCGCGCGACCGTAGCCGCCCCCCAGTTCGAGGGCCTCTCGCGGATCGAGCAGCACAAGCTGGTCAAGAACGCCGTCCAGACGCGCTTCAACGATGGCTCCATCCACGCGCTCTCGATCAAGACCTCCGTCCCGGAGTAGGGCCTGCGTATGATGAGTCGCGATGACTGAACCCACTCTCAAGAACAAGGTCGAGGAGCTGATCCGGGAGAACAAGGTCCTTCTCTTCATGAAGGGCACCCCGGAGGCCCCTCAGTGCGGCTTCTCAATGCGGGTCGTGGGCGTGCTCGAGAACTACGGAGTCGAGTACGGCGCGGTCGATGTGCTCCCGGCGCTTCAGCCTCTGCGCGAGGTGACCGCCGAGCTCTCCGACTGGCAGACCTTCCCCCAGCTCTACGTCAACGGCGAGCTGGTGGGCGG
>JAWVFG010000065.1:0-18119 GCA_033856335.1 Solirubrobacterales bacterium
GTGATCCCGATGGTCGCGGCGATGCTCGGCCCCTGCGCGGCCGGCACGGCCTACATCCCGGCTCTCTCGGACTTCGTCCCGATGGTCGTCGGCCAGGGGGCGATGGCGCTCGCCGGGCCGCACCTGACCAAGGCCGTCACCGGCGAGGACATCTCGATGGAGGAGCTCGGCGGCGCCAGAGTCCATTGCCGCAAGTCCGGAGTCGGCGACCTGGAGGTCAAGGACGACGCGGAGTGCATCCAGGTCGTCAAGGACTACCTCTCCTATTTCCCGGCGAACTGCGAGGAGCGCCCGCCGCTGCGCGAGTCGAAGGACCCCGAGGACCGCATGTCGGAGAAGCTGCTCGACATCGTCCCGGAGTCGGCGCGGCACCCGTACGACATGTACGAGGTGATCCGGGAGATCGTCGACGACGGCGAGATCTTCGACATCAAGCCCAAGTTCGCGAAGACGATCATCACCTGCCTGGCCCGCTTCGGCGGGCAGCCGGTGGGCATCGTCGCCAATCAGCCGAAGCAGCTCGGAGGCATCCTCGAGAACGACTCAGCGGACAAGGCCGCGCGCTTCATCAACCTCTGCGACGCCTTCAACATCCCGCTCGTCTTCCTGCAGGACGTGCCCGGATTCATGGTCGGGTCCAAGGTCGAACACGCGGGGATCATCCGCCACGGGGCCAAGATGCTCTACGCCGTCTCGCGGGCGACGGTGCCGAAGGTGACCGTCATCGTCCGCAAGGCCTACGGCGCCGGCTACTACGTGATGAACGGCAAGGCCTACGAGCCGGACCTGATCGTGGCGTGGCCATCCGCCGAGATCTCCGTGATGGGCGCGGAGGGGGCGGTCAACATCATCGGCCGCTCGGCGATCGAGGCCTCGGACAACCCGGAGGAGACGCGGGAGAAGATGCTCGACGCGGTCCGCAAGCAGATCGACCCTTACATCGCCGCGGGCAACGCGATGATCGACGACATCATCGACCCGCGCGAGACGCGCCCGACGATCGTCCGCGGCCTGCGGATGGCCGCCGGCAAGCGCGTCGACCGGCCGTGGAAGAAGCACGGGGTGATGCCGGTATGAACGAGGCACCATTGGATCTCGCCCGCCGGGGCTATGCGTGCTGGGCGGCGGGCGACTACGACGGGATGCTCGAGCTGGCGACGCCCGACTTCGAGTTCGTCCCGGCCATCGCCGCCAGCGTCGAGGGCGGTTCGATCAAGGGCCACGACGCGGCCCGCCGTTTCTGGGCCGACCTGGACGAGACATGGGAAACCTTCCGGATCAGTGTCGATGATTTCCGCGAAGCCGGCGGACGGGTGATGTCGATTGGACGGCTCACCGCCAAGGGCCGAAGCAGCGAGCTCGAGCTCGACCAACCGATCTACACCGTCCTCTGGTTCCAGGGCGATCGCATCGCGCGCATGCAGAGCTTCCTGGAGGAGTCAGCGGCTCGGGCAGCGTTCGACCCGAACCTGAAGGGGGACTCATGAGCCGCTTCGAGGACCCGGTGATCATCAGCAACTCGATCTCGGGCGCGATCGCAAACCGAGACCAGTGCCCGGCGATCCCCTACACGCCCCAGGAGTACGCGGCCGAGGCGCGGCGGGCGGTCGACGAGGGCGCGTCGCAGATCCACATCCACGCCCGCACCCCGGACGGCACGCCGTCCTATGAGATCGAGGACTTCCAGGCGATCACCGAGGCGATCAGGGCCGAGGTCGACGACGTGATCATCAACTACTCGACGGGAGCGATCGGGGTGCCGATCGAGAAGCGGCTGGAGTACCTGCGTGCCCTCCGGCCTGACGTCGCGGCTCTGAACATGAGCTCGATGAACTACGCCAAGTACTCGCGGCGCCGCAAGGACTTCGTCTTCAAGGCCGTCTTCGAGAACAGCTTCGACACGATCACCCAGTTCCTCACCGAGATGAACGAGCTGGGAATCCAGCCCGAGCACGAATGCTTCGACGCGGGCCACGTCGCGAACCTCGATCCGTATCTCCACATGGGGCTGCTCGAGCCGCCGCTGCAGATCTCCCTGGTGATGGGCGTCAACGGAGGGATCCGGCCGAACGCGCGCAACGTCGCCTTCATGTCGGAGCAGATTCCCGGCGGCGCCGACGGTCCCAACAACTGGCAGGTGATCGGCGTCTCGCGCGATCAGTGGAAGCTGCTCGCGGCCTCGCTGAATCTCGGGGGAAACGTCCGGGCCGGGCTCGAGGACAACCTCTATCTGCCGGACGGCGAGATGGCCAAGTCGAACGGCGAGCTGATCGCGAAGGCGCGCCAGATGGCCGAGGACGTGGGCCGGCGGGCTGCCACTGTCGCCGAGGCGCGCGAGCTGCTCGGGCTTCGGAAGCGGGAGGCGGCGAAGGCATGAGCCGTCCACTGGAGGACGTCAAGATCCTCGACCTCACCCGTCTGCTTCCAGGCGGCTTCTGCACGCTGCTGCTCGCCGACCTCGGCGCCGACGTGATCAAGGTCGAGGACACCGGCCAGGGCGACTACGTCCGCTGGGCACCGCCGTACTACGGCTCCGAGGAGCACACGCCGCTCGGCACCCGCTCGGCCATCTACCTGGCACTGAACCGGAACAAGCGCTCGGTCCGTCTCGACCTCAAGCAGGACGGTGGCCGCGACGCGCTGATCAAGCTGGCGGAGTCCGCCGACGTCCTCGTCGAGAGCTTCCGACCCGGCGTGCTCGACAAGCTCGGCGTGGGCTTCGACGTATTGCAGCGGGCCAATCCGGCACTCGTTTATTGCCCGATCACGGGCTACGGCCAGGACGGGCCCAACCGCGACCGCGCCGGGCACGACATGAACTACCTGGGGCTGAACGGGATCCTCGGGCTGACCGGCGAGGCGGGCGGACCCCCGATCCAGTCGGGCGCGCAGATCGCCGACCTCGGTGGGGGCGGGCTGATGGCCGCCGTCGGGATTCTGGCCGCGCTCCAGGAGGCCAGGCGGAGTGGTCAGGGCCAGATGGTCGACATCTCGATGACCGACGGCTCGCTCTCCTGGCTGGTGATGGAGGCCGCTCGCTACTTCGGCTCCGGCGAGGTCCCGCAGCGCGGCAGCATCATGCTCTCCGGTGGGATCGTCTGTTACCGGCCCTACGAGGCGGCCGACGGCTGGGTCACCTGCGGCGCTCTGGAGCCCAAGTTCTGGCAGCGCTTCTGCCGTGCGGTCGATCGGGAGGACCTGATCGAGAAGCAATTCGAGAAGCCGGGCTCGGACGCGCACGGTGAGGTCGCCGAGATCTTCAAAGCGCGCACGCGCGAGCAATGGAAGACCTTCAATGACGAGCACGACGCGATGATCGAGCCGATCCTGGACCTTGACGAGGCGCTCGAGTCCGAGCTGGTCAGGGAGCGGGAGATGACCGTGACCTACGAGCAGCCGGAGATGGGCGAGATCACGCAGCTCGGCTTCCCGATCAAGCTCTCGCGGACGCCGGCGAGCATCGAGCGCCCCGCACCGGCGCTCGGCGAACACACGGCGGAGATCCTTGCCGACAGCGGGTACTCCACCGACGAGATCCAGGCGCTCGAGGAATCCGGCGCCGCCAAAGGTCCCGACACCGCGCAGCGCGAGGAGCCCTTCCTCGCATGAGCGCGGCGAAGGCGAAGACCGAGAACGACGAGATGCTTCGCATGGGCGAGCTGGCGCGGGCCTCGGGCGTCTCGGCGGCGACCATCAAGCACTACCTGCGCGAGGGCCTGCTTCCCGAGCCCGTCAAGACCTCGCGCAACATGGCCTACTACCCCGCCGAGTTCGTCGATCGGATCCGGATGATCAAGCAGCTCCAGGAGGAGCGCTACATGCCGCTGCGGGTGATCAAGAACCTGCTCGAGGAGGATCCCGATCGCGCCCGGGCGCTGATCGAGCTGGGCGACAAGCTGCTCGAGCACGCTCTGGCCGGCGAAAGCAAGAGGGTGAGCGCCGCGGAGGTCCACAAGCGCTACGAGGTGCCGCAGGAGGTGCTCGACCGGCTCGCCGAGCTCGAGGTCCTCACCCCCGACGACGACGGCTACTCCCCGAGCGACGTGCGCGTCGTCGAGGCGATCAGTCGCTTCCGCGCCGGCGGCTACGAGGAGCGGATCGGCTTCACCGTCTACGACACCCTGCGCTACAAGGAGGCGATGGCCGCTCTGGTCAAGCAGGAGGTCGATGTGCTGATGGAGCGCCTCGCGGGCGAGATGGATGCGGATGAGGCGATGGCGCTGATCGAGGCCGGCGACCAGCCGCTGAACGACCTGCTCGCCGCGATGCACACCAAGGCGCTGGTGGCGGAGCTCGAGCGAAGGCGTGGTTCCGAGCCCGAGTCGAACGGCAGCGGCGGCGACCAAAGCGACTAGCGCCTGATGGCGAAGCTGGCTGGCTCGTGATCCGTTAGACCGAGCCGGCGCGGGCCGACTCGCGCGCCTTTTCGATCTCTTCGAGCTCCACCGCGGAGCCGGTCTGCCGCGCCGTCTCGGCCGCCTCGTCCAGGGCCTCGCTTGCGCCATCCGCCTGTCCGGAGGCAGCACGCGCCTCGGCGAGTGCGCGGAGGGCTCGGGGCAGCGACCAGCGCATGCTCCGATCGCGAGCGATCTTTGCCGTTCGCTCAGCCTCCGCGAGCCCCTCCGGGACGCGGCCCAGGCGGGTCAATGCCTCCGACCTGAGTGCGCCTCGCCACGCCTCGGCCTCGCCGCCGCCGCCCATCGCCTCCCGGTAGAGGCTTTCGGCACGCTCGATGGCTTCCAGCGCACCTGCCGGGTCACCCACGTCAAGTCGGACGAACGCCACGTCGACCAGGGCCCAGGTCCGCGAGAAGACGTCACCCAGGCGCTCGGTGAGCTCGAAGTTGCGCTCGGCTTGAGCGAGGGCGTCCGGCTCGCCGCGGATGGAGGCCAGGATCGCCTTCTGGCCGCGCGCCCAGCTTTCCGTTTCGGGGTCGCCCTCCTCCGCGGCGATTCGCAGAGCCGAGTCGAGCAGCTCCTCGGCCCGCTCGAACTGCCCGCGCTCACGGGCAAGGACTCCCTTGAAATGGACCGCGAACGCGTACGGACAGCCGATCACGATCCCCGCCCCCGCGCTGTGGTCGTCTCCCGCCAGCTCGAGCGCCTCGTCGAGGACGTGCTCGCAGCGCTCGAATTCGCCTGAGGCCAGATATCCGTATGAGCTTGCGGTTCTGATCGCCACCCGCAGGTCTCGGTCGCCGGAGCGGTCCGCGAGCTCGATCGATTCATCTGCCGCCGCCGTCCATTCCTCGCCCCGCTGCTCCAGGCCTGGGCGGGCCCGTCCCAGCATTCGAAGCAGGGAGAGCGAGCGAAGATCGCCCCTCTTGGTCGCGCGCCCTTCTGTCTCCTCCAGCAGCGCGTCGACCTCTTCCTTCTCCATTCCGATCCGCCAGGCGTAATCGAGCCGCAGCAGCCGTGAGAAGACGCCAAGGGTGGCGGTCTCCTCGTCCTCCGGCAGCTGGTCGGCCAGCTCGGAGACCTTCTCCCACATCCGCATGGCGTCCTGCGGATGCCCATAACCGGCCCGGTGGGCGGCTCGGGCATACCACCGCGCCGCCTCCAGCGTCTCGCGACCCTGCTCGAGATGCTGGGCAATCAGCGGCGACAGCTCGTCGTGGCGGTCGGGGTTGAGCTCGATCAGCGCCCGAGCCGCGGCGGCGTGGGCCTTGGCGCGCTGCTCGCCGAGCTGGGAGCCGTAGGCGACCTCCTGCGTGAGCGGGTGGCTGAAGGCGAGGATCCGCTCCGGGTAGATCTCGGCCTCGTAGAGGAACCCAGCCCCGATCAGCTCCTTGAGCCCCTCCGCGAGCGCGTCGTCGTCGACGTCCGCGACCATCTTTAGGGCCGCTTCGGGGACCTCCTTGCCGATCACCGATGCGGCCTGCAGCAGGGCCTTCGCCGTCTCGAGGCGGTCGATGCGCGCGGCGAGGATCGCCTGCACGGTCGCCGGCACGCCCGTGTCTCCGACCGGCTTGGTCAGCCGGTACGCACCACGATCTCCCTGCAGGTACCCAGCTTCGACCAGCTCCCGAACGACCTCCTCGATGAAGAACGGGTTCCCTCCGGTCCGCTCGTGGACGAGCTCGGGGAGCCCGTCGAGCGACGGGTCGTCGCCGGCGAGGTCGGCAAGCAGCTCCTTGGTCGACTCGGGTCCGAGCGGTACCAGCGGGAGGCGCCGATAGATCGGCGAATCGCCCCATTCGGGCTGGTACTCGGGCCGGAAGTTCAAGAGGGCCAGAGTGGCTGTTCCCTCCACGGCCGAGACCATCTCGGCCACGATCTGGGCGCTGCCCTCGTCCATCCAGTGCAGGTCCTCCATCACGTTGACCACCACATCCGTTCGCCCGGGGACCTGGTAAAGACGCCTGATCACGCCGCGCAGCAGCCGCTGCCTCGCCTCGGCGCTCACCTGGGGCGCCGGGCGCTCGGGATCCGGTACGCCCAGGAAGTCGAAGACCAGGGGCAGGTCGTCGGAGAAGTCCGGGTCGAGCAGCAGCAGCCGCCCCGCGATCTTCTCCCTCGCCGTGCGTTCGGAATCACGGTCCTCGATCCCGAAGTAGCCGCGCATCATCTGCAGGATCGGGAGGAAGGGGATCGCCGTCCCATGCGCCTGCGCCTGCGTCTCGTAGACGTCCATCCCCGCGGCCCTGCAACGGTCCGCGAACTCCTGACAGAGCCTGCTCTTGCCGATACCTGGTTCGGCGACCGCTCCGATCACCGCTCCGCGCCCCTGTTTCGCTTGCTCGAGCGCGTCCTCGAGCATCTTCATCTCCTCCGCTCTGCCCACGAAGCGCGATAGGCCTCGCTCGCGAGAGAGGTCCAGCCGCGAACGCGCAGAGCCTGCACCGACCAGCTCGTAGACCCCGATGGGACGGCTCGCTCCCTTTACGTCGAACTCACCCAGGTCCTTGACCGCGAGATACCCCTCCGCGAGCCTCGCGGTGTGCTCGGTGAGGTAGGCCTTGCCGGGCTCGGCGAGGGCCTCCATTCGTTGCGCCAGGCCGACCGTGTAGCCGACCGCCGTGTACTCCGGCTTTCCCTCCTCCCCGATCGTGCCCGCGATCACCTCGCCGGAGTTGATGCCGATTCTGACCGAGAAGTTCATCCCCTTCGCACGTCGAAGCTCGGTGGCGTATTCCGCCACCAGCTCGCCGATGTGCAGGGCGGCGAAGCAGGCTCTGGAGGCGTGATCCTCCTTGGCGATCGGAGCTCCGAACAGGGCCATGATGCCGTCGCCAGTGAACTTGTCCACGGTCCCCTCGAAGCGGCGCACCCCGTCCGAGAGCAGGGAGAAGAACTGCTGCATGATCTCCCGCCATTCCTCCGGATCGACCTGCTCTGACATGTCCATCGATCCCTTGACGTCGGCGAAGAGGACGGTGACCTGCTTCCGTTCGCCGTTCAGCTCCGTCCGCTCCGAGCCGGCGGAGCTCGCCGTTGCCGCCGGCTCGGCCACTGCGGATTCGCCAGCCAGATGGTTGCCACAGGCGTTGCAGAACGTCTGACCGGCGGGGTTCTCGGCGCCGCAGCTCGGGCACGACGCGGCCGGAGCCAGGCTCGCGCCGCAGCTGCCGCAGAAATGCGACCCCGCGGGACTGGCCACCCCGCAGCCGGGGCATTCCGTCCCCCCGCGATCGGTCGCGGTCACAGGCCTACCGTAAGCCGTCCGCCGCCCGATTGCAACAGAGCGAGGTTCCCCTCAGGCCCGGGCTCTGTTCAGCTCTGCCCGTCCAGTAGCCCCATCGAATTGAGCGTCTTTCGGACACCCTCGTCCAGCGAAGTGGTCCGCCAGCCCAGCTCGCGCTGGGCCTTGGAGGAGTCGGGGCGGGCCTGCCAGAGGAAGTAGATGAGCTGCCCGCGGGGGAGCAGCGGAGGTCGCCGGATCACGCGCGAGACCCCCGCGCCGACCGTCGCGATCGCCTTGGCGACGGGGACGGGCATCACCGGGGGGACGCGACCCCGGCCGGCCACCTCGCGAACCGTCTCGGCGATCTCGCGGAAGCTGCCGTAGCCGTCGGCGAGGATGTAGCGGTCGCCGTCCCTCCCCCTCTCGGCGGCGAGCAGGTGTCCGGCCGCGACGCCCTCGACGAAGGCGTAGCCGGTGCCGCCCGGCGGCACCGCGGGCAGCCGCTTGCGCACCACCGGCTCGAAGAGGCCGTTCTCGAAGGAGGGAGTGGGCGAGGGGGTCGGGCCGTAGACGCCGGAGGGGTTGAGGATCACGACCTCAATTCCATCGCGCTCGGCCAGTACGAGCTCCTCCGCATGCTGCTTGGAGCGCTCGTAGGCGGTCCCCTTCGGGTAGTCGGCGAGCATCGTCTCGTCGAAGCGCTCGCCGGTGTCGGCGTGGAAGACGTCGTGGGTCGAGGTGTGGATGAAGCGCCGAACGCCGGCCCGCTTGGCGGCCCTCACGAGCTCCCCGCTGCCGATCGCGTTGACCTGGTCGAAGATGCCCTTGTCCTTCACCCACTGCTCCGGCATGCCCATCGAGTTGAAGACCAGCTCGCAGCCCTCGACCGCCGCCGCCAGGCTCTCGACGTCGGTGACGTCTCCGCGGATCGGCTCGATCCCCGCCGGCAGGACGCTCGCCGCCCGCTTCGGGTCGCGCACCAGCGCCCGCACCTGGTCGCCCCGCTCCAGCAGGGCGGAGGCGATCGCATGGCCGACCTTCCCTGTCGCCCCGGTGACGAGAGCCCGCATCGGCCAATCCTATGCGGGCTCGGCGCCACCGTTCCCGTCAGTCCCGCGGACGCCGGCGAGGACCTCCTCCGCGAGCTTGCCTCCGTCGCGGGGATTCATCGGGGTGCTGACGATGCGAACGACGACATCGTCGCGGTCGAGCTCCTCAACCGCGATGTGGGGTGGGTAGCGCAGGGGCACGGTGATCGCGTCCTCGAGCATCTGCTGGACCTCGCGCGGGCTCGTGTCGCCGCCGAAACGAGCGCGGAACTCGACGCGCTCCGGCTCCCTCAGCGGCGTCACGGCGCACTGGATCAGGACGCCGTTCGGGACCAGGATCCGGTCCGCTCCGCTGACGAGGGTCGTATAGAAGAGGCCGAGCTGTCCGACGACCCCCTCGGTGCGCCCGGCGAGCACACCCGCCTGCAGGCGAACCCGCTCGCCGACCCGGAACGGCCGATTGGTGGCCAGCACCAGCCCCGCGAGCAGATTGCCGAGCACCTGCTGGGCAGAGAGCCCGAAGACGACCGCGGTGAACCCGCCTCCCAGGGCAAGGGTCCCGGCCTGCAGGCCCGCGATGCGAAGCGCGACGACCGTCATGACCAAAATGGTCAGCAGGCGGACCAGGAAGCCGACCGTCCCGGCTGTGCCGGGATCGAGCCGCCGATAGAGCGCCGGAGCGAAGCCTCGCGCGAGCATGCGAGCCAGTCCCCAGCCGAGGATCACCAGGAGGATCACCGTTGCGATCCTCACCTCCAGGCCGTAGCCCGGGAAGAGCGTCCTGCGCTCGGTGAAGCAGACCAGCACTCCCGCGATCAGTGCCAGCAGGACCAGCGCGCCGCCCTTCGAGCGCCGCGCCGCTGCAGGATCGATCTCCGAGCCGAGGCCGGCCTCGCGCCATACCTGAGTGCGGGACTCGAAGGGAGTCCGTGTGCGGTGCAGCAGCTTTCGGAGCATTCCTTCCCGGTTTCCGCCGATTCGCCGATCGGAAACAGTGCGTGAGGTCACACAAGTGGATGCATCCAGGCGGTGCGGCCGCTAGATTGACTGGTCAGTCAGCCGAACCCGGACGCGCAGGCAAACCGGGCCGCGCGAGGAGAAATATGCGCGCCGCCGCCGTACAGCTCAACTCCACTGACGAATACGACCGCAACCTGGAGGTTGCCGAGCGCCTCGTTCGCGAGGCTGCCGCCGAGGGCGCGGAGCTGGTGGTCCTGCCCGAGAAGTGGACCGTGCTCGGCCCGCCCGAGGCGATCCGATCCAGTGCCGAGCCGCTCGATGGGCCCGCCCTGACCGCCGCCGCTGGGTGGGCGCGCGAGCTCGGTATCCACCTGGTGGCCGGCAGCGTGCCTGAAGTCGTCCCTGACTGGGACAAGCTCGCCAACACCTCGGTCATGTACGGGCCCGACGGCGAACAGCGCGCGATCTACCGCAAGATCCACATGTTCGACGTGGAGGTCGGCGACGTCGCCTATCGCGAGTCAGAAGTCGAGCGGGCGGGAGAGGAGATCGCCCTCGGCGAGGCCGCCGGCGCGATGGTCGGGCTGACCATCTGTTACGACCTCCGCTTCCCCGAGCTCTACAGAATCCTCGCCCTGCGCGGGGCTCGTGTGATCACAGTCCCGTCCGCGTTCACCGAGCGGACCGGGCGCGACCACTGGGAGATCCTGATCCGCGCCCGCGCGATCGAGGACCAGGTCTTCATGGTCGCCGCCGGGCAGATCGGCTTCGCGCCTCCTCACTACCGCAGCTACGGGCGCTCGATGATCGTCGACCCGTGGGGCGTGGTCCTGGCCCAAGCCGCCGACGCCGAATGCTTCATCTCGGCCGACCTCGACTTCGCGATCCAGGACGAGATGCGCGACAGCCTGCCGTCCCTGCGCCACAGGCGCCCGGAGACTTACCGCTGGCCCGAGAACGGGCAGGCGGGCGGCGTGCAGGCGTCCATCGCGGAGCCCGCGACCCCGGCGGGGGCGCCGTGATGAGCCAGCCTCCGGCCCCCGACAAGCGCCGCGCGATCCTCGACGCCGCGATCACGGTCTTCGCTCGCCAGGGCTTCCACAGCGCCCGCGTCTCTGACGTCGCCGCCGAGGCGGGCGTCGCGTACGGGCTCGTCTACCACTACTTCGACTCCAAGGACCAGATGCTCAACGAGCTCTTCTCCGAGCGCTGGGCGCTGCTGGTCGAGGCAAGCCAAGAGGTCCGGAGCAGCGATGCCCCGCCGCGGGACAAGCTCGCCGGGGTCGCCAACTTCATCATCGAGTCCTACCGTCACGAGCCCGAGCTGATGAAGGTGATCATCGTCGAGGTCACCCGGGCGGCCAACTCGTTCGGCCGGACCCACCTCCCCGAGATCCGCCAGGCCTACGACCTGGTCGCCGAGATCGTCTCCGACGCCCAGAAGGCGGGTGAGTTCCGCGACGACGTGGACCCGAACTTCGCCGCCATGGTCTTCTACGGAGCCATCGAGCAGCTGCTCACCGGATGGATATTCGAATCGATCCCCGGCGCCGACGACGATTACGAGCGCGCCAAGCGGCTGGTGATCGAGACGATCTGCGACGGCCTCGAGCCGCGCCCGGTCAGCGACGCGGTGGCCGGCTAGTAGATGAACGACCTCGCGACCCTGATCGCCTGGATGACGCACAGCGCCGCGAGGTCGCTCATCTAGCGCATGTGGGAGGGACTCGCAAGGACCGAGCGTCAGGACCGTGTTCTGCACGGCGCGGCGAAGTTCGCCAATGTCCTGCTCGGAATCGTGCTGGTGCCGCTCTGGCTCTTCGGCCAGCTGATCGGCGGCCGCTTACGGGAGGTCCTGATGGCGCTCGAGCGCCGCGGGCGGCGCCCGCTGCCGGTGCCGCCGGAGCGGGAGCGGACCATGGACGCCCTGATGGGCGACCTCCACGCGATCCCCGAGCACCTGCGCCACTCCGACGTGGCTGAGCTCCGGCGGGGGCTCGCCGACATCTCCAGCTTCGTCGTGGCTCAGCACCGCGAGGGCGCCGTGATCGGGTATCGCTACCCGGGCCAGTTCAAGGATCACATCGTCGAGGGGGCGGACGGCGAGCGGATCGCGGCGTCCATCGCCCTGCAGGAGGCGGCGCGGCCTTCGCTGATCGTCGTCCACGGGCTCTTCACCTCAAGCCGCTTCGACTACGTCCGGCAGATCGCCGTCCGCGCCTTTTACGAGTGGGGCTTCAACGTCGCCGCGCTCGACCTGCGCAGCTTCGGGATGACGGAGCTGACCAGCCCGGCCCCGTCAACGGGCGGCTGGAAGGAGAGCCTCGACATCCTCAGCCTCGCTCGCTACATGAAGGGGCTCGGCGGCACGAGCGTCGGGGCGCTCGGCATCTCGCTGGGCGGGAGCTCGGTCCTCAACGCCGCCGACCGGCAGGACACCGACACCGTGCTCGACGGAGGCATCCTCGCCGTGTCGCCCCCCGCGGTGCCAAAGCTCGCCTGGGAGCGCCTATCGGAGCCCGTCCCGCGCGGCCACCCGAGGTACCCGCTCCATCGTGCATTCGAGGCGGCCCTGATTTCGCGCGTCCGCTCCGGCCGCTGGCCTCCCGAGGCCGAGAGCATGCAGCGGGTGATGGAGTACGTCTCCGCGCCCTACTACGAGGTCGACGCCGAGGAGATCTGGACCCGCTCCAGGGGCATCGACCACGTGGCCGGCGCCAAGGTGCCGTTGCTAATCCTCCATCCCGAGGACGACCCGATCGTCAAGGTCGACCACGCCCGGATGCTGGCGGAGGCGGCCAAGGACAACGACCTCGTCCGCGTGTGGATCCTGCCGCACGGTTCCCACGGCCTGCTCGAGGCCGCCGATCCGGGCTGGACCCACGCCGTCTACCGGACCTTCTTCGAGCGCTGGGGGACCTACGCCGAGCGCTCCATCCAGCAGGCCAACGGCCGGAGCGCCGACTTGGTTTACTCCTCGCAGGAGCCCGGCTAGCGCGATCCCGGGAGAGGAGGCCAAAGCAAAAGCATGGACAGCGAAATCTTGAGGCGACTTACCTGGGCGGGGTTGCTGGCGGGCACCGGCGCCTTGGCGACCGTAGCCGCCCATCGGCTCTCCGAGGTGATCTGGCGTCGCGTCTTCAACGAGGAGCCGCCGGAGTGAGCGACGGCGAGAGCACCCCGAAGGCTGAGCCCACACCGCCGGCCGAACCCACTCCGCCTGCCGAGCCAGCCGGGGCGAACGGCGACAAGGTGCCCGAGGACATGAGCGTGGGCGAGCTCGTCTTCGAGGTGTCCGACCGAGCCTCCGTCCTGATTCGCGAGGAGATCGAGCTCGCCAAGACGGAGGTCACCGAGAAGTTCAACAGCCTGCTTCGCGGGTCCGTGGCGGGACTGGCTGCCGGGGTGTTCGTGCTGCTCGCGCTTGCGCTGTTGATGGAGGGCGTCGCCTGGATCCTCAACGACCTGGTCTTCAACAACTTCTGGGCGGGCTTCTTCGTGGAGGCCGCGCTGTTCCTGCTGATCGCCGCGGGCGCGGGACTGTTCGCATGGCGTGCCTTCAAGCGCGCCGCTCCACCGACTCCCGACATGGCGATCGAGGAGGCCAAGGAGATCAAGGCAGCCTTCGACGGACAGAACGGACAGGAGGACTCATGAGCACGCCCGCGGGCCGCACCACCCTTCCAACCGGAGGCAACGGGCGCTTCTCGCCGCCCGCCCCCGGGAGCCGCTCGGCCGAGCAGATTCGCAACGACATCGTCCAGCAGCGCCAGGAGCTCTCGCGCTCGGTCGATGCGCTGCGGAACCGCTGGGTGCAGGTGACCGACGTCCGGCGTCAGATCCGTGAGCACCGGACCGAGCTCGCCGTCGGTGCGGCCGTCGTCGGCTTCCTGATCGGCGGGGCGATCGCGCTCGGCCGCCGGCGCGGCTAGGCCTCCGCGCCCCGCAGCGCCTCAGCCAACGCTCGCCACTCCTCCCTCGGCAGGCCCTTGGACCGGCTATCGCCGGTCGAGTTGAGGACCTGGATGCTGACGTGGTCCGCTCCATTGGCCCGATGCTCGGAGATGCGCTCGAGGATGGAGGCGGGCTCGCCCCACGCAATCAACCCGTCGACCAGACGGTCGCTCCCGCCGGACTCGAAGTCAGCCGCCGAGAAGCCCAGGCGGATCAGGTTGTTGGTGTAGTTGGGCAGCTCGAGATAGAGGCCCAGGGTCGCGCGGGCGATGGCCCGGGCCTTCTCCGGATCGGCCTCGACGATGACCTTCTGCTCCGGGGCGAGCAGCGCACCGGCACCGATTGCCTGGCGGGCACGGCGGGTGTGCTCAGGTGTGACCAAGTAGGGGTGCGCACCCAGGCTCCGCTCGGCGGCGAGCGCCAGCGCCTTGGGCCCGAGGGCGGCCAGGATCCGGCGATCGGCCGGCACGCCCTCGTCCATCGAGTCCAGCTCGTCGAGGTACTCGCGCAGATGGCTGAGCGGCCGCTCATAGTGCATACCCGCCCGCTCGACCTGGGGCGCGTGTCCCGCGCCGAAGCCCAGCAGCAGCCGGTCGGCGTGGTCCGGCGCGAGCCGGCCGTAGCTCTCGGCGACTTGCTCCGGCGGCTGAGTCCAGATGTTGAGGATCCCCGTCGCCGCGACCAGGGTCCGGGTGGAGGAGAGGATCTCTGATTGCAGCTCCAGATCCGCTCGCGAGCTGCCCAGCCAGACGGCGCCGTAGCCGAGCTCCTCGAGCTCGGCGGCCGCCTCGCTCAGCTCGTCGCCGGCGGCCTGCCAGATCCCCGCGGGACTCCAGATTCCGACTCGTCCGACATCTATCGCCATCGCGCACCTCCGGAGCTCGTACGAGAATCGTCGTACTGACGTTAGAGGATCACGTCAGTCCAGCAAGGAGGGCGTCGACTCGGCTCGCGATCTCATCGCGGATCCCGCGGACCGCCTCGAGGTCCTTGCCGGAGGGGTCCTCGAGGTCCCAGTCCTCGTAGCGCTTGCCTGGATAGATCGGGCAGGCGTCGCCGCACCCCATCGTGATCACGACGTCCGAGGTGCGGACCATGCCGTCCTCGAGCTTCTTCGGGCGCTCGGCCGAGATGTCGATGCCGACCTCGTTCATCGCCTCGACGACCGCCGGGTTGAGCTGATCGGCAGGCTCGCTGCCCGCCGAGACGACGCGCACCCGGCCCTCCGCTTTGCGCTCGAGCAGCCCTGCCGCCATCTGGCTGCGTCCCGCGTTGTGGACGCAGACGAATAGGACCTCGGGGGCGGGGTCGGCCATCACGACTCGAGCAGGGACCGGGGAACACCGCCGATGCCGAGCAGCCCGGGGCCGACGTGCGCGCCGATCACGGGGCCGACCTCGGACGTGAAGACCGGGTCCGACCCGAACATCGGCTTGCAGGCCTCCACCAGCCGCTCGGCGGTCTCCAGGTCCTGGACATGCTGGACGACCCAGCCGTCGGCGCCGGCCTCGTGGCGCTCGCGGCCGTAGTCGACCATCCGCTCGAACGCCCGCCTGCGGGTGCGAACCCGCTCGATCGGCGTGATCTCCTCCTCGAGCGTGAGGATCGGCTTGATCTTCAGGGTGGTGCCGATCCAGGCCCGTGCCGCCCCGATCCTGCCGCCGCGCCTCAGGTAGTCGAGGGTGTCAACGGCGAACCAGATCTTGAGCTGCCCGCGGGCTTCGTTGGCGCGCTCCAGCGCCTCCGCGGCGTTGGCTCCGTTCTCGGCGGCGTTCGCCGCCGCCAGGATCATCAGGCCCATCCCGCCGGCACCGGTCCGTGAATCGCAGACCGCGATCCGCTCTCCGCCCCTGCCCTCGGCCGTGAGCCGCTCTCGCGCCTGCATCGCCGATTCGCAGGTGCCCGAGATCCCGGAGGAGAGGTGGATCGAGACGATCTCCTTCCCCTCAGCCAGCAGTGGCTCGTACACCGAGATGAAGTCGCCGACCGAGGGCTGAGAGGTGGTAACCGTCTGGTCGGAGACCCGCAGCCGCTCGTAGAAGGCGTGGAGGTCGGTGATGTCGGACTCGCGCTCCTGATCCCCTTCGAGCCCGACGTAGAGGCTGACCTCCTTGACGTCGTGCTTGTCCAGCAATTCGCGTGGCAGATATGAGGTCGTGTCGGCGACGACCGCGGTCGAGGGCATTCGGGCGTTCTACCATGCGCCCGCTATGTCCAAGACGCTCGTCACCGGCGGGACGGGCTTTGTCGGCCTCCATCTGGTCAGGGAACTCGCTCGCCGGGGCGACGAGTTGAGGCTGCTCGTCAGGGAGAGCAGCGACACCAAGCCGCTCGAGGGGATCGAGTGGGAACGCGCGCTGGGGGACGTGACCGACCGCGATGCCGTGCGCAAGGCGATGAAGGGAGTCGAGCGGGTCTTCCACGTCGCCGGCACCACCTCGATGCGAAGCAGGGCCCGCGACCGCGTCTTCGAGGTCAACGTCGAGGGCACCAGGAACGTGATGGAGGAGGCGCTTAGCGCGGGCGTCGTCCGCGCGGTTCTCACCTCGAGCTCGAGCGCCGTGGGCGCCGCGAGACCGGGCGAGACGATCGACGAGGACCAGCCCTTCACCGTCGGCCGGCTCGGCATCGCCTACATCAACTCCAAGCACGAAGCCGAGGTGGTCTCCATGCGGGCGGCCGCCAAGGGCCTGCCGGTGGTGATCGTCAACCCATCGTTCGTGCTCGGCCCGGACGATCCCAACCCGAGCGGCACCTCGAACGCGCTGGTCCGCCGGCTCCTGCTCCGCCGCATCCCCGGCTATCTCGACGGGGCGATCAACATCGTCGACGTTCGCGACGTCGCGAGGGGACACGTTCTGGCCGACGAGCGCGGCGAGGACGGGGAGCGCTACCTGCTCACCGGGCGGAACTTCACCCAGCAGCGACTCTTCGCCGACCTCAGCCGGATCGCGGGCGTGCCTCCTCCGCCGCTGCGGATGCAGGGACGCCTGGCGGTGGCCGGGGTGGAGGCGGTGGAGCTCATCGGCGTGCGGCTGCCGACCTCCGCGGATGAGGTGCGATCCGGAAGCCAGTGGTTCACCTACCGCAACGACAAGGCCCGCGAGAAGCTCGGCTGGGAGCCGCGGCCGCATGAGGAGACCCTGGAGGACACGGTCCGCTGGCAGCTCGAGGAGCTCGGCAAGCGCGCCGAGGGGCATCGGCTGACCGACCTCGCCCTTCGCACGACCGGCGGCGCCCTTCGCATGCTTCCCTTCACCTGATGACCAAGCCCCGCCGAGTCCTCTACCGCTGCGGCACCCCCACGAACTTCCTCTGTCCCTGTGGGGCGGTGGCCCGGCAGCTGAAGAAGTTGGGCCTCGAGTACCGGACCGAGCGGGTCCAGCGCCGTCGCTCGCAGCGCCCCGAGATCCTCGAGATCACCGGGTTGAGCTACGTCCCGGTCCTCGTGGACGGAGACGAGGTGGTCAACGACTCGCACCGCATCCGCGAGTACTTGGACTGGGCGTACGGCGAGGACGGGGAAGGGGTGGCAGGCAGGATTCCCGAGTCGGGTGAACGGGTCTCTACAATCCATGTCGATGAGTGAGACCTCTCAACCCATCAAGCTGACCGACAAGGCGGCGGGCAAGATCAAGGAGCTGCTCGGCGAGCAGGACAACGGTGCCGAGCAGGCGCTGCGCGTTGCGGTTCGCGGCGGCGGTTGCTCCGGCTTCCAGTACGCCCTCGCCTTCGACGCTCCCAAGGAGGACGACCACCGGTTCGAGAACCAGGGCGTGGCGGTCGTCGTCGACAAGACGAGCATGCAGTTCGTCTTCGGCTCCGAGGTCGACTGGGTCGACGGCCTGCAGGGCGCCGGCTTCGCGGTCAACAACCCGAACGTCGAAGCCTCATGCGGGTGCGGCTCTTCCTTCCAGGTGAAGGAAGACGCGGCCGAGCAGACCGCCGCGGTCTAGCGTCCCAGCGAGCTAGCGCTCTATCTGGATCGGTGGGCTCTGCTGCGGGTCTGCCTGGAGCTCCTGCTTGGCCGACACCGCCGGCCGCTCCGGCTGCTCGACTCCGAGCAGGCCGGCCAGCTCGCCGGAATCGTCCATCTCCTCGACGATGTCGGCTCCGCCCACCAGCTCGCCGTTGACGTAGAGCTGGGGGAAGGTCTGCCAGTCGGAGATCTCGGCCGTCACCTCGCGCAGAGGCTGGAGCGCCGGCAAAACGTCGACCGCCCCGTACTCGACCCCGTAGGACTCGAGCACGTTGACGACCCGCATGGAGAATCCGCACTGAGGCGCCTCCGGGCTGCCCTTCATGAAGAGAAGGACCTTGTTCTCCCGGATCAGCTCCTCGACCTTGTCCTTGAGAGTGGGTTCAGTCATGTCGTCTCATCATACGCAGGCCCTACTCGGGGACCGAGGTCTTGACCGAGAGCGCGTGGATGGAGCCATCGTTGAAGCGCGTCTGGACGGCGTTCTTGACCAGCTTGTGCTGCTCGATCCGCGAGAGGCCCTCGAACTGGGGGGCGGCTACGGTCGCGCGGAG
>JAWVFG010000066.1:0-28160 GCA_033856335.1 Solirubrobacterales bacterium
TCTTGCGAACCTCGGACTCCGGAATCTGGACCTTCTCTCTGAGCTTGACGTCGTAGAACTCGATAGCCATTGAGATCTCCTCTCTCAGCCTGTGCCCTGGGCGGGCCCTTGTGTTCCGCCAACGAGCGCGGCGGCGAACTTGCGCCACGCATATTGGACCCCTGACCGGCCGTTATTCCTGCCGGGGACGTTTTGGCCGCGAAAACAGGCATCCGCGGCATGATAATGAGACTTGATCTTATTTGTAGCGCGGGCTAGGAGGAGAGGTGCTGCCGGGCGGCGGCCTTGGCCGCGCGCGGCAGCGCCACCGTCCGGCGGCCGACCAGGTCGCTGCCAATCGCATCGAAGATCCGCGCGCGCATGACCACGCCGGCGGTACGCGTGCCGGCCCCGGCGCCCAGGTAGACGAGCCGTGAGCGCTCGATTCCCGCCATCCGCTGCATGTAGCGGGGTGTGATCGCCACGGCGGCGGAGGCCATCATCCGCAGGGAGACCTGATGGGGCAGCAGCTCGCGGGTCTTCGGGGGATCGACGACCAGCTCGATTGCGTCTCGGGACGCCTTGCTGACGCAGAGGCGGGGTCGCATGAAATCGAAGAAGTCCCGGTAGGCGGCGCGTGAGGAGGGGATGAGGTCCGCCGGAATGCCCATCAGCTCGGCGGCGCGGGCCTGCTCTGCCAGGTAGGCGTCCTGCTCGGCTTCGTCCATCCTGGCTCCGTACGCCCGGTAGGCCGCGAGGAAGGAGTGGACCTCGACGCAGTGGACCCAGATCTTGGTCTCGACGTCCGCGGCGCTGTACGGCGAGCCGGTGATCGGATCGATGCCCTTGACGCGCGAGTGGATCCTTTCCACCATCTCCGCGGCGCGGCGGGCGGAGGCGCTGTCGCCATAGACGATCGTCGCGACGTACTCGGCTGTGCGGCGCAGGCGAGACAGCGGGCGGGTGAGGTAGTCGCTGTGCTGGTCGATGCCGGCCATCGCGAGTGGGTTGAGCGACTGGATGATCAGGGCTCGCAGGCCACCGACGAGAAGGACGGGATTGGAGTGGACCCGCCAGCTGATCGACGCCGGTCCGAAGTACCCCCAATCGTGCGGGCCGGCGGGGACGGGCAGGCCGCTCGGTCGCGTGGACGGCTTGAGCACCCTCTCCACCGGGCGCTCGGCGACTCCCGTTGCGACTGCCTGGTCTGGCAACTGCATCCCCTTGGTCGGCTGTCGCCCAACCTACGTACTAGAAATGCCCCGCGCATCGGCACTTTTCACCGGTTGCCGATCCGTGATTAGCCGTGGCCCCGATAACGGGGAAACCGGGGGCGCGTCAGGCGGGCTGGACCTGGCGCTCGCCGAGGATCTCGCCGAGTCGCCGCTCCAGGGCGACCGAGACGGCGGCCCTCACGGGGCCCTCCTCGAGCCGCTCCACCAGCGCCTCGAGGAACCCTTCGATGATCAGGCGCTTGGCCTGCTCATTCGAGAGCCCGTGGGAGCGGAGGTAGTGGAGCTGCTCGGCGTCGATCTGCGCGACGGCCGCGGCATGGGTGCAGCGCACGTCGTTGGCCTCGATCTCCAGGCCCGGGATCGCGTCGGCATGTGCCGACTTCGAGAGCAGCAGGTTGCGGCTCTCCTGGAAGGCGTCGGTCTGCTGGGCGCCGGGATCGACGCGGATCATGCCGCGCCAGACGGCGCTCGCCGATTCCTCCAGCACTCCCCGGAAGGCGAGGTCGGAGGTGGTGTTGGGGGCGGCGTGCACCTGCGTGGTGTCGAAGTCGAGATGCTGCGTGTCATTGCCGGCGTAGGCCCCGGTCACCCGGGCGCTGGAGCCGGGTCCCGCCAGGCGCGTGTCCATCCGGACCTTGCCGCGAGAGGAGCCGAAGCCCAGGGCGACCCAATCGAGGCTCGCATCCCGCTCCACCTCGGCTCGCTGGGTCGCGAAGACCCAGCTGCGCTCGCTCAGTCCCTGGGCGGTGACGTAGCGGAGGTTCGCGCCAGGCCCCACCCAGATCTCCGTGACCGTGTTGAAGACCGAGTCGGGGGCGGAGTCGGTGGAGAGCCACTGCTCCCAGACCTCCGCCTCGGCGCCCTCCTCGAGCACGATCAGCGTGCGGAAGGAGACCGCGACTCCGTCGGCGTCCTGGACCGCGGAGATCAGTGCCGGCGCCTCCAGGCGCTTTCCGCGGGGCACGTAGACGAGCGCCCCACCGCTCCAGGCTCCATCGTTGCGCGCGACGAATGGATCATCGCTGGGCGCCAGTGAGCCGAGCATCTCGTGCAGGTGAGGGAAGCGCTCGAGCGAGCTCTCGAGCGACGCGACCAGCGGCTCGTGCGGGCGCCCCTCCCCCTCGGCGTCGACCGGCGCCCCGTCGAGAACTGCACCGTCCACCTGGACGACCAGATGGTCAGAGCCCTCGGGTGGGTTGAGAACCCCGTCGGCCCGCGAGCGGGCCCCAGGGTCACCTCCGGTGGCCGCCGGATAGGCATCCAGGTCGAGGCCGGAGAGATCCGTGAACTCCCAGCCGCGCGTCTTCTCCGTCGGCAGCGGCGGTGCCGCGCCGGCGTCAGCCAATCGAGCCCTCCATCTGCAGCTCGATCAGGCGGTTCAGCTCGACCGCGTACTCCATGGGGAGCTCCTTGGTGATCGGCTCGATGAAGCCGTTGACGATCATCTTGGAGGCTTCCTCCTCGCTGAGCCCGCGCGACTGCAGGTAGAAGATCTGCTCCTCGCCGACCTTCGAGACGGTGGCCTCATGGCCGACGTCGACGTCGTCCTCGCTGATCCTGATCGTCGGGTAGGTATCCGAGCGCGACTCCTCGTCGAGCAGCAGCGCGTCGCAGACGACCTTCGACTTCGATTCGGAAGCGCCCTTGGCGATCTCGAGCAGGCCGCGGTAGCTGGTGCGCCCCTTGTCCTTGGAGATCGACTTGGAGAAGATCGACGAGGTCGTCTTCGGGGCGGCGTGGATGATCTTGCCGCCGGCGTCCTGGTGCTGGCCGGCGCCGGCGAAGGCGATCGAGAGGATCTCGCCGTGCGCGCGCTCGCCGAGCAGGTAGATCGACGGGTACTTCATGGTCAGCTTCGAGCCGAGGTTGCAGTCGACCCACTCCATCGTCGCGTCCTCGTGGGCGACCGCCCGCTTGGTGACGAGGTTGAAGACGTTCTGCGACCAGTTCTGGACGGTCGTGTAGCGGACCCGGGCGCTCTTCTTCGCCACGATCTCGACCACCGCCGAATGGAGCGAGTCCGTCGAGTAGGTCGGCGCCGTGCAGCCCTCGATGTAATGGACGTCGGAGCCCTCCTCGGCGATGATCAGCGTGCGCTCGAACTGGCCCATGTTCTCGGTGTTGATCCGGAAGTAGGCCTGCAGCGGCATCGCGACCTTGACCCCCGCCGGGACGTAGACGAATGAGCCGCCCGACCAGACGGCCGAGTTGAGCGCGGCGAGCTTGTTGTCGTTGGGCGGGATGATCGTCGCCCAGTACTCGCGGACCAGGTCCTCGTGCTCGCGAAGGGCGGTGTCCATGTCGGTGAAGATCACGCCCTGCTCCTCGAGCTTCTCATTCACCTGGTGGTAGACGACCTCAGACTCGTACTGGGCGCCGACGCCGGAGAGGAACTTCCGCTCGGCCTCGGGGATGCCAAGGCGATCGAAGGTGTTCTTGATGTCCTCGGGGACCTCTGACCAGTCGCGGCTGTTCTTCTCAGAGGCGCGGACGAAGTAGTGGATGTTGTTGAAGTCGATCTGGTTGAGGTTGCCGCCCCATTGCGGGGTGGGGCGCGACTCGAAGTGCTCGTACGCCTTGATTCGGAAGTCGCGCATCCACTGCGGCTCGTCCTTGTACTCGGAGATCGACTCGACGACCTCACGGGAGAGGCCCTTGGGGGACTTGTAGGCGTAACCCGACTCCGGGTCGTGGAAACCGAACTTCTCCTTGTAGTCGGCGTTGATCCCGGCGAGCTCCCGCTCTTCGGCGGGGCGCTCCGTTGAGACGGTTTCGGGCGTTGCCATTAGGAAACCTCCAGCTTGACGGTGTCGTCCTCGATGGTGACCGGGTAGGTGGGGACCGGTTGGTAGGCGGGGAGGGTCTTGGGTCGACCGGACGAGAGGTCGAACAGAGATCCATGACGTGGGCACTCCACGGTACAGGCGTCAGCGTCGAAGGTGCCCTCGGCGAGTGGGCCGTCGTCATGCGAGCAGCGGTCCTCGATCGCGTAGAACGAGCCGTCGCAGTTGAAGACGCCGATCTTGACCCCGTTGGGGGCGTCGACCAGCCTCATCCCTCCGCTGGGCAACTCGCTCGCGGCGCAGACGTCGATTTGTTCTTTCGTGCTTTCCGTCACGTTATTCCTACCGGTGAAGTCGGGATTGTAGCTACTCGAGTCCCGCTACCCGGAGCGCCGCGCCCCGGTCACGGCCTATTCGATGCCGGCGGCCGCGTAGTCGGCCAGGGCCATCACGGTGAGCTGCGGGTTGACGGTGACGGATGACGGGAAGACGCTGGCGTCGCAGACGTAGACGTTCTCCGTCCCGTGCACGCGGAAGCGCTCGTCGACGACTCCTTTGGCGCGGTCCCGGCTGACGGCGTTGCCTCCCTGGGGATGTGAGGTGTGAAGAGCGATGTCGGTGTTGTCGCGGACGATCTCGTCGAGCTCGTCGACCTGCTCGAGCGAGGTGTATGAGGTCGACCGGAAGGTCATCGGCATCACCCGCTCGGCGCCGCTGGCGAAGTGGATCCGGGCGGCCAGCTTCGTCCCCTTGAGCAGCAGCTTCAGGTCCGCCTCCTTCGGCTCGTAGTCGAGCTTCATTCCCCTCCCGCGGAAGCCGGGGCGGACAGTGGCGTTGCTCTGGGACCCGACCACCACGCCGATGCAGCTCAGGTGCGCGTAGCGCCGCATGTTGTGGAAGTGGTCCGAGAACCAGCCCGGCATGAGGAGCGCCTGGGTCCCGACCGGGTTGAACCAGGACTCGAGGATGAGCTGGTCCTCTCCGGCAGGGCGGTAGCCGTGGGTGATCTGGAGCCCGTCGAACGAGTTCAGCTTTTCCTCGAAGTCCGCAGTGAGCGGCGCCCCGACGTTGAAGGAGAGCCCGGTGCCGGCACGGGGGCCCCCGAGATTGCTGCGCTGGAGCAGAAGGCTTGACGCGAGCGCCCCGCCCGAGACGACGACGGTGTTGGCCGTGATCCGGAGCCGGCGGCCGTCCGAGAGAGCGCAGCTGACCCCGGTCGCGCGAGCGCCACGGGTCTCGATCGTCTCCGCCAGGCACTCGCTGAAGATCCGGACGGACCCCGGGAAGTCCCGCTGGGCGCGCGGCAGGATGTTGTCGAGCGCGGAGAGCTTCTTGCCGTACGCACAGCCGATGTTGCAGTACCCGGACCCGAGGCAGTCCTTGATGTTGGCGTCCACCACGCCGCCGGTTCCGTCCAGGCCAAGCCGGCTGATCCCCTCCGCCATCTTGGACCCGCCCTCCTGCAGGTGGCCGTTGCTCTCCTGGCTGTAGACGGGGAGCCACTTGCGCAGCCGCTTGAACGACTTCGCGACACGCGTCTCGTCGAGGCCGGCATCGAGGCCGTCGGGGTCGTTCCATCGCCGCAGGGTCCCGGGCGGGATGTCGTAACAGACCGCGTTGTTGACGACCGTGCTGCCGCCCACGCACTTCCCCTGCAGGACCTGGAAGCGAGTGTCGGTCGACATCTGCAGGCCACCATCCGCGAACAGGTTGGAGAACTGGACGCGCTCATCCTCGGTGAAGTCTCTGGGATCCACGTGCCTGCCGCCCTCGAGCAGGACCACCTCCCGGCCGGCCTCGGCGAGGCGGTAGGCGAGCACGGAGCCGGCGGCCCCCGAGCCGACGATCGCGACGTCGGCGGTGATGCGCTCGGCGTCGACCTCGTTCGGCTCGCTCACGTCCAGCGTCGCCAGGCTGCCCATCTTCTTGATGGCTTTCGCATAGCGCTTGCGCTGGGAGAAGGGCACGTACCCGGTCGAGGAGGCCGAGCGCGGATCGGCGTAGTAGCCGATGATCGCCAGCTGCTGTGCGGCCGAGAGCAGGGTCTGGAGCAGCTTGCGCAGCGGGTCTGGGAGACGCCGTTCGACCACGTCGGCGATGAAGCAGCGCTCGATGAAGGCGAGGCGGCGATCCGGTGCCATCATCGGGAACGGCGGCCGCAGCCGGAAGAGGGGGTACACGGTTAGCGCCGTCAGCGCCAGCTTGGACTTCCACTTCTCCTGGGCCGTGAACGAGTAGAGGTAGTCGTCGATCCCGGCCGCGACCTGCTCGGGCGTGAGCGCCTCGTCAGGCCCGATGACGAGGACCTCCGCCATTGCCATCGCCGTGCCGTGTTGATGCGGCCACAGGTACCTGAGGCCGTAGCGAGCCTTCACCGCCGAGTGGTAGAGGACCGCCAGCAGCGCCGCGACGAAGCTCGCGGCGGCCGCCCAGATCAGCAGCTGGAGGGTGGCGCTCAGGTTCGTCCCCGCCGGCTCGCCGAAGGTGTGGGCGACGCTGTCGTGGTTGCCGAAGGCGAGCATCCCCAGCAGCGCGGCGACGATCAGGACGTGTCCCATGACGACGAGGAGAACGGCCCAGCCGTTCTGGCGGACATTGCCCGCGGCGATGAAGCAGAGCACGCAGAAGAGGCCGTCCTTGGCGAACGAGTTGGCGACGAACGGAAACTCAGCGGGCCCGAAGAGGCCCAGCACCGGGTAGAGGATCGCCTGGCCCAGGAACACCACCGTGAAGACGCGCAGAACCAGCTCGAGCCGCCGCTCCGGGGCTGTCAGCTCGGGAGCCTGCAATCGACTCCTACGTCGCCTCCGGAGCCGGGTTGGTGGCTTCCTTGACGCGATCCCCGCGGATCGAGCTCAGAGCCGCGTCTCGGTCGTAGTACTCGCGGACCCGCTGGCACACCTCACCCTCGAAGTCGAACACCTGGATCACCCGGTCCGATATCTCCAGGCCGCTGTGCTCGCCTCGGCCCTGGCGCCGGGCGACGATCACGACCGACTGCCCGGCTTCGAGCATCTCCTCGATCTTGAAGTTGAGCTGTCCGACCGCCGCCCGCCACTGGGACCAGTAGCGCTCGACGCCCTCGTGTCCGTGGTAGGTGCCGGGGTCGGGGTCGTCGGGCGGCGTGATCCATTCGACGTCCTCGGCCATGTGCCTGAGCACCCAGCCGCGATCGCCCGAGTTCCAGGCCTCGTAACCCTTCTGCACCAGCTGTACGAGATCCTCCGACATACCTTCCTCCGCTTACCCCGGCGGCCAGTATCCCACCGTCGACGGTGAATTACGCCGAGGTGCCCCCGGCGGCGTCCCTCGTCGGGTCATACACGGCGAATTGATCGCGGCCCTCCCGTTTCGCCCGGTAGAGGGCGCTGTCGGCGGCCACCAGGGGATCAAGCCCGGAGTCCCGAAGAGATTCGAGCGCGACCACGCCGATGCTGGTTGATATCTCGGTCCGGCCTCGGTCGGTCTGGATGGAGTGGCGGCGGAAGAGCTCGAGCACCTCCTCGGCCAGCTTCCGCGCGCGCAGCTCGTCCGCCTCGGCGAGGAGGATCGCGAACTCGTCGCCGCCGATGCGGGCCAGGATGTCGCTCGACCGTAGGCGAGACTGCAACAGCCTGCCGGCGCTGCACAGCGCCTCGTCTCCCCAATGGTGCCCATGGGTGTCGTTGATCACCTTGAGGCTGTCGAGGTCGAGCAGGAGCAGCGCGCCGCCGCGCCCGTAGCGGTCGGAGCGCGAGGCCTCGCGCTTGAGCTCTTCCGCGAACCGTCGCCGGTTGAGCAGGTCGGTGAGGGAGTCATGGTCGGCCAGGTGCTGGAGGCGCTCCTGGGCGCGTTTGTGCTCGGTGACGTCGCGGAAGCACCAGACGCGGCCGACGGTGCGGTCCTCTATCCGCTGTGGCTGCGAGTAGCGCTCGAAGACTCGTCCGTCCTTGAACTGGAGCTCGTCGAAGCTCTCAGCGTCGGGGGTGTCGTAGAGCTCGCGAACCTTTGAGATGAACGCGGTGGGATCGGCAAGCTGGCCCAGGACGAATTCGAGCGCGGCGTCGTCATCGCGGGAGGTGACTATCTCGGGGGGAAGCCGCCACATGTCGAGGAAGTTGTGGTTGAAGCTCTCCCAGCGTCCGGCGGCGTCGACGACGAGGATTCCATCCGTCGTGGACTCGATCGTCGCCTCGTGCAGCGAGAGATTCTTGTCGTAACGCTCCTTGAGATACCGGATCAGGACGGCCGCTCCGATCAGCGTCCCCATGGCGCCCACCCAGCGCGCGATGCCCTCGTCGCCGGCGTCGACCGCGAACAGGGCCCACCCATAGGCGACTCCGACGATCCCGAGCTGGAATGCCATCCCGCGCCTGCTGAAGAAGTACCCCGCGTACAGGATCGGCCAGAGGAAGAGCAGCTCGTTTTCGGCCGCGCCCCCGCTCGTGTTGCCCGAGTAGTAGATCGACGCAGTGATGAGAGCGATTCCGAATGCGCTCACGCCGTGATACGCGACGGCGGGGAGTCTCGCCCGAAGCAGCCAGACGGTCGCCGCGCCGGTGAGCCCCAGTGCGGCGAGCAGCGCGTATGCCGCGTCGTTGATCCCCGCGGAGTGGGGAACCAGCGTTACGACGATCCCAAGGAATCCGGCGGCGATCAGCATCAGTGCGGCGATGCGGGCCATGGCGGCCAGCTCACTCGCCTGTTCGTGCGCGGGGCCAGTCTCCCCTCTAGAGAGAGGCTGCTTCAGCGGGATTGCCCCGCTCACCTTCGTCCTCCCAGTCTGCGGCCTTGCCGAGGCTCGCCCCCTTCACGACCTTGAGCCCGAGCATCGCGCATTTCATCCGAGTCGCCGAGATGTCGATGCCGAGCAGGTCCAGCACGAAGTCCTTCGGCAGAGCCAGGATCTCCTGCCGCGTCATGCCCTCCAGCTCATCGGTGAGCAGTGAGGTCGCCGCGGTCGAGATCGCGCAGCCCTGGCCCTCGAAGGCGATCTCCGAGACCTTGCCGTCCTCGCCGAGCTTCAGGAAGACGTGCTGCTCGTCGCCGCAGAACGGGTTCGTGTCCTCGAAGTCGAGGTCGAACTCCTCCAGGCGCCCGAAGTGGTGGGGGCGCTTGTAGTGCTCGAGGATCTGGTCTCTGTAGAGCTCGTCCATTGCCTTAACGGTAGCTAGAGCTCGAAGACGCGCCGCGCATCCAGCAGGCCGTCGACCAGCCGGTCGACCTCCGCGCGCGTGTTGTAGACGGCGAAGCTCGCCCGGGTCGTGGCCGGCACGCCTAGTCGCTGCATCAGGACCTGGGCGCAGTGATGCCCAGCCCGCACCGCCACGCCATGGCGGTCGAGGATCTCGGACACGTCGTGAGCATGCACGCCCTCCATGGCGAAGGACACGATCCCGCCGCGCTCGTCGCCGGCTGGAGGACCGAAGACGGTGAGTCCCGGCACCTCGGGGACCCGCTCGAGCGCGTAGGAGGTCAGCTCCGCCTCGGCCGCGTGGACCGCGGGCAGCCCGAGCTGATCCAGCCAGCGGACCGCCGCGCCGAAGCCAACGGCCTCGCCGATGGCCGGCGTCCCGCCCTCGAACTTCGCGGGCAGGTCGGCCCAGGTGATCAGCTCCTTCGAGACCTTGCGGATCATCGAGCCGCCGCCGATGAAGGGGGGCATCTCCTCGAGCAGCTCGCGGCGGCCGAAGAGAGCGCCGATCCCGGTCGGCCCGTACATCTTGTGGGCGGTGACGGCGTAGAAGTCGGCGCCGAGCTCGGCCATGTCGAGCTCCAGCTTCGGGCCCGATTGGGCGCCGTCCACGACCAGGAGCGCACCGGCGTCGTGGGCCATCCGCGCGAGCTCGGCGATCGGGTTGATCGTGCCGAGGACATTCGAGACGTGGGCGACGCAGACGAGCCTCGGGCCCCGCTCGAGCAGCGCAGCGAACGCGTCCATGTCCAGCGTCCCCTCGTCGGTGATCGGCGCCCAGTCGAGCTGGGCACCCCTCTCCTGGGCCACCTGGTACCAGGGGACGATGTTCGAGTGATGTTCCATCTCGGTGACCACGATTCGGTCCCCGGCCGAGAGATTGCTGCGGCCCCATGAGTAGGCGACCAGATTGAGCGCCTCGGTCGCGTTGCGGACGAAGATCAGCTCCCGGCGGTCCGCCCCGAGGTGCGTGGCCACCGTCTCCCGCGCGTCCTCGTAAAGCGCGGTCGCCTCCTCGGAGAGCGTGTGCACGCCGCGGTGGACGTTCGCATTGTGCTCGCGCCAGTAGCTGTCGAGGGCATCGAGCACCGCGAGCGGCTTCTGTGCCGTGGCGCCGTTGTCGAGGTAGGCGAGCGGCTGGCCGTGGATCTGGCGGCCGAGGATCGGGAACTCGTCCCGGATCTCCTCGAGCGACCGGGGGAGAGCAAGCGCTGTCGTGGCAGTCGGCTCCATGCTCCCGCAAGGGCGGGCTATGCCGCCGCGGCCTCCACCTCGTCCTTGATCCAGCCGTAACCCTTCTCCTCGAGCTGCGCGACGAGCTCGGGCCCGCCCTCCTTGACGATGCGGCCGTCGAAGAGCACGTGCACGGCGTCGGGCTTGATCAGATGGAGGATCCGCTGGTAGTGGGTGATGATCAGGACGCCCATGCCGGGGCCGGCGAAGCGGTTGACGCCGTCGGCGACGACGCGGAGGGCGTCGATATCCAGCCCGGAGTCGGTCTCGTCGAGGACGGCCATGTCGGGCTGCAGCATCGCGAGCTGGAGGATCTCCATCCGCTTCTTCTCTCCGCCCGAGAAGCCGTCGTTGAGGTAGCGCGAGGAGAAGTCCTTGGGGATGTTCGTCAGCGCCATGGCCTCCTCGGTCTGCTTGCGGAAGTCCTTGAGCTTCACCGGCTCCTCACCGTCGCCCTCGCGGTGCGCGTTGACCGCCATGCGCAGGTACTTGGCGACTGTGACGCCGGGGATGGCGACCGGGTACTGGAACGCCATGAAGAGACCCATGCGCGAGCGCTCGTCCGGGGCGGCCTCGGTGATGTCCTCGCCCTTGAAGGTGATGGTCCCCTCGGTCACCTCGAGGCTCGGGTGGCCCATGATCGTGTTGGCGAGGGTCGACTTGCCGGAGCCGTTCGGCCCCATCAGGGCGTGGATGCTCCCCCTGTCGACGTCGAGGCTGACCCCCTTGAGGATCTCCTTGCCCTCGGCGGTCACATGCAGGTTGCGGATCTCGAGCTCAGCCAATTCGGACTCCTGATTCGGTTTGAAGTTGGTCGCTACGCCGCGCTGGCCGCGGCGGCCTTGGGAGCGGCTACAGCCGTGTGCTGATCGGAGAACTCGACCAGCTCGGCCAGGGTCGTGCCGGAGAGCGCCTTGGTGACGCCGCCCTGCACCCGCGTCCAGAGAAGCTTGGTTGCGCATGCCCGATCGCCGTCGCTCTCGTGCGAGCACGAGACCTTGCCCTCGGCGTCGGGCTCGAAACACTCCATCGGGGCGATCGCGCCCTCGAGCGCCTGGACCACCTCGAGCATCTCGATCTCGTCCGCCGGCCGCCCGAGGCGGTATCCGCCGTGGGCGCCGCGCTGGCTCTCGACCAGCCCGGCCTTGCGCAGCTTGGCGACCAGGTGCTCGAGATAGGAGAGGGGGAGGCGCTCGGACTCCGCGACCGCGCTCAGCGCGACGGGGGCTCCGTCCTCCTGACGGCCAAGCTCGACCATCAGGCGCACTCCATATTCGGCTCGGGTGGAAAACAACATCGCCCGGAAATCCTAGCGGAATGGTCGGTTATGCCCCGAACCGATTTGTTCAGGCGTTGTCGGCGGGTTCGCGCGAGCGCGCCACCACTCCGCGCAGCACATCCCTGAACTCGGCGTAGTTCTTGCCGCCCGTCGCCTTCGCATGCCGCGCCTCGATGCCGGCGACGATCTCATCCCCGAGCCGCATCTGGTCGAGCCCCCGCTCGGTGGGGACCACGAGCTTGGCTCGCCTGTCCTGTGGGTCCGGCCGCCGCTCCACATAGCCGAGTTCCTCGAGCTCATCCACCAGCCGGCCGACGATCTGCTTGTGGCGGCCCGAGAGACTGGCCAGTTCAGTCGCGCGGATGCCGTCCTCGTCGAGGTAGGCGAGCACCGCCCAGTGGCGTGGATGCAGATCGCCGTATCCCTCGGCAGCCAAACGGGCGAAGAGCTCCTCCTGGAGTGAGAAGGTGAGCTGGCTGGCGAGGACACCCAGGTCCGGGTTCCATTGCTGGCGTTCACTCCGCCTCTTCGTGGTCGTCACACTTCGAGAAAGTAGCAGTTCGTGACGATCTCAAATCGTTACGGACTCTTATCGCCGGTTGAGACTGCTCCGTATACTGCCCGTTCAGGACTTTCATCCCGCACAAAGGAGACCTCACCGAGATGACCACCACCAAGCGTTCCAACTTCAGCGCGGCGCTCAGGACGACACTCCTGATGGCCAGTCTGGGCGGACTGCTGGTCGTCATCGGCGCCCTCGTCGGGGGCCCGCAGGGCGCGGCCCTCTTCCTGGTCATCGCCCTGCTCTTCAACCTCGGCGCCTACTGGTTCAGCGACCGGATCGCGCTCGCCGCGGCACGGGCCAAGCCCGTCTCCGAGGAGGAGGATCCGCGGCTCTACGAGATCGTGCGGGACCTGACGACGCGCGCCGGCCTTCCCATGCCCAAGCTCTACGTGATCCCCCAGGAGCAGCCGAACGCCTTCGCCACCGGCCGCAATGCGACGCACTCGGCGGTGGCGGTGACGGCCGGGATTCGCAAGCTGCTCACCGAGGACGAGCTCCGCGGCGTGCTCGCCCATGAGCTCGGCCACGTGCGCAACCACGACATCCTGCTGGTGTCGGTCGCCTCGGCGATCGGCTCGGCCATCACCTGGATCGCCTACATGCTGTTCTGGGTCGGTGGAGACGACAACTCGCCCCTCGGTGCGATCGCCTCGATCGCGATGGTTCTGCTCGCACCGCTCGCCGCCGGGATCATCCAGATGGCGATCTCGCGCCAGCGGGAGTTCTCGGCCGACGCGACCGGTGCCGAGATCTGCGGCAATCCCGAGTCACTCGCCTCGGCCCTGCTGCGGTTGGAGTCGGGCGCCCAGGCGATGCCGATGCAGGTCAATAACGCGACCGAGCCGCTCTACATCGTCAGGCCGTTCAAGAGCAGCGGCATGGCCTCGCTCTTCTCGACGCATCCGCCGATCGAGGAGCGGGTCCGGCGCCTGCGCCAGATGCGCCCGTCGATCGGTTAAGTGGCATACCGCGTTCTGAGCTCGGGGGACGCCTTCTGGCGACCCTCGAACCAGATGAAGGTCGAGAACACCGACCTCGCCAAGCAGCTCGAGGCCGAGACTCTCGGCGCGAGGATGTGGCGGCTTCACCCCGGCCAGGCGAGCACCAGGCACCGGCATCGGAGGGAGCACGAGCTCTACGTCGTGCTCGAGGGGACCGGTCGGGTCCGGGTCGACGACGAGGTGCTCACGCTGGAGCTCCTCTCGGCGCTGCTGGTCGAGCCCGAGCACGTGCGCCAGCTCTTCAACGACACGGACGCCGATGCCCTCTGGCTCGTCGTAGGCGCCCCGCCGGAGCCTGCGAACACGTTGGAGATGACGCCCGAGCGGCTCGCCTTCATGTATCCAGAGGGCCCCAAGGCGCTGCCGCCGGAGCTGGGCGGCGGGGAGCTCCCGGGCGGCTCCTGACAGGTCAGTCGTACCCGAGCTCTCGGACCTTCGCCCCGATGATCGCCTCGACGATGGCCTGTTCCTCAGCGGTCAGGTTCTCGCGCCACAGGCCCGGCTTGGCGGCACGATAGAAAGCCTGAGGCCCACGAGCCTCGGCGGGAATTCGCTCGAAGTCATGTCGCTGGGTCCACGTCGCGAGCTGCTCCTCGTCGGCATCGAGCCCGAGCCATTCGAGCAGTGATCTCAAGTGCCCGATCGGATCGCTGCGGAGGTCCTCATACCGGATCAGGTGCTTGGGGCCGGTGTGAGCGTCATAGGCCTCCTGCACCACCTCGGTTCGCCGGAGCCACTTGTATGCGCTCTGCTCGACGAACTCAGCGCGCTCGCCGTCGCTGATCCCCACCGCGCCGGGAAACTCCCTGCTGAGCCACCCGCCTCTCAGGTTGGCGGCGAGCTCGGAGTCGACGACGTCCCGGCCATCGCGCAGCAGGAACAGAAAACGCGCCCGCGGCAGCGCGGTCATGAGAACGTCGGCGGACTGTGAGCCGCTCGGTTCCTTGATTGCGACGACCGTCCGCGACAGCGGAACACCGCCCGGGTAGCGAAGCGCGTGGGCCCGGAAACGCTCGAGCATCAGGTTGCCGAGGGCCGGAGCCCAGACCTCACTGAACTCGCGCGAGAAGAACGAGTCCGACCTGTCCCTCTCGGCCCTTTGCACCGTGAAGTTGCTCAGGTCGAGGTCCGCCGCTCTGAAGCCGGGCATGTCGGAGAGGAACGGGCCGAGGTACCAGCCGATCTGCGGCTCGTTGATCGGGACCACCGCCTCGTGCTTGCCCAGCAATTGCAGGAGCCAGGTGCTGCCGCTCCGCGGCGATCCGAAGAGCCAGAGGAGCCGCGACTCGAGGTCGGAGCGCCTCCTGCGCAGGCCGAGGCCTCTCCGCAGCCGGGTGGCCGCCGACGGTCTTCCGTCCATGCTCCGGAGGCTATACTTTTTGAAGCTATGAAACCGGATCAGGATTTGGGAATATGAGCTCCGTGGAGATGCCCCACAAGTATGTCCCGCCGCCCCTCGAGCTGGTCAAGAGCCGGATCGAGGAGCTGATGCCGCCCGCCGCGCGGGAGGAGATCGACGCCGGCAAGGCCCTCCTGATCGACGTCCGCGACCCCGAGCGCTACGAGGCGGGCCATCTGGAGGGCGCGGTCAACGTCCCCTCCGGCGAGAGCGCCCGCGACGCCCACGAGGCCGCCTACGTCGAGGCGGTCGAGAAGGCCGGCGCCGGACCCGAGGATCGCGTGATCCTGGTCTGCGGCGAGGGCAACCGCTCGGCGAGGACGGCGGACGCGCTCCAGAACGAGCACGGCTTCAGCAACGTCGCCTCGATCATCGGAGGTGCCAAGCTGTGGAGCGAGCTCGGTTATCCCGTGGAGGGAGACATCGCGATCGGCACCGAAGAGGCCGAGACACACTTGGAAGGCGAGGAGGACACACCCTGATGGCCGGCACAGAGACCATCGAGCAGGTCAAGGAGCGGATCGAGGAGCTCGATCCAGCCGAGGCCCAGGAGGAGCTCAGGGGCGGCGATGTGGCGTTGATCGACACACGCGAGCCCTACGAGCACCTGGAGTCTCACATCGATGGCGCAGAGCTGGTTCGCCCGGCCGATGTCGCGGAGCGGATCGAGGAGGTCGTCCCGGACCACTCACAGCGGGTGATCCTCTACTGCGCGTCCGGCAACCGCTCCGCCCGCGCGGCTGACGAGCTCCGTGAGCTCGGTTACGACAACGCCGCGTCCGTACGCGGCGGCATCAAGGCCTGGGAGGCCGATGGCCTGCCTGTGGTGATGGCTGAGGGCATGACCCCCGAGCAGCGCAACCGCTACTCCCGCCACACCCTGCTTCCCGAGGTCGGCGTCGAGGGTCAGCTCAAGATGCTCAATGCAAAGGTCCTGCTGGTTGGCGCCGGCGGGCTGGGCGCCCCCGCGGCGCTCTATCTGGCCGCCGCCGGCATCGGCACCCTCGGCCTGGTCGACGACGACGAGGTCGATGAGTCGAACCTCCAGCGCCAGGTGATCCACAACACGGAGCGGATCGGCCAGCCCAAGACGGAGTCCGCGCGCAAGACGATCGAGGCGCTCAACCCCGACGTCGACGTGGTGGAGTACCGCACCCGCCTCGACGCGACGAACATCATCGACATCATCAAGGACTACGACGTGATCGTCGACGGGGCCGACAACTTCCCGACCCGCTATCTCCTCAACGACGCGTCGGTGCGGCTGCGTAAGCCGGTGGTGTCGGCATCGATCCTCGCCTTTGACGGCCAGATCTCGACCTTCATGCCCTTCGAGGGTCCCTGCTACCGCTGCCTCTACCCGACGCCGCCTCCGGCCGAGCTCGCCCCCAGCTGCGGCGCCGCAGGCGTGCTCGGCGTGATGGCGGGCGTGATGGGCCTGCTGCAGGCCAACGAGGTGATCAAGCTGGTGGTCGGGATCGGCGAGCCGCTGATCGGCCGGCTGCTGCTCTACGACTCGCTCGGCACGCATTTCACCGAGCTCAAGGTCCGCCGGGACCCCGAGTGCCCGATCTGCGGCCCGAACGCCCAGGAGATCCCGGAGTCGGAGATGGGCAAGTTCCCCGACTACGAGCTCTTCTGCGCGGGCTGAGCAACGGCCCGCTAGGTTTTCCGCCCATGCCGACGATCAAGGTCCCACCCGTGTTGCGCCCGCAGACCGACGGCGAGGCCGAGGTGGGCGTCGACGGAGCCACCGTCGGCGACGCTCTCAAGGCCCTCGCGGAGCGCTATCCGGCCACCCGGGACCAGCTCTTCTCGCCGGAGGGCGAGCTCAACCGTTACGTCAACGTCTATCTGAACGACGAGGACGTCCGGGTCCTGGACGGGCTCGACACCGCCGCAGGAGACTCGGACACCGTGGTCATCCTGCCGGCTATGGCAGGGGGATAGACGGCGAGCTGACGCTCGAGGCGGCGGTTGCTGATCCGCCGGTCAGTCCCACGAAGGCGTCCCAGGCGGGCTTCGGGTCGAAGTCCGACGTGAACAGGCCCGTGTGGTCGAACCAGATCGTGCCGGGCACGTCTCGCCACGAGTACCAGATCACGCCTGCGATCTTGAATCTCCGGCGGTTGGCGGCCATCAGCCCGTAGGACTTGCGCAGGTAGGAGGCCTGGCGCTGGGGTGAGACGGTCAGCGCCGTGGGCGGGCTGCCGCCGGTGGCCCAGCCGATCTCCGTGATCCAGAGCGGCGTGCGCTTGTCCTTGTACCGGGACATGATCTTGCGTACATCCTTCACCGCGTTCAAGGCATCGCCTGGCGTGGTCGAGTACGGATGCAGGGCGACCGCGTCGAAGAGCCCCTTCGCCTTGAGGCGATAGATCGCCGGCAGGAACCGATCGAGCGGGATCCCGTGCTTGACCCTGGGAGTGAGGAACAACCCGGACAGCACGACCTTCGCCGAGGGGTCCCCCGCCCTGATCCCACCGCTGAACACGCGCAGCAGGCTCACGTACTGCCTCGGATTGGGCTTCCGGTACCAGAAGCTCGGCGAGTTGGCCTCGTTCCAGAGCTGCCAGTCGATGACGGGCAGCTTGGGAGTGGTCGGGTGTGTCAACCAGAAGCTTCCATTGGCGCCGTAGCGCGCGGCGGCCGCCTGCACGAACGCCCCGAAGGCCCCCGTGTGGCCCTTGGAGGGCGGGTAGTTCGTCTTCTTCGCGGCCCACGAGGGCGAGCTGTACACGGTCGGCAGGACCCTGATCCCCTGCTGGGCCGCCGCGCCGATGATGGCGTCGTAGTGGCTCCAGTCGTACGACGAGCCGGCGGTGGGCTGCACCGCTCCCCAGACGAAGTTGATGCGGAGCGTTCCGACCTTGCCGGCGCCCATCCGGGCGATCTCGGTCGAGTCCGGGTCGTTTGCGGGGATCACCCCGTAGAACCCGCGCGGCGCGCCGGCGGCGCCGGCGTGCGGGGCGAGAACGAGGCAAATCAGCAGGGTCGTCGCGATGACGAGGCGGCGCACGGTCACTCTCCTTTGGTTACGCGGTCTTGTCTCGACGGGCGACGATCTCGCCGTCGGGAGTTCGAGGGCTGCCGGCGGTGGAGCTGGGCGAGCCCGGGCCCGTCCTGGAGCCCGGCTCGTCGTCGTCGTCGCCCAGCTGCCTGCGTCGCAGGATCATCCCGACGGCCGCAGCGATCACGGCGGCGATCATGAGCAGGACGATCGGGTTGAGCAGGATGCTTCCGGAGGAGTCGCCCCCTCCGCCGCCGGACTGGGAGCCTCCGGTCGGCGTGGCCAGGTTCGCGTTCTTGGCCTTCTTGTCCTTCTTGGTGCCGTTCGTGCCCTGCGACCCCTTTCCGCTCGCTTGTGGCAGGGTGGTCGCCCCAGACCCGCCGCCGCCGGCGGCGGATGCGCTTCCACTCGCCTGCGGGACCTTGGGTAGATACTCGTCCCCGGCCGGGCCGGCCAGGGCGGTGGGTGCGAGGACGAGCAGGATCGCCGCCCCCGCTAGTAGTCCTTGGACTGTCTTGCGAGCGCTCATAAGAATCGGTGAGGGGGCGAAGATACTGCCTTCCCCGCCAGACTGGCTTCAAATCGCATGGTTTCAATTACCAGACAACACGCAGGCGCCGGACTGGTTGCGGCCGCCGTCATCATTGCCGCCTTTGCGCAGGGCCTGTTCGACCCGACGGGGTATGCCGCGGCCTCGATCGTGATCTGGGCCGCGGTCGTGGCCGGGTTGGTCGGGCGCGCCCTGCCGGCGGCCCCGATCGGCAGGCTCGCGGCCGTCGCAGGCCTCTGCCTGGCCGCGACCGCTGTCCTCGCGACTGCCTCCATCGGCTGGGCCAGCGACCAGGGGCGCGCCTTCGACGAGGCGGTCAGGGTCTCGTTCTATCTCGGGCTCTTCGTGCTCGCCGCCTGCACAGCCACCCGCGCGTCCCGGGCCCAGTGGCTCGGCGGGCTCGCGGCCGGCCTCGGGGTGGTCTCGGTGATCGCTCTCTTCGCCTATCTGCAGCCCGGCATCCTCGACAGCGGAACCAGCGACATCCCGAACGCGGCGGGCCGGCTCTCGTACCCGATCGGCTACTGGAATGGGGCCGCCGCCCTGCTGGCGGCCGCGGCGACTCTGCTCGCCTACGGCGGGGTGCGGGGACCCACCCGCATCGTACGCACGGTCGCGACGGCGGCGCTGCCCTTGGCCGCGGTGAGCATCTGGCTCGCCAGCTCTCGCGGAGGCGGGGCGGGGGCCGTGATCGCGTTGGCGGTCCTGGTGGCCGCCTCACCCGATAGATCGCGCCAGCTCGTCACGGTCGCGACCGGGGCGGTGGGCGCCGCGATCCTCATCCTCGCCTCCGAGCAGATGCATGCGCTGACCAGCGGGGTCGTCGACTCGGCGCAGCGGGCGGACGGCGATCGCATGTCCGCGCTCTGCGTCGTCGTGGCGGGCATCACCGGAGCTGTCGCCTGGTGGGCGGACGGGCGGAGCCCGGCGATTCGCATCTCGCGACGGATCGGTATCGCGCTTGCAGCTGTAGCGATCGCCGGAGTCGTCGTCGGGGTGATCGCCGCGAATCCCGCCGATCGGTTCCGCGAGTTCGAGAAGGCGCCGCCCACCCGCGCCGGGATTCCGGTCGGCGCCGCCGAACTCAGCTCGAACGGGCGCTGGCAATTCTGGGCGGAGGCGCTCGATGCCTTCGAGAGCAATCCGGTCGGAGGCGTGGGCGCCGGCGGATATGAGAACTGGTGGGCACGGCACGCGAGCGTGCCGCTGTTCGTCCGCAATGCCCACTCCCTCCCGCTGCAGCAGGCGGCCGAGCTGGGCATCCCCGGGGTCCTGCTGTTCCTAGGCTTCGTCGGCGCCGTGGTGCTCGCGGGACGCCGCCGGCTGGGCGAGGGCCGCGAGGGGGACGCGGGGATCCTGGTGGCCGTGGTCGTGGCCGGTGCGGTGGGGGCGGCCGTGGACTGGACCTGGGAGATCCCGGCGGTCTTTGGTCCGGCGGTCATCTGCGCCGGTCTCCTCCTGGCGTCGTCACCGTCTCGCCCGCTCGCGCGCGACGGCTACTGGCTCGGCCTCGGCACGGTCGTCGCAGCCTGGATCGCCATGGTCGCCGGGGGGCTGGTCGTGCTGACGGACCTGGAGCTGCAGCAGAGCAGGGACGCGGCCGCGGCGCATCAGATCGGGGAGGCCATCGATCGGGCCCGCGCCGCCAAGACGGTCATGCCGTGGTCCTCCGAGCCATATACGCAGCTGGCCGAGCTGGAGTCGGCGCGTGGCGACATCTCGCAGGCGCTCGCCTACCTCAAGCAGGCGGAGGAGCGCGACTCTGAAGATTGGCGCCTACCGCTGATTGAGGCTACTCTGCTGCATCGGAGAGGAGATGGGGCAGCGGCACTGTCGGCCGCTGAGCGAGCTCAAAGTCTGAGTCCTCTCCCGCTGGTATCAGTCATCTTCCAACCCAGTCAGGGATGAGCCAGGAGAAGAGCAGAACCGCCTTGAGTCCAGGAGCAACCCGATCTGGCGCGCCCGTACGCGACTTCCTCGAGTCGGAATCGGTTCGCGACGCTCTCGTCGAGTCATCCGCGCACGCCCCCGCCGAGCCTAGGTGGTGGCGCGACGTGCGCCGGCGCCGGCTCCTCGCCCTCGCGGATTGCTGCGCGGTCGGCCTGGGCCTGGCGATCGCCCTGCCACCCGAGCGTGCCATCTGGATGGTGGCCTTCCTCCCCGTGTGGATCCTGGTCGCGAAGCTGGCGGGGCTGTACGACGCCGACCACCGGGCGATGCGGCACCTGACCGTGGACGAGGCCCCGGTTGTCTTCGCCTGGGGCGTGATCGGTGCGGTGGCCGCGAGCCTGCTCGGCGCGCTCAGCCCGGCCGGATCTCTCGATACCGCCGAGCTCGCGTTGACGGCCGGGATCACGATCGCCGCCGACTTCATTCTGCGGGTCGGGGCACGGGCCGCCTGGCGCGCGAGCACGCCACGGGAGCGGGCGCTGCTCGTCGGCGAGGACAGCCTCGCTCACGCCATGCGCCGGAAGATCGCCCTGTTCGCCGATCTGCACATGGTCGCCCTCGAGCCAGGCGACTACGGGCGCGGCATCGATCGCGTGGTTCTGGCTCATGAGCGGATCGACGCCGGCGAGATTGCGGTGATCACGGATCTCTGCCACACGCACGGAGCAAAGCTGAGCCTGGTGTCCCCACTCCGCGGACAGGCGACCCCGCACGAGATCTCACGACTGGCCGAGCTACCCGTCTTCGAATACCTCACGTCCGACGTCTCCCGGTCGACGATGATGCTGAAGCGAGCCCTCGACCTGATCGTCGGCATCCCGCTGGCGCTCGTGACCGCGCCTCTGGTCCCACTGATCGCCCTGGCGATCTGGCTGGAGGATCGCGGGCCGGTCTTCTTCGCCCAGCGCCGCGCGGGCCTGCGGGGCGCTCCCTTCCGGCTGCTCAAGTTCCGCACGATGCACGTCGGCGCCGACCGCTCGCTCGAGGGTCTGCTGGACGAGCTGCCCGAGCCGATGTTCAAGTTCCGCAAGGACCCGCGAGTTACCCGGGTCGGGCGCGTGCTGCGGAGGCTCAGCCTCGACGAGCTGCCACAGATCTGGAACCTGCTTCGCGGCGACATGAGCCTGGTCGGGCCGAGGCCCGAGCAGCTCGAGCTGGTGGAGCGCTACAGCCCGGAGCACCGCTTCCGGCTGGACGTGAAGCCGGGCCTGACGGGACCGATGCAGGTTCACGGCCGCGGAGAGCTGACCTTCGAGGAACGGCTCGCGGTCGAGCTCGACTACGTCGAGAACCTCTCGATCGGCCGCGATCTGCGCATCCTGGCGCTCACGCCGGTGTGCGTGATTCGCGGCACCGGAGCCTTCTGACCGCCACGGTCATCGTCCCCACCGTCACCCCAGCGCGGGCGGTGGAGCTCCTGGAGTCGCTGGCGGGCGCGGGGCTGGGCTTCGAGACCATCGTCGTCGACAACGGCACCGGTGCCGCCGAGCTCGACCGGGCGGCGGCCGCCCTCGACGGCGCCGAGGTGCTGCGGCTGGAGTCGAACCTGGGTTACTCGCGCGCCGTCAACCGGGCGGCCCGGCGGGCGCAGGGCGACGCGCTGGTCCTGCTCAACGACGACAGCGCGGTCGACCCCGGCTATGTCGAGCGGATCACCGCAGCGCTCGATGCGGCAGGCGGGATCGTGATGGCCGCCGGTGTGATGCGCGACGCTGCGGCACCCGGCCTGATCGAGACCGCCGGAATCGAGCTCGACCGGACTCTGCTGGCCTTCGACTACCTGAACGGCGAGCCGGTCGAGGTCCTGGACGGCCCGGTGGCGGATCCCATCGGTCCCTCCGGCGCGGCGGCGGCGTTCTGGCGAGACGCCTTCCTTGAGGTGGAGGGGTTCGACGAGAGCCTCTTCGCCTACCTGGAGGACGTCGACCTGGTCCTGCGCCTGCGCCGTGCGGGTGGATCCTGCAGGCTGGCGAAAGAGGCTCGCGGCCTGCACGAGCACTCGGCGACCCTCGGCTCCGGATCGCGGCGCAAGGACCACCTGATGGGCTACGGGCGTGGATACCTACTGCGCAAGTGGAACGTGATCACGCCGCGTCGCCTTCCGGGCATCGTCGCCCGCGAGCTCGCGGTGAGCGCCGGCCAGGCGGTTGTCGACCGGAACCTGGGGGGAGTGCGCGGCAGGGTGCAGGGACTCCGGGCCGGGCGGCCCACAGAGCCCTATCCGTCAGCCGCACTACTCCCGGATCCGCCCTCGCTCGCGGCCACGCTGGGGCGCCGCTGGCGCAGGCGCGCGCGACTCCGGCGCAGGAGCGAGTGAGCGACGGCCGTCGCGAGCTTCACCGCGATTCCGACGTAGACGACGGCGTTGACGGCCCGGGAGTGTTCGGTCGCGTAGTGCTTGCGATAGAACCGGTACATCCCGCGGTGGAAGGCCCAGTTGAGGCGGACCGACCGCTCGCCGCCGGTCGTGCCTCCCTTGACGTGCATGACCGTCGCCGCCGGCTCGTACCAGGTGCCCCAGCCCTCCTGGGCGAGCGCGTATGAGAGGTCCAGGTCCTCCATGTACATCCAGTAGCCCTCGTCGAAGCCGCCGATTCCTTCGAACGCCGCGCGTCGCATCAGCATGAACGCGCCGTTGACGGCGTCCACGGGGCCCGATTCGACCTCCGGGGCCCGGTACGCGGCCAGCTTTCCCGACGCGCCGGGTCTCCGGCCGACGCCGGTGAAGTGCCCGAGTGCGCTGAGCGGCGTGGGGAATGATCGCTTCGAGGCATGGTCGAGCGTGCCATCCGGGCGGAGCAGACGGGCTCCCGCGACGGCCACCTCGGGATGCGCCTCCATCGATTCCAGCACCGTGTCGAGAGCCCCGTCGGTGACGACTGTGTCGGGGTTGAGCGCCAGCACGTATGGGGCCCCTCCCCGCTTTGCCCCGAGGTTGGTGGCCGCGGCGAAGCCCAGGTTGGTGGGCGAGGCGATCAGCTCGACCTCGGGGAAGTCTGCCGCGACCATCTCGGTGGTCCCATCCACGGAGGCGTTGTCGACGACGATCACCTTCATCGGGCGGGACGGGCCGTGCGCGCGAAGGGAGGCCAGGCAGTCGCGCAGGAGCTCTCGCGACCGGTAGGAGACGATCACGACGTCCAGGGTGACGTTCATCGGGTGCGCCCAGGGTCCGGCGGGATGCTGACGTCGCGGGGAAGCAGGCGGTTGGGCCTCCTCCGCCCGGCCGTCCACAGCGAAACGGCCCTGCGCCTGACCAGCGCGTAGGCGTAGAACAGCTCCCGGTCGAGGGTCTCGTCATGCCCCCAGAGCCGGCGCGCCCGCCGGCCGATCAGCCAGGTGAGCCCGGCCACCCCGCTGTCCGCTGACAGCAGGCGGCGCAGCGTCCTCCGCTTCGCGGGCGCCATCCGCGGCCAGCAGCGCAGTCGCAGCACCTCGAGGAAGAGGAGCTCCTGATGCCAGTCGTAGAAGTAGACGATCCGCGAGCCACCGGTCGGGTTGCGAAGACGCTCCATCAGGTGCGTCCGGATGGTCCTCGGCTTCTTGTTGGCCATCGAGTGACCGATCACCGCGTCGTCGTGCTGGACGTAGTCATAGAGCGGCTCGTCCACGTAGGCGATCTGACCGCGCGACATCGCGACCACGGCGAGCCAGTGGTCGTGGAACGCCCTGGCGAGCCGGGGCGGGAACGGCAGTGCGTCGTCCAGCAGGTCGCGGCGGAAGAGGGAGGCCGCCCCCGTCACCGAGTTGGCGAGCAGCAGCGAGCCGTAGTTCGTGTAGTTGTTGCGTCGCTCCGTCCAGTAGGAGGGCCTGACCAGCTCGCCCTCGGGACTGACGATCCGTGCGTCGCTGTAGACGAGCTGCGCGTCGCCGATCGCCCCGACGAGCCGCTCGAGCTTCTCGGGGTGCCAGCGGTCGTCCTGATCGCAGAGCGTCACGAGGTCAGCGGAAGCGGGCGCCATCGAGAGGGCCCGCTCGAAGTTTCTGTAGAAGCCGAGCCGGGTCTCGCTGCGGGAGACGACGAAGCGGGGGTCGCCCTCGGTGAGGGCCAGCACGCGCTCGAAGGCCTCATCCGAGGAGCGATCGTCGCTGATCAGGCAGATCCAGTTCTCGTGCGTCTGCTGCCTGAGCGAATCGAGCTGGACCTCGAGCAGATCCGACGGCGGCTCGTAGGTGGCCATGCTGATCGCCACACGGGGCCCGGGGCGATCCGGAAACGCGGGCGCGGGGGCGTCCTCCGGGGGCGGAAGCTCCGGCTCTACGTCGATGGCGCCGACCGTGACGCTGGATTCGCGCCCGCCCGCGAGCGTCAGGACCAGCTCCAGGTCGAGGCTCTGCGGGCGGTCGACAGGCGCCAGGTCGGCCAGCGCCACGAATCCACTTCGGTACGCGTGCGGGCGCGCGGGGTCGTCTGCCTCGAGCTGTTGATAGACGTCGTCGCGCGGCAGGCGAAAGCGCCTGACCGGCTGCCTGGAGCCGCCTACCTGGAGATGGAGCTCGCGCGTCCGCTCACCTGGGTGGTAGCAGTAGCCGCCGATCGCGAAGGCGGTGCCCCGGCCGACCGCGATCCGCGCCGGCGGGTGGATCTCGAGCCCCGCGACGGCGGATTGACCCTCGTCGGGCACGGTTAGCTCCTCTTTCGCAGGAGCTTGCGCGCGTACTCGTAGAGCTCCACGTCGAGCCGATTGTCCTCCGCGATCTTCGACCGGAATGAGTCGGATACCTCGCACGGTGTCGTGACGTTGCCGTGGACCGCCGGCCCGAGGCGCCAGCCGAAGCGGTGCTCGAGCCTCTGAGCGAAGGCCTCGAGGTCCTCCTGGATGCCGAACTCATCCATCGCCTTGAGCGCCCGCTTGGCCCTGCGGAGCCGTCTGCGGTCGAGGTCGATGACGGTCATCATCCCGTTCGTCATCTCCTCGGGCTTCAGGGAGAGCATCTTCACCATGTGGTTCTCGATGAACGGCCTGTAGCGCGCCGGGTCCTCGTAGATCTCCTCCAGCGAGAGCTCGCTGTCGGCGGGGGTCGTGTCGCGGTGATGGCGCAGATAGCTGAGGGTGCGCTCCACCGGATCGCGGAGGACCGTCAGCGTCGTGAAGTCAGCGTCGAGGAGCTCGGCGGTGCAGAGCGGGAAATGCCCGGTCACCACCTGGATCTCGTCCCGGCGCGCCTTCCAGCGCTCGAACAGGACGTGAGGGAAGAGCTGCGGCGCAACGGTGATCGGGCTGCCGTCGGAGGGCGCTGGGTAGACGGCCTCCCGGCCGAAGTAGCGCCACAAGCGCACGTAGAGCGAGACTCCTCCGGTCTTCTGAATGTGGACGAAGAAGAACCGGCGAGGTTCCGGAGAGCTCGTCACACAGCGAGGGGCGCGTACTCCGCCGGCGAGGCGGAGGCCCCGAAGAACCAGCTCTCGATCGCCATGCGACTCTTCTTCATCGAGGGCTCGGCCGCGGTCGAGTGCAGGAAGAGGTCGTCGAAGAGCAGCACGTCGCCCGGCTCGAAGATCGGTCGCAGCACCCCGTCATCGCCGGCAGCCTCCTCGGCCACCTGCGGGGAGACCGACCATTCGAAGATCGCGCCCTCGGTTCCGGTGGGGACGATGTGGTCCAGGCGCCTGGGAACGATGTCCATCCCGGGGGCCTCGTCCCCGCAGCGCGAGAGCGAGAGCCAGACGTTGAGGGCGCGGACGTCGCCCATGAAGGCACCGTCCTGATGCCAGCCGTGTCCGGCGTCCGGGTCGACCTTGCGCAGCGTGCACTTCTGGACGGAGATCGTCGGCCGCTCGCCCAGGTACTCGTTGATCACGCGCGTCAAACCCGCGCGCTCGAAGGAGTCGAGCATCTCGAACATCAGGTGGGGCGAATCCGCCACCCAGAGGCCGCCTCCGCCGGCGACCCAGTCACGACCGCCGTCCTCTCCGAGGAAGCGTGGGTCGGGCACGAACTCGTGGTAGTAGCCGGTGTCCGCCGGGTTGTCCGCCTGCTGGGCGTCGCGGGCCTCGAACGCGGAGTGGATCTGCTCGACGAGACGCCCCGCGTCGTCCTGGCTGAGGACCCCTCTAACCAACAGGCAGCCATCGCGCAGGATCCCGGCTCGCACGATCTCCGGCGTGAGCTCATCAGGCGTGATGCCGGCGAGCTCCCCATTGCGGTCGGGCAGCTGATCGAACGCGGGCTCGGGATATGCGGCCCCGCCGGCGGAGCCATCGAGCAGCTGGATGCCGGCCGCGTGGCGGAGCTCCACCAGGCGGGCCTCCGTGTCCGCGTCGCGCTGCTCGCGGTTCGCGCGGCTCAGCTCCTCGATCTCAGCGAGGAGCTCCTCGGTCGATTCGGATTTGTTGCGTGAGCGAAAGATCATGGGGCGTGGTTCCGGCTCAAAGTATCAACACCTCTGCGAGGTCCTAGCCAGAGGTCGGGCGCGCCGGAGCCCCGACCACCGTGGCGCCGGGTGGGACGTCGTCGACCACAACGGCGTTGGCCGCGATCGACGCGCCGGCGCCCACGCGGACTCTCCCGAGGATCTTGGCGCCGGTTCCGATCTGAACGTCCTGCTCGATCGTCGGCCCCGCGATGTCGCCGGATCGCAGGCCCACGGTCACGAACGGCCCGATCACGACTCCCGGATGAATCTCGACGACGCCGTCGATCACCACCTGCCCGTGCAGCAGGTGGAGTCCGGGATGGATGACGACCGGGTCGCCGATGGCCACCTGGCCGGTGAGCATCGCGAGGCGGTGCGCCAGCCGCGGCAGCACCGGTACGCCCCGCCGCTGGAGATAGGCCTTGAGCCGGTAGAAGGCCTGTGCGAGAAAGGCGTCGCTGGACCAGATCAGGCGCAGCACCTGGATCGCCGCGTCGGCGCCTGAGCGAAGCTCGTGGCGCTCGCCCCGGTGAAGCAGGGCCACGCGCGCGTCGGCGACCAGCGCCTCACGCAGGCCCGGGTGGCGCGCCCTGATGTCGCTCATCAGCGACTGCGCCATCGGGTTCTCGGACTTGAACATGTGAACGGGAGCGTAACCGGGTGTGTGCTGGGCCTAGACTCCGCCCCCGCCGGGCCCCAAGACCGGCACCAGACCGTCATGCCGATGCAAGTCACCTCCTACTACCACCGGACCAATCCGGACGAGGCCGGCTACTCGCTCGGCAACTTCGTCGAGATCTGGGGGCCATGCTTCGACGCCGCCGGGGCCAGGTCCGTGATCGAGGTCGGGGCGGAGCGGGGAAGGCTGACCCAGGAGCTGCTCAAGTGGGCGGCCCCGAGCGGGGCGCACGTGACCGCGATCGACCCGGAGCCGCACGATGACCTGGTCGAGCTGCTCGACGAGTACCCGGATCTCGAGGTGGTCAATGAGGTCAGCCTCGAGGCTCTGACGCACCTACCGGTCCCCGACGTGGTCGTGCTCGACGGCGATCACAATTACTACACGCTGAGCGAGGAGCTGCGGCTGATCGCCGAGCGAGCGCCCGAGGGCCGGATCCCGCTCCTGGTCTTCCATGACGTGTGCTGGCCGCTGGCCCGGCGCGATCAGTACCACGCCCCGGACCTGATCCCGGAAGAGCACCGCCACCCATATGGCGAGGACATCAAGCTCATCCCGGGGAACCCGGGGACCGCCGAACGCGGCCTCCCCTTCGAGTGGGGTGCCCTCGAGGAGGGCGGCCCGCGCAACGGGGTGATGACCGCGATCGAGGACTTCATGGGCGAGCACGACGGTCTGCGCCTCGCCGTCATCCCGATCTTCTTCGGTTGCGGGCTGCTCTGGTCCGAGAGCGCGCCCTGGGCCGACTCCGTCGCCGAGATCGTCGAGCCGTGGGACAGGAACCCCATCCTCGAGCGGGTGGAGAAGGCGCGAGTGACCCAGCTCGTGCAGCGACACTCCCGTGAGCAGGAGATCGACGAGCGCTTCGCGCACAGCCGCAAGCTCGAGGCCGCCGTCAGGCGGATCCTCCACTCGGGGGCGTTCGCCGCGGCCGAGTGGCTCTCAAAGGTCCGCCGGCGCGGCAAGC
>JAWVFG010000067.1:0-6464 GCA_033856335.1 Solirubrobacterales bacterium
GTGGCGGTATTCATCGCCGGCGCGGAGACGAGACCGATGCCGACGCCCAACACGAGGAGTCCGGGCAGCACGTGGGCCACGTAGGTGCTGTGCGTATCGAGCCCGGTGAAGAGAACCATCCCAATCGCCGCCAAGAACAGGCCGGTTGGCACGAGCAGGCGGGCGCCGAGGCGCGGCAACAATACGGTGCTCGAGGTTGTGGAGGTGGCAATCAGAACGCCGATCAGCGGCAAGAACGCCAGGCCCGTTTTCACAGGGCTGTAGGCAAGCGTCTGCTGCAGGTAGTAGGTGAGGAAGAAGAGCACGCCGAACATGCCGATCGTCATGGTGAGAATGGCCAGCAGGGAACCGCCGCGGTTCCGGTCCTTGACGATCCAGAGCGGCAGCAACGGGTGCTGCGAGCGGCGCTCTATTTCGATGAAGACTGCGAGGAGCGCCACGCCGGCGGCAAGGAACCCCAGCGTGCTCGATGCGCCCCATCCGCTCCTGTCAGCCTCGGAGAAGCCGTAGACGAGCGCGAACAGACCGGCGGATCCGGCCAGCGTGCCCCGGAGATCGAGCCGCGGCCTGACCTCAGACGAGTGCTTGGACAGCAGCAGCAGGACGCCTGTCACCGCGACCGCGGCGAAGACGAGGTTGACGTACAGGCTCCAGCGCCAGGAGAGGTATTCGGTGAGAACGCCCCCGATCAGGAGACCGAACCCGGCTCCCGCCCCGCTGATTGCGCCGAACACACCGAACGCCTTACCGCGCTCCTTTGGGTCGGTGAAGGTGGTGGTCAGCAGCGAGAGCGCGGCGGGAGCGAGGATCGCAGCGAAGATGCCCTGAACCGCGCGTGCGGCAATCAGGACGTCGAAGCTCTGGGCGGTACCGCCGACGGCGGAGGCGAGGGCGAAGCCGACCAGGCCAGTGATGAGGGTTCGCCTGCGCCCGAAGAGATCCGAGAGTCGGCCGCCGAGCAGAAGGAGGCTGCCGAAGGCAAGCGTGTAGGCGGTCACCACCCATTGGCGGCTGCTGGCCGAGAAGTGCAGCGCCTGCTGGGCGGAGGGCAGGGCGATGTTGACGACCGTCGCATCGAGCACGACCATCAGCTGGGCAATGCTGAGGACGGCGAGGATCAGCCAGCGCCGGTCGTAGTCCGTTGAGTTCGCCGCCGGGTCGGTCTGCTTGCGATTGGTGATCGGCATCGGCTTACCTCTTTTCAGGATGAGCAAGTTTGCAGAGACTGCAGATATAGCAAGACCACAGCCTTATGTCAACACCGAGTGCAGTTTTTCCTTCTATGCAGGCTGACTGGTATGCTTCAGCGCATGGAAGCCGGCAACGCCACCCATGTCCGTCCGGGACTACGCGAGCGCAAGAAGCAGAAGACGCGCCAGACGATCATCGATGTCGCGCTGGCGCTGTTCGCCGAGCGCGGCTACGAGCAGACGACGATCGCTGAGATCGCCGACGCCGCCGAGGTCTCTCCGCGGACGATCTTCGCCTACTTCCCGAGCAAGGAGGACATCCTCTTCTACGACATGCCCGAGATCGTGGAGCGCCTCGGGGAGGTGCTTCGAGACCGCCCCGAGGGAGCGGCCGCACTCGATGTATTGCGCGATTTCATCGCGGGATCACTGAGCCCGGATAGCAACGACTCGCGCAACGTGGCGCTTCGCAGGCGCATCGTGATCGTCGGCAACGAAACGCTTCGCCGAAACCAACGCGCGCGGCTTGCCCCGTTCGAGCAACTGATGGCCGAGGCGATCGCCGAGGACCTCCACGCTGGCCCCGACGACCTCCGTCCCCGGATGGTCGCCGCCGCCCTCGCCACCGCCTTCAGTGCCATTCAGGACCACGACCCGGTCACCTCGCCCAAGTGGGTCTCACCAGAGCAGGCGATGGCGCTGATCGACGACGTGATGGGCTTCCTGCGGGGCGCCCTCGAGGTGCCCGGGCAGGACTGACGCAAGTCTTCCGGCGCCGGCGAAACCCATAATCGGTCGGTCGAAGGTTCGAGTCCACCCCGGCCCATGAAGGCCCCGCTAGAGATCCAGTCGCCCCGAGTTCTCTCAGCAGGCCGCGAGGCAGGGTCAGCGCGGCTCGACGACCCGTGCGACGATCTCAACCAGCGCCTTGCGGTGTTGCGTGAGGCGTCTGGCGGACATCGGGTTGGAGCCGCCGCCGAGCTCCTTCAGCGCCGGCGGCGCCGCCAGCCAGCTCGTGATCAGGCTCATGATCATCGCCAGCAGGTCGGCCGCAGGGATGGCGGCGTCGACCGCGCCGGTCTTCTGCGCCCCCTTGATCGCCGCCAGCTTGCGGGCGTAGGACTCGCGTTCGGGCTCCGATGACCGGGCGCGCTCGAAGTTGCGCCAGGTTGCCAAGCGCAGGACCTTCGGCTGCTCGGCGAGTCGGTCGAACACCTCCCCGGCGTAATTGGAGAGGTCATCGGCGGTGAAGGGCACAGACTCGGTCAGCACCGTCAACGTCCGCTCGAGGACCGCGTCGAAGAGGTCGTCCTTGCTGCCGAAGTACGCGTAAATCAAGCGCTTATTGGCGTCGGCGCGCTCGGCGATGCGATCGATGCGCGCGCCCGCGAGGCCGTGCGCGGCGAACTCGTCGATGGCCGCCAGCAGCAAGCGCTCCTGCGTCGCCTTGGCGTTCCGCGGTCGGGCGGTGGGGCTGGGCGCCGAGCTCTCCATAGGTCAAGCGTATCCGAGTATGTAACCAGTTGTTGACATCTTGCCCGCACGCCGCTAGGTTGTATATATCCCGTTAGTTACTTACCGACTCGAAAGGCACACATGTCCAAGACCTGGTTGATCACTGGCACCTCGACCGGTTTCGGCCGCGAGCTGACCGAACAGCTGCTGGCCCGCGGCGACCGCGTGGCCGCCACGCTGCGCCGACCCGAAGCGCTGGAAGCTCTCGGCGCCGAGTACGGCGACCGGCTCTGGGTCCGTCAGCTCGACGTCACCGACACCGCTGGGATCCGCTCTGTCGTCGCCGCGGCATTCGCCGAGCTCGGCCGGATCGAGGCCGTGGTCTCCAACGCCGGCTCCGGGCTGCTCGGAGCTGCCGAGGAGCTCACCGACGAGCAAATCGAGCAACAGCTCGAGACCAATGTGGTCGGCTCGATCCAGTTGATCCGCGCGGTCCTACCGCACCTGCGTGGGCAGGGAGGCGGAACCATCCTGCAGCTCTCGAGCATGGGTGGCCAGTTCGCCTACCCCGGCATGTCCCTCTACCACGCCTCGAAGTGGGCGATAGAGGGCTTCCTCGACTCGGTTGGTCAGGAGGTCGCGCCATTCGGAATCCGGACCTGCCTGGTCGAGCCCGGCGGGGGTCGCACCGACTTCGCCGGCCGCTCGCTGATGATGGCCCCGGCAGCGGAGGCCTACGCGGGCACGCCCGCGGCGCAGGTGCGCGCGCACGCCGCTGACCGGCGCACATCCGCCGTTGCCGGCGACGTTCGCAAGATGGTCCGGGCGATGATCGACGCCGCCGACGCTGAGGAGACCCCGCGCCGCCTGCTGCTCGGATCCGATGCCTACCGGCTGGTCCACGCGGCGCTCTCCGATCGCCTGACCTCTCTCGAGGCGCAGAGAGACCTCGCGTTCTCGACCGACGCCGACGACTATGTGGCGGCGGCAGCCTGAGTACGCGGCCAAAAGGGTGAGACCCCGTTTAGGCGTTGCGGACGGATCCCTCAACCAACTGATTCCTTGGGAGACGCTTCTCGGCAAAATACAAAGCCCCGCTTTGCGATCCGTGTCTGCGGTCGGGCGCCCTCAGATTCGATTGGAGGCGCGGCTGCCTTGCGCGCAAAGCGGAAGCCAGCGAGCCGACCCAGGAGCAGCTCCTTGCCCACCAGACCGGAAGCGGCTGCGTAGCTGAGTAGGGTTCGGGCTGTGTCGGTGACCAGCTCGTTCCTGCGGCTGCAGCAGTGGCTCTACGTCCGTAGCGACGGGCGTCTGGGCCACGGGATGAGCGGGGTGCCGACGCTGCTGTTGCGAACAACCGGTCGCCGGTCGGGGGCGACGCGGACGAACGGGCTGGTATACGCACGCGACGGCGAGGGCTATCTCGTCGTGGCTTCCAACGGCGGGGCCGACCGGGCGCCGGCGTGGCTTTACAACCTGCGGGCCAACCCCGAGGTCGGCATCCAGGTGCGACGGGAGCGGCTAACCGGCACCGCCCGCGTGATCGAGCCCTCGGACCCGGGCTACGAACGCCTGTGGCGGATCGTCAACGACAACAACCGCGACCGCTATACCGCCTACCAGCAGAAGACTGCCCGGCCGATCCCGGTAATCGAGATCGAGCTGAGCTGACCGTCTAGTCCGCCGGCGCCTCCCCTTGCTCGAAGGGCTTCGGCTGGTCGGACAGCCCGGCGGCTTCGAGGGCCCTGCCTTTCGACCCGAAGTCCTCCCAGCGCACGATCCTGCCCTCCCGGAACTCGAATAGGCCGCCCGTTTGGATGTCCGTCTCCAAGCCGCTGCCTCTCGCTCGCACATGGATGGTGCCCCACGCGAGCACTCGTTCGCCGAGATCGGTGAACTCGAAGTTCATCTCGAACTTGTCGAACACCTCGAACGTATCGGCCATGAAGGCTTGAATGCCCGAGAGCCCCCGGTAGCCGCCCTCCATGGCGGCACGAAGCGGCAGGAACTCGACGTCGGGGTGATACGCCTCGGTTGGGTCGCCCTCTCCGCGATTCCAAACGTCCTGGAACTTGCGCAGCAGCTCGACGTTCTCCTCCGACATCGCTCGCGCAGTATCTCGCCGCAGCGCGCATCCCGCGACCGCGAGCTCGCCCGGAGGGCGCGGGTCATCAGCCGAGTAGGGCAACCCGCGTAGGCTGAGCGGGCAATGACCGCGGACGCCGGAGCGGAGCGACAGGGCAACGGATCGGATCGGACGGCGCCGGCACGGCCCGACGGCTTTACGGGCCGCACTGCCTGGGCTCGGAACCTGGCGGCACCGGTTCGAGACTTCCTCAGCGCCGAGACCGGCGGCGCGGTCGTCCTGCTGGCCGCCGCGGCGGCGGCTCTGCTGTGGGCGAACTCGCCGTGGCCGGACTCATACGAGTCGTTTTGGACGACGAAGCTCTCGATCAGCCTCGGGAGCGGTGGCATCTCGCTGGATCTGCGTCACTGGGTGAACGAGGGCCTGATGACCTTCTTCTTCCTCGTGGTCGGACTCGAGGCCAAGCGCGAGCTCGACACAGGCGAGCTCCGCGAGCGCCAGCGCCTGGCGATTCCGGTCGCCGCGGCCCTTGGCGGGATGGCGGTGCCGGTCGCGATCTTTCTTGCGTTCAACGCAGGGGGCGCCGGCGCCCACGGATGGGGCGCGGCGATGTCCACCGACACTGCCCTGGCGCTCGGCGTGGTGGGGCTGGTCGCTCCTCGCGGATCCCGCCTGCGGCTCCGCCTACTGACCCTCGCGGTGGTCGACGACCTCGTCGCCCTGGTGGTGATCGCCACCGTGTACACGAACAACGTGTCGTTTCTTCCGCTGGGGCTGGCGGCGGTGTTCTTCCTGCTGCTGCTGGCGCTCCGATACGCGCCGGGCACCTGGCGCAGGCAAGCCGCCGTGCTCCTCGGCGTCGCGCTCTGGGTCGCCCTGTTCGAGTCCGGGATCGACCCCGTGGTCGCCGGGCTGGCGGTCGGCCTGGTGACGAGCGCCTATCCGCCGGCACGCGACGACCTCGAGCGGGTGACGGAGCTGACCCGGTCCTTCCGCGAGCAGCCCACCCCCGAGCTCGCCCGCACCGCGCAGCGGAGCGTCGCGTCGGCGATCTCCGCAAACGAGCGGCTTCAGTACTCCCTTCACCCCTGGACCAGCTACCTGATCGTGCCCGTATTCGCGCTGGCGAACGCCGGCGTTCATATCAATGGCGGGCTGATCAGCGACGCCGTCACATCGCCGATCACGCTCGGAATCGTGGTCGGCTACGTGGTGGGCAAGCCACTCGGCATCCTCGGCGCGTCATGGATCGCGTCGCGGCCATGGCTCGCCGGCCTGCGCCGGGGGCTGAGCTGGCCGGTGATCGCGGGCGGTGGGGCCGTCGCCGGTGTCGGATTCACCGTCTCGGTTCTGATCTCGAGCCTCGCCTTCACCGGAAGGCAGCTCGAGGAGGCGAAGGTCGGCGTGCTCGCCGCGGCCATCCTCTCGTCGCTCCTGGCATGGGCCGCCTTTCGCGTGATCAGGCTCATGCCCGCCGAGGTGAGGGCTCGACAAGTTGCCGCCACCTACGAGGACCTGCTCGACCTCTCGGAGGACGTGGATCCCGACCGCGACCACCTCCGCGGCTCCCCGGACGCGCCCGTGACGCTGGTCGAGTACGGCGACTACGAGTGCCCCTACTGCGGACGGGCGGAGGTCGTCGTCCGCGAGCTGCTCGACTCGTTCGGCGACGGGCTTCGCTACGTCTGGCGCCACCTTCCCCTCAACGACGTCCACCCGAACGCGCAGATGGC
>JAWVFG010000068.1:0-35150 GCA_033856335.1 Solirubrobacterales bacterium
CCGCGATGGCGGAAGTCGGCGTTCCCGGTCCTCCCGAGGTGACCTACTCCGAGGTCCACAACTACTTCACCGCCTGACCCGCTAGCCCGCCGCCCTAAGCGCCCGCGTATTCGCGGATCCGCGGACCCACCCGTCGAGCTTCGCCTCGACCTCGTCGGGCGGGATCGGCGGCAGCATGAAGAGGCCGCGGCCGACTCCGGCGTTCTCGTAGCGTGCTGATGCAGCGAGAGGAGGCGCTCGAAGCCGCCGGGCTGTCGGAGTAGTGCCGCATTGGACGAGAAGCAGTAGCGCTTCGCATGGAAAGCAGCAGTCTTCACGACGAGCTACGAACGACCTGACGCAGAAATACGGCGATCTACGGATGCGCGGGTTCGGCGGCCACGGGAGAGTGCCGTTGGGGCAAACAGCGGGGTCCCTGTAATCGCCCGAGGGGGCTTAGGGCGACTGGGGCCGGTTCGTGAGGGAAGTGGGTTCAGATGGTTAACGAAAGCAGTCCTGTCCAACGCGGCTGGGTTCGGCACCTCCGTCGGCGCGCGCTCCTGATCGCGGCCTTCGCTTCCCTGTCGCTGACGGCAAGCGCATCCTCCGCCGCGGCGGTCACTGTCGGGCAGCTGGCTCCGGGGAACCCTCCCTCGGCGTACTGCACGAACGGATTGCGCGACTCCTTGCAGCCGACCGTGACCAGCGGTAATTCCTACGTTGTTCCAGCGTTGTCTGCCCCGTATGGGATGACCATTACGTCGTGGAGCACCAACGCAGCCGCGGGAGACGGTCAAATGCTGACCTTCAAGGTCTTTCGCAACATCGGCGATCCCAGCACCTACATGGCCGTCGGTCACGACGGCCCTCGGGCCCTGGTCCCTTCGGTCGTGAACACGTTTGCGACGAGCATCCCCGTGCAGGCAGGGGACGTGATCGGACTGAACGACGAGAATGCGACGGCGGTCCCCAACGCCTGTATTTTCAGCGTCCCCGGCGAGACCGCGTTGTCCAAGGATCCGCCTGGGCTAGCCGACGGTGAATCCTCCGCGGCCTGGATACCGTTCAGCGACTTTCGCCACAACATCACCGCCGAGGTTTCGGTCAACGCTGCTCCTCCTACCGGTCAACGCGCCGCAGCCCTCAAGAGCTGCAAGAAGCGGGCGCACAAGCATCACTGGTCCCACAAGCGCCTCAGGAAGTGCAGACGTAAGGCGAATCTGCTGCCCATCTAGGACTACTGCTTTGGACGAGAAGCGGCGCTTTGCATGGAAAGCGCAACTCCACCTCGCCGCTGCCTAGCCAGTAGCGCGGGCCCGCTTGACAGATCGCTGACGCGACTGGGACACTCGCTCTGCAGGCGGGCGCCAGGCTTGCCTCGAATGGAGGGAGTTCAATGATTCGCAGGGTCGGTTTGGGGGTGCTTATTGCGGCGGTTATGGCGCTGCTTGCGGCGCCGACTGGTGCAGGCGCGGCTGTCCTCTACGACCAGACCGCCAACCCGAGCGGCGGTAGTCATGGATCGAACGAGTACAACTCGCCCAATGAGGGCTGGGACGACCAGATCGCCGACGACTTCACCGTCCCGCCGGGCCAGAGTTGGCAAATCTCCCATGTCGACGTTCTCGGCTCGGTTGGGTCCAGCCCTACCCCTCCCTCGAGCGTCAACGTATTCCTCTACGCGAACGCCGGCACGCTGCCCGGGACCGAGCTTTTCCATGAGACCGGCATCGCCGCCACCGGGCAGCCCAACTATTCGATTCCCCTGATCGGTGCACCCGACCTGGCCCCCGGCACCTACTGGGTCTCGGTGCAGCAGGTTGGGGCGGAGCTTGCCAGTGGCTCGTGGAGCTGGAGCGAGACAAGCACCGTCTCCGGCAACCCCGCCGCCTGGCGCAACCCTGGCGGGTCGGCCGGCACGTCCTGCAGCGACTGGGGGACACTCGCCGCTTGCCTGTCGCTTGTGTCCAACCCGGACGAGCTGTTCAAGCTCAGCGGTACGGCAGCGCCGTTTCCGCCGCCCCCTGGCCCGATCCCAGCCTCCGGGCAGCGCGCCGCGGCCCTTGCGAGCTGCAAGAAGCGGGCGAAGAAGCACAACTGGTCCAAAAAGCGCCTCAAGAAGTGCAAGAGGAAGGCAAACCTGCTGCCGGTCTAGTTGTAGGGACTACTGCTTTGGACGAGAAGCGGCGGTTTGCATGTCGAGCGGCACCTTCGGCCGCCGCGAGATACTGCGCGGGCGATGTCGGAGGAGAACACTGAGCTGGTGCGCCGGACCATCGACCTGTTCAACGCGAGGGAGATCAATCGCGCACTTGATGGGGTCCCCGATGACTTCGAGATGGACTGGTCGAACTCGATCGGCCCGTTGAAAGGCATCTACCGAGGGCGCAAGGAGGTGCTGAAACTCTGGAGGTCCTTCCTCGACGCGTGGGACGCTGTTCAGTGGGACCCGGAAGAGATCATCGCGGTGGACGAGACACGGGTGGTCGTCGTGAACCACGTCCGGATGCGCGGTCGGGGCAGCGGAGTAGACGTGGATGCCACCGGAGTTCAGCTGTGGACGATCAAGGCCGGCGAGGCACAGCGGGTCAAGCTCTATCAATCGAAAGCCGACGCCCTCGAAGCAGCCGGGCTGCCGGAGTAGTCAGAAACCGCCGCTTTGGACGAGAAGCGGCGCTCGGAGCAGTCGTGGTTGGTGGCTTTGTTTACGAAGCCGTGGGAGTGTGGCTCAGCATCCTCTGGGGGCTTGGATTGATTGCGCTGCTCGGCGTCTGGGTACGGAACCGGCGTCGACAATCAAACGAGCTAGACCAAACCTCAGTCGGGCCGGCTATTCCCACTCGATGGTGCCGGGCGGCTTCGAGGTGAGGTCCAGCGTGACTCGGTTGACGCCGCGGACCTCGTTGATGATCCGGTTGGAGACTCGCTCGAGCAGGTCGTAGGGCAGGCGCGCCCAGTCGGCGGTCATCGCGTCGTCGGAGGTGACCGCGCGGATCACGATCGGGTGCGCGTAAGAGCGTTCGTCGCCCTGCACGCCGACGGAGCGGACGACAGGCAGGACGCAGAAGGACTGCCAGAGCTGGCGGTAGAGGCCGGCGGCGCGGATCTCCTCCTGGAGGATCGCGTCGGCCTCGCGGACGATCTCGAGGCGCTCGCGGGTGACCTCGCCGCCGACGACTCGAATCGCGAGCCCGGGTCCCGGGAAGGGCTGGCGCCAGACGAAGCGCTCGGGCAGATCGAGCTCGGCAGCGACGGCGCGAACCTCGTCCTTGAAGAGCATCCGAAGCGGCTCGACGAGCTCCATCTCCATCTCCTCGGGCAGCCCGCCGACGTTGTGGTGCGACTTGATCGTCGCGGCAGCGCGCCCGTCGCCGCCCGACTCGATCACGTCGGAGTAGAGGGTGCCCTGAACGAGGAAACGGGCGTCCTCGACCTTCGCGGCCTCCTCCTCGAAAACCCGGATGAACTCCTCGCCGATGATCTTCCGCTTGGTCTCGGGATCGTCGACGCCAGCCAGGCGGTCGATGAAGCGGTCGGCGGCTTCGACGTGGACCAGCTGGATGCCGTGCTGCTCGCGGAAGGCCGTGACCACCTGCTCGGCCTCGTCCTTGCGCATCATCCCGTGGTCGACGAAGACGCAGGTGAGCCGGTCCCCGATCGCGCGGTGGACCAGCAGCGCCGCGGTGGCGGAATCGACGCCGCCCGAAAGACCACAGATCGCTCGCGCCTCGCCGACCTGGGCGCGAATCGACTCCACCTGCTCCTCGATCACCGAGGCCGGCGACCACTTCTCGCGGCAGCGCGCGACGTCGCGCAGGAAGCGGGTGAGAATCTCGGTGCCGAAGGGCGTGTGGACGACCTCGGGGTGAAACTGGATCCCGTAGAGGCCGCGCTCGGTGTCCTCGACGGCCGCGACCGGCGACTCGGTGCTGGAGGCCAGCGCGGTGAATCCCGGCGGCGGCTCGAAGACGGTGTCCCGGTGGCTCATCCAGCACTGCTGCTCGGCGGGCAGACCCTCGAGCAGGGTGCCGCCGCCATCGCGGAGGGTGAGCTGGCTGCGCCCGAACTCACCGGCAGGCGCCTGCTCCACCTTGCCGCCGAGCTCGTGAACCATCAGCTGCATGCCGTAACAGATGCCGAGCACCGGAATGCCGAGCTCGAGCAGCTCCCTGCGCAGCGCGGGAGCACCATCTGCATAGACGGACGCCGGACCGCCGGAAAGAACGAGCCCCATGGGCCCGCGGTCCTTGATCTCCTCGAGGGGGGTGTCGTGCGGGAGCAGCTCGCTGAACACCCCACACTCGCGTATACGCCTCGCGATCAGCTGCGAGTACTGCCCCCCAAAATCCAAAACCAGGACTTCCTCGTGCGCTCTCCCGCGGGAGGCGCCGCGGGAGGCTCCATCCGAGGACGACGCCGTCGCCCGCAGGATGGAGGGACCCGCGGCGTCAGGACCCGCGGGCCGAGCGGCCTGGGCCATCCCGCTTTGGGCATTGGCGGCCGGTGCCCGGCCGTCAGTCATCGCTGACGGCGACTCCTACGGCAACAGTGGCACGTCCATTCGACCCCATCCCGACCGACTGCTCGCGCTGGAGCTGTTTCCCCTCCGACATCAGCGCCGGCGCGACCATCACCTCGGCCCGGTGGAACTCGGGGATGTCGGCGTAGCCGGTGGTCGCCATCGACGTCCGCAGCGCGCCCATCAGGTTGAAGGTGCCGTCGTTGTCCTGGGCGGGGCCCATCAGGATCTCCTCGAGCGTGCCGTCCTGGTGGGTTGCCACCCGGGCGCCGCGCGGCAGCGAGGGATGGAAGGTCGCCATTCCCCAGTGGTAGCCGCGGCCGGGAGCCTCCTTGGCGCGGGCGAGCGGGGAGCCGATCATCACGGCGTCGGCGCCGCAGGCGATGGCCTTGGAGACGTCGCCGCCGGTGCGCATGCCGCCATCGGCGATCACGTTGCAGTAGCTGCCCGTCTCCATCATGTGCTGCCCGCGGGCGGCGGCCACGTCGGCGATCGCCGTCGCCTGGGGAACACCGATCCCGAGTACGCCGCGGGTGGTGCAGGCGGCTCCCGGGCCAACGCCCACGAGGACACCGACGGCGCCGGTGCGCATCAGGTGGAGGCCGGTGTTGTAGGAGGCACAGCCGCCGACGACGCAGGGCACGTCGAGGTCGGCGATGAACTGCTTCAAGTTGAGCGGCTCGGTCTGGGTCGAGACGTGCTCCGCCGAGATCACGGTGCCCTGGATGACGAGGATGTCCAGCCCCGCCTCGAGAGCGGCCTCGTAGTACTGGGTCACCTTTTGCGGGGTGAGCGATCCGCAGGCGACCGCGCCCGCCGACTTGATCTCCTCGATCCGCTTGGCAATCAGCTCCGCCTTGACCGGCTCGGCATAGATCTCCTGCATGATCCGCGTGGCGACCTCCTTGGGGGCCGCCGCGATCTCGTCGAGCTTCTCGTCGGCGTCCTCGTAGCGGGACCAGATCCCCTCGAGGTTGAGGACGCCGAGGCCACCCTGGTTACCGATCAGGCCGGCGGTCTTGGGGCTGACGACGCCGTCCATCGCCGAGGCGAGAAGCGGCAGCTCGAAGCGGTACGGACCGAGGGTCCAAGTGATGTCGATGTCGTCGGGATCGCGCGTCCGCCTCGAGGGGACGATCGCGATGTCATCGAAGCCGTATGCCCGGCGGCCCTTCTTGCCGCGGCCGATCTCTACTTCCATTGTCTGATCCTAGGTTCGTTCGCGGACGAAAAAACCCCGCGTCGCGGGGCCGGAAATGCGGTGCTAGCGGGGTTTCTGGACTCCTTCACCAACGCCCGTTCGATGATAGCGACCGCAAGACCGCGCTAATCGGGACGACCGTAAGACCACGCTATTTGGGGGCTAGACCGCTGCGGGGGCTTCGAGCTCGCGGGCTTCCACGCCCGGGAGCAGGCGCTCGACCTCGGCGGGGTCGATGCTGCCGGCGCCGAAGTGCTGGGTCGACTCGGCGCCGCAGGCGACCGCGAAGCGCAGGCACTCCTCCGGCGAGCGCCCGTCGTAGCGAGCGGCGACGAAGCCGGCGAGGAAGGCATCTCCCGACCCCACGGTGGCGACCGGCTCGACCTGGGGCGCCGTGACCTCATACGCGTGGCGCTGGTCGTCCTCGTCCAGTAGCGAGGCGACGCAGCCCTCGGGCCGGGTGATCACCGCGTCGGTCGCCCCGAGCTCGACCAGGCTGCGCAGGCCGAGCAGGGCGTCCTCCCGGTCGTTGAACTCATGACCGACGGCACCCTCGGCCTCGCGCACGTTCGGCGTCACGGCCGCAGGCCCGGCGCGAAGCGAAGCGAGGAGCGGCTCGCCCTCGCTGTCGACGATCGTCTCGACGCCGATCGCCTTGAGCTCCTCGACCACTCGCGCGGAGAACGAGGCCGGCACGGACGGTGGCAGACTCCCGGCGATCGCGCAGAGACGGGCGCCCCGCGCGAGATAGAGGAGCTTCTCGAGGAACCTGTCCAGCTCCTCGGCGCTGACATCCGGGCCGCGCTCATTGATCTCGGTCTGCTCTCCGGAGGTGGGGTCGACCACGGCGAGGTTCGTCCTCGACTCGCCGGCGATCCAGGTGAAGTCCGTGAGGATCGACTCCTCCGCGAGGCGCTCCATCAGCCGGGCGCCCGTCGGGCCGCCGGCCAGCCCGGTGGCGATCACCGGCCGGTCCAGGAGCTTCAGGGCGCGGGCGACGTTGACTCCCTTGCCGCCCGCGACGGTGCTCGCCTCGACCGCGCGATGGCGATGGCCCTGCCGGAAGCTCGGGACCGCGACGGTGCGGTCGATCGCGGCGTTCAAAGTCACTGTGAGGATCATCCGGTTCCTTCCTCCCTCTCCATCCTCTGGCGCCTCCTGCGCAATCTTTCCTCGTGCATCCTGCGCCGTTCCTCCGGTGTCCGCTGCTGTGGGGATTGTTGCCGACTTTCTGGAGGTCGCGGGGCGGCCGCCTCCGGCTCTTTCGATCCGCGCCCTCTTGTCGTCAACAGCACCCCTACAACTATCACGATCGCCCCCAGTGCAATGAGAACAAATGGATTCTGGGCTGTTGAGATCGCCTTGTCGAGGGTGGTCGCCGCGCTGACCGCGTGAGCGGCGACCAGGGGGCTGGCCACCGCCGTCTTGCCGTCCACGCTGAGAGTGACGTGGCCGAGCACCTGCCCCTGCTCGACGGCTCCACTGACCTGGTCGGGGGCGGCCACATGAGTGGTGACGCGCTGGCCCTGGCGGACGTTGACCAGGAGCGCCTGTCTGGCGACCAGGGGCAGATGGTCACTGCGGTAGTCGAGCTTTGGATCAGCGAGCTGCTGTCCCCGGGTGACCGGCTGAGCGGGGTGATACAGCGAGAACCCGTAGCTGAGGAGCCTGAGGGTCTCGGCGTCCCGGCTGGGCTCGTCCGGGGTACCGAGGACGGCGGAGATCAGGGTCGTCGAGTTCTGGGTGCCCGATCCGACCAGCACGTAGCTCGCGCCCAGCGTGTGGCCGGTCTTCACGCCGTTGATCCAGGGGACGCTCTGCAGGAGAGTGTCCCGGCTGGTCACCGTCCGCGGATGGTCTCCGCTGTGCAGCGTTGTGCTGGGTGTGTCGACGATCCGGGCGAAGAGCGGATTGCGCATGAGGATCGAGGCCAGGGTCACCAGGTCTCGGGCGCTCGAGTAGTTGTGGGGATCGTCGAGCCCAATCGGATTCGCATAGCTGGTGTTGGTCAGCCCGAGCCGGCGGGCGGACTGATTCATCGCTGTGACGAACGCCGGCACCGATCCCGACACGCCGACCGCCAGCGTCTGGGCCGCGTCGCTCGCGCTCGGCAGCAGCAGCCCATAGAGCAGGTCGCGAACCCGAAGCCGCTCGCCCGGCCGAAGCCCCAGCTCGATCTCGGCGGAAGCGCTGGGCTGGTAGGCCGGCGCCGCGATCATCTCGTTGGGCTTCAGGTGCTTGAGGGCCAGATAGGCAGTCATCAGCTTGGTCGTGCTGGCGATCGGCAACCGCTTGTTTGGCGCCTTGCTCGCCAGGACGGAGTCGTCGCGAGGGTCGATCAGGATCCACGCCTTGGCATTGAGCCTGGGCCCGGCCGCCATCGCGGTTCCAACGGCCATGACCGCGATCACGATCGCCAGGACGACCGCAATCGCCATGCGAACGCACGTCCCTCCCCACCTGCCTTCGAGTCCGAGCACCGTCAGCGCAACGCTATCCGCTGGCCTTGGAGCAGGGCCTGCGGATCGAGGTTCGGATTGAGCGCCTGGAGGGTGGGCACATCGATACCGGTCTTCACCGAGATCCCCCCGAGGGTGTCCCCGGCGTGGACGATCCAGACGCCTCTGTGCACGGCCCTTTGGCCGGCCTTGCTGAGGCTGGGCTTCTGCGCGCTCGCGCCATTTCCACTGCCGGAACCTCCACCGGAGGTCGCCACCACGACGACAACCAGGATGAAGGCCGCGGTCAGGGCGATCACGGCGAACGCGCGGACAATTTGATTCGGCTTGTAGTCCGGCATCCGCGGGCGCGGATGGTAGACCCACCTGGCCTCAACGCCCGCCAGATCTCGGCCGAAACTAACCCAGGGCCCACACCGCTTGGCGGAGCTCCTCCGCCGCGGCGGCCGGATCGTCCGCGCCGGCGATGCCGCGGGCGGCGGCGACCAGAACCGAGGCCGGTCGCCCGGCGGCGAGCGCGGGGCCGAGGTCCTCCGGCTTGCCTCCCTGCGCCCCGATCCCGGGGATCAGGAAGACCGAGTCGGGCATCAGCTCGCGAAGCCGACCGAGGTGCTGGGGCGCAGTTGCTCCGACGACCGCGCCCAGTCCGGAGAGGCCGGACTTGCCTGCCAGCCGCGGCGCCCCCTCAGCGACGAGCGCCGCAAGCTCCTCGTGCATTGGCCGCTCCCCGAGCTGCGCGTCCTGGAGACGAGCAGCCCCGGGATTGGAGGTCCGGACCAGGAGGAAGACGCCGGCACCGGCATCGCGAGCCGCCTCGACCAGCACCTCGATCGCGTCCTCACCGAGGAGCGGGTTGGCCGTGAACGCGTCGGCACCCAGCCCGCGCACCGGGCCCCAGGGCGTCTCGGTCTCACCGACGAGGGCCTGACCGTAGGCCTTCGCTGTGACCGGAACGTCCCCCCGCTTGCCGTCCGCGACCACGAGCAGCCCGGCGCGCTGCGCGGCCGAGCAGACCTCGCCGAGCGCCCGCCAGCCGGGTGCGCCGAGGCGCTCGAAGCAGGCGAGCTGCGGCTTCACCGCCACGCAGGAGGGGCCGGCCAGCTCGATCAGCCGCCTGCAGTGCTCGAAGACCGCGGCGGCGGCGTGGTCGGCGGCGTCGGTGAAATCCGCATCGGGCGCCGAGTCCCGCGGGAGTACGGCCGGGTCCGGGTCCAGCCCGAGGCATACCTGACTGCGGCGCTCGTCGACGAGCGCCGTCAGCCTGTCCGCGAACGGGGTGGCTATCCGCCGCCCTTGACGCTCTTCTTCAACCCGGAGCCGGCGGAGAACCGCGGCACCTTTCCGCCCGGGATGAAGATCCGCTCACCGGTGCGCGGGTTGACCCCCTGTCGCGGGCCACGCTCGGCGACCGCGAACTTGCCGAAGCCGGTGAAGTTCACCTCGCCTCCCCCCTGGAGAACGCTGGTGATGGCGTCCAGGACCGCGTCGACGGCCTGACCCGCCTCCTTCTTGTTGCCGATTCTGCTGTCGCTTGCGAGCACGTCGAGGAACTCAGCCTTGGTCACGTCATCGCCTCCTACGGTTGAAGTTCGCGCGCGAGCCTAACAGCGTCTCCTGAAGCCAAAGATCAGCTTCCGCCGATTGCCATCTCGCCGACGAGCATCGGCGCCGTGCGCACCGACCCGCCGAAGGGCACCCAGCGCGACTCCGACCCGACCGCCCGCACCGCCGCCAGCGTCTCGAGCAGGTCGCCGGCGATCGTGAACTCGCGAAGCGGCTCGGCCAGCTCGCCCCCACGGATCGTCCGACCGGAGGCGCCGACCGAGTAGCGGCCCGTGACCGGGTTGACGCCGGAGTGGAGGCCGGCGACGTCGGTGATGTAGACGCCATCGTCCGCCTGTTCGAGCAGCTGCTCCAGGGAGAGCTCCCCCGGCTCCAGCACGAGGTTGGATGTGCTGACCGAGGGCGGGGAGCGATATGAGGCGCGAGACGCGTTGCCGGTCGACTGGGCGCCGCCACGACGCGCCGTGTAGCTGTCGTGCAGGTAGGCGAGCAGCTTGCCCTTCGCGATCAGGGGGGTGCGTCCCCGCGGCGTTCCCTCTCCGTCGAACGGGGCGCTGGCCAGCCCACCGGGGTCAATCCCGTCGTCCGCCAGGACGTACGCGCCGGATGCGAGCTCGTCGCCGAGCCGGTCGGCGAACGGCGAACGGCCGCGCTGCACGTCGTCGGCGCAGAGGGCCCCGCCGATGAAGCCGGCAAAGCTGGCCGTGACGCGCTCCGAGAGCACCACCGGGCAGCTGCGGGACTCCGGTTTGGTCGCCCCGAGCATCGAGCTGGCCTCGTCACCCGCCTCCGCGCCGATCGCCTCGGCGTCGAGGGCTTGCGGCGACCGGCCCACCCCGAAGCCGAGCCCGGTCTGGACCTCGGAGTCCTGAGTCGCCATCGCCTGCAGGAACGTGTAGGCAACCGAGGTGCCGAAGCTGCCCGACACGCCACGCGAGGTCGCGATCGCCGCGTCGCCGTCCTCGTCGACGTAGACGACCTCCTCCACCCCGCTCACCCGCTTGTCGCGATCGATCGCGACCCGCTCGATCCGCTTGGCAAGGTCGATCACCTCGGCGGTCCCGGTCGCGGAGACCGCGTCGTCGCGAAGCCCCGCTATCTCGGCGACCGGCTTGCCCGAGGGATCCGGCGCGGACGAGTTCTCGTCCTCGTCGGCAACCCTGGCGGCGCCCACCGCCGCCTCGGCCAGATCGGCCAGGGCGGAGTCGGAGAGGTCGGTCGCGTAGGCGTAGCCGGTCCGCTGCCCGATCCAGGCCCTGATGCCGACACCGCGCCCGCTCGCCTCGGTGAGGCTCTCGACCTCGCCGGCGTGCACCCGCACCTCGCGGCTGCGCGATCCCTCGCTCCATGCCTCCGCGTCGGTGGCACCCGCGGCGGTGGCGGCCTCGACGGCCCTGCGCGCCGCTTCCTCGAGCTCCGCCGTTGACTGCTCGGTCATACGGCCGTGCCCCCGACGGTGATGCCGCGAATGCGAACGTGTCCCTGACCGGTGCCGACCGGCGCCGTCTGGCCCGCCTTGCCGCAGAAGCCCGTCTTCATCTCGAAGTCGGAGCCGACCGCGTCGATCCTGGCGAGCGCCTGCAGGCAATTACCGATCAGGGTCGCACCGCGGCAGGGCTTGGTCACCTTGCCGCCCTCGATCAGATAGCCCTCGGAGACGCCGAAGACGAAGTCGCCGGTTGCTGGCTCGACCTGGCCTCCGCCAAAGGAGACGGCGTAGAAGCCGTTGTCGACCTCGGAGATGATCTCCTCCGGCTTGGCGTCCCCCGGCTGGATGTACGTGTTGGTCATGCGGGGGATCGGCAGGTCGCGGAAGCTCTCCCGGCGGCCGTTGCCCGTGGACTCCACCCCATCGCGCCGGGCGCGCAGCCTGTCGTAGAGATAGGAAGTGAGGCGACCCTCCTCGATCACGGCGGTCTGGCGGCAGGGGGTGCCTTCGTCGTCGATCGCGCCGGTGCCCCACTCGCCGGGCATGCTGCCGTCGTCGTAGGCGGTGAGCAGCGTTTCCGCGACCTTCTCTCCCATCTTGCCGGCGTAAACGCTGGCGCCCTTCTGCACCGCATCCGCCTCGAGGCCGTGCCCGGTCATCTCGTGGAAGAGGACGCCGCCGAAGCCGCCGCCGACGACCACCGTCATCTCGCCGGCCGGCGCGGGGTCGGCCCCGAGCAGCTCCAGCGCCTTCCGGGCAGCCTGTTCCGCGATCCGGGCGGGGTCCCCGTCGAGCAGCTCGAAGCCGCGGTGCGCGCCCAGCGTCTCGAAGCCGGTCTCGACCGTGCCGTTCCGGCGCGCCACCACCTGCGTCCCGAGCCGGACGCGGGTGCGGTCATCGGTCGCCTCCAGGCCCTCCGTGTTGAAGACCTCGACCCGGCGGCGTCCCTCGCTGTAGCTCGCCGAGACCTGGGTGATCTCGGAGCCCGCGGACCGCGCGCGCTCGTCCAGCTCTCGCAGGATCTCGGCCTTGCGCTCCGCCGGGACCGAAGCCGGGTCGACCTCGATCTCCTGAAGCTTGGGCGGTTCGGCGGCCTTCAACGCCACCGGTTGGGTGCCGTCGCTGCCGAGGGCGGCGGCGAGACCGTCGGCGGCTGCCATCAGGTCGTCCTCGGCCAGGCCGTCGACGTGAGCGAAGCGGGTCACCTCCCCGTCGATCACCCGGACGCCGGCGCCGCGCTCGCTGCCCGACTGCGGCCGCTCCACCCTGGACTCGTCGATCGAGAGCGAGAACCCGCGGCGCTCCTCGCAGAAGAGCTCCCCGAAATCGCCGCCGCGCGACAGCGCCCTCTCGAGGACTCGGCCGGCGAGGCCCGCGTCCACCAAAGTCATTTGCTGCTCCGCGTCCGTTGGGGCGGGCCGGCGACCTCGATCAGCCGGGAGGCGGCCAGGAAGAGGGCTCGTCCCTCCTCGGAGTCCGCGGCAAAGGCCGCGCTGCGGCCGCCGGCGTAGTAGGTCCTCGCGAATGGCTTGCGGAGGTGGCGCCGCCGTCGCAGGTAGGCGGCGGCCTCGTCGGCATAGCCCGAGACCCGGTCGAGCAGGAGTCGGTGAGGCTTGGTGGTCATGGCGCCCCCACGCCCGCCGCGGCCAGCTGCCTCAGCGTGATCCTCATGTCGAAGAGCATCAGCGACGCGAGCGTGAAGCGATCGGTGACGGCGACCGCCGTGAGGCCGCTCTCGCGGACGCAGAAGGCCTCGCCGTCGCCGGTGGCGACGTGCGCGTGGGCAACGGGCTCTCCGCCCGCCGCGTCGGCCGCGGCCACCAGATCGCGGCCGGCCTCGCCCCAGGGCTCGTCATCGCCGCTCGCGGCGAGGACCCCGCCATCCTCGGCGAGGATCGCGCAGCCCCGCATCTCTGGCGAGATCTCCTCCAGATAGGACACTGCCCGACCGGCGTCGGAGAGGGTCGGGGCATCGACGGGGGCCACTACGCCAAAATAGCGACCGTGACTCTCCAGCAGAGCTCCTGGCTCACGGTCGTGATCATCTGCGGCATCTCGGTGATCCTCCTGGCGGTCGGCGGATACACGGGGTACAGCATCGTCGTCGGCGCCGTTGGACTTGCCGCCGCCGTGAATCTCCTCTAGCCGGCTCGGAACGCGGTCGGCGAATCCTCAGGGTCGTGGCGCGAGCTCTCCGGCTCCACGTGGATCAGGACCTCCGCGTCGCCGAGATCGGACTCGATCGCGCCGCGCAGGTCGTGGGCGAGCTCATGGGCCCGCTCGAGACTCGTCCCGCTGCGGAACTGCACGTGCATGTCGATGTAGAGCCGCCGGCCCGTCGTTCGAGCGCGAAGCTTGTGGTAGCCGACGATCTCGGCCCCTCCAGATCGCGCCCGGGCGATTGCCGCCTCGATCCGGTCCATCTCCTCCGGCGGGGGCGCCTCGTCGACAAGCGCCGAGGCCGACTGGCGCAGGATGCGAACGCCGGAGAACACGATCACGATGGCGACCGCGATCGCCACCGCGGAGTCGATCGCCTCGACCCCGGTGATCTGGACCAACGCGAGGCCGACCAAGACGCCGAGCGATGTGAAGGCATCGGTGCCGAGGTGAGCAGCGTCCCCGGCGAGGGCGGGCGACCTATGTCGGCGCGCCTGCCGCCGCAGGAAGATCGAAACGCCGACGTTCGCCAGCGCCGAGAAGCCGATCACGGCGATGCCGATGCCCAGCTTCTCGACCGAGGCACCGGACGAAAGCCGGTGGACGGACTCGTAGACGATCAAACCCGCGCCCGCCAGGATCAGCATCCCCTCGATCGATGCCGCGAGGCTCTCGAGCTTCTCGTGGCCATACGGGTGGTCGACATCCGCCGGCTCGTCGGCTCGCCGGACCGAGACGAACGCGATCACCGAGGCGATCAGGTCGATCATCGAATGAAGTGCCTCGCTCAGGATCGCGACCGACCCCGTGATCGCGGCCGCCGCGAGCTTCAGCGCGATCAGGGCGGAGTTCGAGGCGATCGAGACCGCGGCCGCCTGCGGTTTGGTGATCCGGCTCCCGGCTGCCGGCTCGACCGAGCTCATCCGGGCACCTCGATCCCCAGGTGCGAGGCGAGCTTCCGTGCCGCCCGCCCGCGGTGGCTGATCGCGTGCTTCTCGGCAGGGGCCAGCTCCGCCATCGTCCTGAGATCATCAGACCCGGTGTCGTCCGGGATGAATGCGGGGTCGTAGCCGAAGCCGCCGCTCCCCCGCGGCTCGGTCGCCAGCGTCCCCTCGCAGCGACCCTCGAACAGCGATTCGGCGCCGTCCTCCTCCACCAGGGCGATCACGCAGACATACGCCACCCGCCGGTCCTCCTGCCCGCCGACCTCCTCGAGCAGCTTCGCCAGGTTCTCCTCGTCGCTGACCCCCTCGCCGGCGTAGCGCGCGGATCGCACTCCGGGCCGGCCGCCCAGGCCGTACGCCTCGATCCCGGAGTCGTCGGCGACCGTGGCTCGGCCGGTCGCGGCGTGCGCGGCGCGGGCCTTGCCGAGCGCGTTGGCGGCGAAGGTCTCGCCGTCCTCGGGCGGCAGCTCGACCTCCGGCGGCAGTGGATCAAGCTCGATCCCGGGAAGGGCCTCGCGGAGCTCGCGGAGCTTGTGGTCGTTCCGGGTGGCTAGGAGCAGTGCCGACATGGTCGGCTTAAGACTGTCAGGACGGGAGCTCTCCGACTGCTGATTCCTGTGCTTCGCGCAACCTGGCGATCCCAGCCTCGGCGAGCGCGAGCAGCTCGTCGAGCGAGGCCCGAGAGAGCGGGGTGCGCTCGGCGGTGGCCTGGACCTCGACCAGGCCGCCGTCGCCGGTCATCACCACGTTCGCGTCCACCTCCGCCGTGGAGTCCTCGTTGTAGTCCAGGTCGCAGAGTGCCTTGCCGCCGACCATCCCGACGCTGACAGCCGCCACCGACTGGTCGAGCGGCAGCCGCTCGATCTTCTCGGCCTCCACCAGCTTCGCGAGAGCGGCGTGGAGGGCGACGTAGCCACCGGTGATCGCGGCGCAGCGGGTGCCGCCGTCGGCCTGGAGGACGTCGCAATCCACGTACACCGATCGCTCGCCGAGAGCCTTGAAGTCCACGACCCCTCGCAGCGAGCGGCCGATCAGCCGCTGGATCTCGACCCCGCGACCGTCTTGCTTGCCGCGGCTGATGTCGCGAGCCTTGCGGTCGCCGGTCGAGGCCGGCAGCATCGCGTACTCGCCGGTGACCCAGCCGCGGCCCTTCCCCTCCATCCAGCGAGGCACGGAGTCGCTCACCGATGCGGTGCAGATCACCCGCGTCTCGCCCTGTGAGATCAGCGCCGACCCGTCGGCGGTGCGGACGAATCCCGCCTCGATCGTGACCGGGCGAAGGTCGGCGGGAGTGCGGTCGTAGCTGCGGCCGGCGGACATGGGCGCCAGTCTCTCACCAAACCCCGGCGCCCAAGCCCGCCATGCCAGGAGTTACTTGAACGAAACCTGGCCCACCGCCTCGCGGATCTTGTCCACGATCGTCTGGGCCAGCTCCAGGCCCTGCTTTCCCTGGAAGCCCTTCATCGCGGCCACCATTCCCACCATCAGCAGCGCGACCAGCAGGATCAGTCCGACGTACTCGACCGTCCCCTGACCGCTCTGCGGTGATGGGCCCAGCAGCCTGCGGCTCGCCTCGTGGACGGCGAGCTGGCCTCGGGCGACGAGTTCTCGCATCAACAAAACCTCCTCCGGCTCGTTTCAGCGAGGCTCGCCGTCCGGCGCGAACGGAACCAGACCGGCGTGTGGCCGAAGGCGAACGCATCCACGCCGAATTTGCGGGATCGAGCCGCCCGGCCTCTCCAGGTCCGGCGGGCACGTCGCGTAAAGTGCGCGCCCGATGACCGAGCGTCAAAACGATGGCGCCGGCTTCGATGCGCAGGACCGCGGGGCGATGAAGTGGCGCCTCGAGACGCTCCACCGGCGCACCGAGGAAGGCGTTCGAGAGCTTGGGGCCCGTGTCCTCGAGATGTACCACCAGGGTTCGGTGGACCCCGAGGCCGTTCGCGAAAGCGCCGCCAAGCTCGACGAGCTCGAGCGGAACGCTCTGGAGCTCGAGGCGGCCATGCGTGGCGAGACCGGCCCGCGGCCCGATCCGCCGCGCCGGACCGAGCAGCCCAATCCGCCCGCGCAACGGAGCCGCGCCCCGAAGCGCGCCCCGGTCATGCGCCCGGTGATGGGAGCCGAGGATCGCCCGGCCGCCGGCCAATCCGCAAGCCCCTCGGCCGAACCGCCCGCCAACGGCGAGCGGGACGACCGCATGAAGCAGGCGATCGAAGCCGCCCGCCGCCAGGCCGAGGAGAGGGCGACCGCGGAGATCCTGGCGCTCGAGGATGACCTCGAAAAGGAGCGTGAGCGCGCCGCCAGGTCACTCGAGGAGGTTCAGCGCCGCCTCGAGGAAGCCGAGGCCCGCGCCGCGGCCGGAGACGTCACCGTCACGGACACCAGAGCCCGCGAGGACGCGGCGAATTGGCTTCGCGAGCAGCGCGGTGACGTCCGCCGCGAGCTCGAGTCGGAGCTCGAGCGGCGCATGCTCTCCCGTGAGAGGGAGCTGATCGCGGAGCGCGACGAGGCCGCAGCGTCGCTGAAGGACGCACTCCAGAGGCTGGAGCGAGCCGAGAGCGCGGGCGGCGAGACCGAGGAGGCCCGCTCCGAGGCGGAGCGGAAGGTTCGCGCGCAGGCCGACCGGAGACTGCGGGACCACACCAAGGAGCTCAAGGCCCAGATCGAGGCGATGGAGGCCGAGACCGAGGCCCGCATCCAGTCAGCGGTCGAGGCCGCGCGCGGCGAGGCCGAGGAGGAGATTCGCGCCCAGCTCTCGGAGGAGGCCAAGGACCAGATGGCCGAGGCCCAGGAGCGCCTCTCGGCCGAGGAGCGCGAACGGCAGGAGGAGGCCCGCGGGGAGCTGGAACGGCGCGTTCGCGGCGAGCTCGAGCAGGAGCTGGCCAGGCGGATCGCGGACATCAAGTCGGACGCCGACACCAGGGCACGCGAGGAGGTCGACGCCGCTCGCAGGGCGGCCGAGCTCCGCTTCGAATCGGAGTTCAAGGCCCGCGAGGAGTCGCTCCGCGGCGAGCACGAGGCCGCGACTCAGGCGGCCGAGGCGGCACAGCGCCGCCTGGACCAGATCGCGGAGCAGATCGAGGCCGCCGGCGAGCGGGTCGAGGGCGCCGAATCGAAGCTCGCGGAGGAGCAGACACGACTTCAGAAGGATGCCGAGGAGCGCATCGATGCCGAGATGCGCCGCCTCCAGGCGGAATCCGACGAGAAGATCCAGGAGGCCCTCGCCAAGGTCGAATCCGACACTCAGGCGCGGATGGCACAGGAGGCCGAGCGCCGACTAGCCGAGCAGGAGACGGCGCTTCGCGCGGAGGCCGAGGAGCGCGTTCGCGTCACCACCGAGACCGTCCGGCGGGAGACCGAGCGCCAGCTCCAGGAGGAGATGCAGGGGCTCCGCACCCAGCTCGAGGAGGAACGGGGCTCGCGCGAGCAGCTGCTCGAGAAGTCGGAGAAGCGCGCCAAGCGAGCCGAAGCGAAGGTCGCCGCGGCCGAGACCGCGCGTCTGGACTACGAGGCCGAGGCGCGGAACGCGGCGGCCGACTGGGTCCGCGGCCAGGCCCGCTCCCTGCAGCGCAAAGCCGAGCGCGGCGCCAAGGACCAGGTTGCCGCCGCCCGCCGCGAAGCGGCCGAGAAGGCCACCGCGGAGGCCGAGGACCGCATGCAGAAGGCTGTGGCGAAACTGGAGCGCGAGGCTGAGGGGCGCGTCAAGCGCCAGGCGACTCAGGCCAAGCGCGAGGCCGAGGCCGAGGCGGAGCGCTCATTCGCCGAGCGCGAGCAGGGGCTCGCCGCGGAGCTCGAGGAGGCCGCCCGGGCGCTTAAGGCCGCCGAGCGCCAGCTGCGCGAGGCCGAGGATCGAGTCGAATCCGCCGAGCGCAAGCTGGGCGAGGCCTCTGACGAGGAGGTCGAGCGCGCGAAGGAAGAGCGCGAGGGCCGCTTCCGCCAGCTCGAGGATCGAATCAAGTCCGTGATGGACCGAGCGAGCGGCGCCCAGGCCCACGCGGCCTCCGTCGGGATCGAGTTGCCCGACCGCGAGCCAGAGGCCGAGGCAGAGATCGCCGAGCCGCCGCCGGCAGAGCCGCAGGCCCCGGAGGAGCCCGGGGCCCCGGAGACCCCGGAGGCCCCGGAGGAGCCGGAGGCCCCCGAGGAGGACGACGCCGAGACCGACGAGCAGGACGCGGTCGAGCCGGCCGAGGGCCGTCGTGGCGGCAGGCTCCGCAGGCGGGCCGAGACTCGCCGGGCCAAGCGGGCAGAAAAGGCCGCAGAGCGCGAGAAACAGGCGGACGCCAAGCGCGAGGCCGAGGCAGAGCGCGCCGAGGAGGAGGCCAAGGAGAAGGCCGCCAAAGAGGCAGAGGCCAAGAAGGAGGCGAGCGCCAAGGAGGCCGCGAAGAAGAAGGCCGCACGGGAGAAGGAAGCCGCCGTGAAGAAGGCCGCTCGCGAGAAGGAGGCCGCTGTGAAGAAGGCCGCACGGGAGAAAGAGGCGGCCGAGAAGAAGGCGGCTCGCGAGAAGGAGGCGGAGGCCAAGAAGGAGGCGCGCGCGAAGGCCGCCCAGGAGCGCAAGGCGAAGGCAGCCGACGCCAAGAAGCAAACCCAGGCGAAGCGGTCCGCGAAGAGCGGCTCAGCCGCGAAGCCGAGCGGCCGGTCGAAGAGCGCCTCTCAGGCGAAGCAGACCAAGGCGAAGGAGAGCAATCCGAAGAGCAGGGCCAAGCCGCGCCGGAGCGGCGGGCCGCTGGACGTCAACAAAGCGAGCTTCGAGCAGCTGCGCGACCTCGGCATGTCCGTCACCCAGGCCACCCGCGTGATCGCCTACCGCGAGCGCCAGGACGGCTTCTCCTCCCTCGAGGACCTCGACGCGGTCCCCGGCTTCCCGAAGGACGTCCTGTCGGACATCAAGGACCAGCTGACCGTATGAGCCCCGGGGCCCCATGAGTTGCTAGACGTCGGCCAGCGCGGACCGAATACGCCCGAGGACGGACCCTCAACCAAAACCGACGACCACCAGGAGCTGCAGAGGCAGCACCGCGCGCAGCTCCTCGGCCTGGGTGCGATCGCGCTCGAGATGCATCAGAGCGGTGAGATCGACGACGCCCTCCTGATGAGCCTCGCGGCCGAGGTCGCCGAGACCGAGCAGCAGATGCGGCTACGCGGGCCCCGCTAGCGCGGGCCAGAAACGCGACAGGCGCTCGCGGTACGCGGACGCCGGGCCGCTCGGTGCCTCGCGGGCCGGCTCGCCCCCGGAGATCGCATCCAGGGTCGCGACCACCGATCGAGCGAGGGCTCCGAGCGAGTAGCCGCCCTCCAGGCAGACCAGCAGCGGGACGCCCAGCTCATTCGACAGGTCCCGCATCGTCACCGCCATGTCCCAGTACGCGGCATCGTCCAGCTCGCAGTTGGCGAGCGGGTCGTCGCGATGGGCGTCGTAGCCGGCCGAGATGCAGAGCAGGGAGGGGCGCCAATCCCGCGCGATCGGCGTGACGACGTGCTGGACCAGCGACAGGAACTCGTCCGGCCCGCTGCCGGGCGCCACCGGGAGGTTCACCGTGTAGCCCTCCCCCTCTCCGCTGCCGAAGTCGGTGGCTGCCCCGGTCCCCGGATAGAGAGGGCTCTGATGGATGCTCGCGTAGAGGACCTCGGAGGACCCGTAGAAGATCGCCTCGGTGCCATTCCCGTGATGGACGTCCCAATCGAGCACGAGGACCCGCTCGGCGCCGCACTCCGCGAGGGCGTGCGCGGCCGCCACGACCACGTTGTTGAACAGGCAAAAGCCCATCGCCCGGTCGCGCTCGGCGTGGTGGCCGGGCGGGCGCAGGCCGCAGAACGCGAAGCCTCCCTCCGCCAGCAGCCGCTCGGCCGCGTGGGCGGTGCCCCCCGCCGAGTGGAGCGCCGCCTCCCAGGACCCGGCGCTGGCGACGGTGTCGAGGTCGATCGCGCCCCCGCCCCGAGCGGACAGCTCCTCGATCGAGTCGATGTGGGCCGCGCCGTGGACGCGCTGGAGCTGCTCGCGGGTGGCGGCCGGCGCCTGGACCAACTCCATGCCCAGCCAGTCGCGCTCGGACATCGCCTCCTCGATCGCGGTGAGACGCCTGGCGTTCTCGGGGTGGCCGCCCGTGTCGTGCTGGAAGGAGCTCGGATGTCGAACGTAGAGGCCGGTCGTCAGGTCGTCCATTCCAACATGTCCGCCGCCCGCGCCGACCCTAGATACGGTCTGCGCTCGGATGACCCCGGACGACCTCCTCGACGTCGTGGTGGTGGGCGGGGGCGCCGCCGGCCTCTACTCCGCCCTGACCGCGGCCGACGCCGGCGCCCGCGTCGCGATGGTTTCGAGGAAGCCACTCAGCGAGAGCTCGAGCTTCTGGGCGCAGGGCGGGCTCGCCGCGGCGATCGGGCCGGACGACTCGCCGGAGCAGCACGCCGAGGACACGCTGGCCGCCGGCCGCGGCGCATGCCGGCGTTCCGCGGCCGAGCTCCTCGCCGCCGAGGCTCCCGGGGTGGTCTGGGAGCTCGAGCGCCGGGGCGTCAAGTTCGACCGCGATCCCGACGAGGGGCTCTCTCTGGCCCTGGAGGGTGGCCACTCGCGACGGCGTGTGGTTCACGCGGGCGGCGCTGCGACCGGGCGCCGGATCACCGAGCGGCTCACCGAGCTTGCGGCGGAGAACGACCACGTCGAGCTGATCGAGAAGACCTCGGCGGTGGCGCTGTGGAGCGACGGCGAGCGCTGCCACGGGGTGATCACCGACGCCGGGCCGATCCGCGCCCGCTCGACGATCCTGGCCACGGGCGGCGCCGCCGCTCTCTGGGCCCGCACCACCAATCCCTGGGGGGCCATCGGCGCAGGGCCCGTGATGGCCCACGCGGCGGACGCCGAGATTGCGGATCTCGAGCTCTGCCAGTTCCACCCGACGGCGCTGGCGGCACCGGGGACGAGTCACGATGGCCTGCTGGTCACCGAGGCCGTCCGTGGGGAGGGCGCGACCCTGCTCGGAGCGCACGGCGAGCGCTTCACGGACGAGCTGGCGCCGCGGGACGCGGTCACCCTGGCGGTGCTCGACCGCATGGAGCGTGACGCCACCGACCATGTGCTGCTGGACATGCGGGAGCTGAGCGAGAATCGCTTTCCCAGCGTGTTCGAGGCGCTCCGAGAGGCCGGGCACGATCCGGCTCAGGAACCGATCCCGGTATCACCCGCCTCCCACTACGTGATGGGCGGGATCGCCACCGACTTGGACGGACGCTCCTCGCTTCCGGGCCTGTTCGCGGTCGGCGAGTGCGCCTGCACCGGCCTGCACGGCGCGAACCGGCTCGCCTCCAACTCACTCACCGAGTGCTTCGTCCTCGGCGCGAGAGCCGCCACGACCGCGACGGAGGTGCCGGACCCGGGGATGCCGCCCGAGCCCCCGGGCTGGCGCTTCGAACCGCCGCCCGCCGAGACGCGAGAGGCGGTCTGGGAGCTCGCCGGCCCGCTGAGGAGCGCCGATCGGCTCGAGCGGCTCCTATCCGACCCTTACCCGCTCGCTCGCCTGATTGCCCGCTTCGCGCTCGAGCGTGAGGAGTCGCGCGGCTCCCACCGTCGCCTGGAATACCCCGAGATTGACCCCGGGCTCGACGGGCGCCACATCGTCTGCCGAGGCGACGATCTTGCCTGGCAGGCATGGGACTAGACGAGCGGCTACCTGAAAACACTCTCCGGGATCTACTTAAAAGTGCTTAACTGGGGCTTAATCCAATATTGGGTATGCCCGTGGTTGAATCATCAACAGCCTGAAGGGTCCAACGGCAGGAAGGCCGGAGGACGTCACTTCAGGGGGGTAAGGAGAGAGATCTGGATGTATCAATTCAGTCGCTGCATCTACCGGGACCTGGCTCCTCGTATCGACGCAACCGGAGGCGCCGAGAGGACGTTCGCGGCCCGGCAGACACTGTTGGAAGCGTGTGAGGCCACCATTCAGCGGCTGGTCTCGGACCGCCGCTACTTCGCCCGGCCTGCGAAGACCCTGTTCACCGAGGTCCGCGAGCTGTTCGCCCTCGCCGAGCAGGTCCGGGTCTACATGGTCATCGAGCGGCAGATCGGTTTGATCGAGGAGTTCCTCGACTCGCTGCCCGCCGACGTGACACTGGATGGCCAGGAGAGAAACTGTCTGGCCAGCACTCGCAAGGGCACCCCTTGCCAGCGTGAGCCGCTGCCGGGGATGGATTACTGCCCCTCGCACAAGCATCTCGAGGAGACCTTCGAGACGCGCGAGGTCGAAGCAGCCGCAGCCTAGGGAAGTGGGGAGAACGGTGGAGGGCCCCCGGGCGTCGGGGGCCCTCAACCGTGCTCTCGATGTAGTTTCGCCCCATGCTGCTCGGCGTCGACGTCGGTGGGACCTTCACCGACGCCGCGCTGCTCGACGGCGACCGCCTGCACACGGCCAAGGTCCCGAGCACGCCCGAGGATCAGTCGCGGGGCGTGATCGCCGCTGTCGACGAGGTGCTCGAGCGGGCCGGAGCCCAGGCCACAGACGTCGAGGCGTTCACGCATGGGATGACGGTCGGGACGAACGCCCTGCTCGAGGAGCGGGGCGCGCGGACGGCACTGGTCGCGACGCGGGGCTTCGCCGACCTGCTCGAGATCGGCCGCCAGAATCGGCCGAGCCTCTACCACCCCTGCCGAGCCAGGCCGCGGCCGTTGGTCGAGCGCGAGCTGCGGTTCGAGGCCGCCGAGCGGATCGGCTCGACCGGGGTGATCGAGGAGCTCGCCGAGGAGGAGATCGGCAGGCTGGTCGAGGAGCTTCGCGGCCGCGAGATCGAGTCGATCGCGGTCTGCCTGCTCTTCGCCTTCCGCGACCCGGCCCACGAGCGGCGCATCGCGTCCGGGCTGCGCGAGGCGCTCCCAGACGTGCACGTCTCAGCCTCACACGAGGTCCTCCCCGCCTTCCGCGAATACGAGCGCTTCTCGACCACCGTGATCGACGCCTACCTCTCGCCCCTGCTCGGCCGCTACCTGACCAGCCTCACCGGCGCCTGCCGCGAGCGAGCCCTGCCCGAGCCCGAGGTGATGCGCTCTTCCGGGGGCACGGCGGAGGCAGCCGAGGCCGCGAGGGCGGGCGCCTGGAGCGTGCTCTCGGGACCGGCCGGCGGGGCTGTCGGGGCCGCCCTGCTCGCCGAGCAGGCCGGCAATCCGGACGCGATCGGGATCGACATGGGCGGCACGTCCTGCGACGTCTGCGTCGTGGACGCCGGCGAGGTCCGGCGGACCGACTCCCGCGAGATCGAGGGCCGCCCCGTTCAGCTGCCCATGGTCGACGTCCACACCGTCGGCGCGGGAGGAGGCTCGATTGGCTGGCGTGACGCCGGGGGCGCCCTGAGAGTCGGGCCCCGCTCGGCGGGTGCCGAGCCCGGGCCCGCCTGTTACGGGCGCGGCGGCGAGGAGCCGACGGTCACCGACGCCAACCTGCTGCTCGGATACCTCTCCACCGACTCCGTGCTCGCCGGCGGGGTCGCCCTGGATGAGGCCGCTGCGCGGCGGAGCATCGCCGCCCTTGGATCGGACCTGGGCCTCGGCGAGATCGAGACGGCCGAGGGGATCGCCCGCGTCGCCAACCAGGAGATGATCCGGGCGCTGCGGGTCGTCACGGTCGAGCGCGGCGTCGATCCCAGGGACTACGCACTGCTGCCGTTCGGCGGCGCTGGGCCGATGCACGCCGCGGCGCTGGCGAACGAGCTCGAGATCAGGCGGATCGTCTGCCCACGAGCCAGCGGCGTCCTGTCGGCGCTCGGGCTGATCGCCGCCGGCCGCCGCCGCGACACCGCGCGGACGGTGCTCCTCTCCGGCGAGGAGATCACCGCCGAGCGCATCGCCTCCGAGGTTGAGGCCCTGAGCGAACCGCTGCTCGCCGGCATGGAGCAGGCCGAGCTCGAGGTCGTGTACGAGCTGCGCTACCGCGGCCAGGCCTTCGAGCTCCCGGTTCCCGGGCCCGCGCGGCCCGACCCGGCGCGGCTCGCCGAGGACTTCGCCCGCGAGCATGAAGCCCGCTACGGCTACCGCGATCCGGGGGGCGAGCTCGAGCTGGTGACGATCCGGGTCTCCGCGGTCGAACCCGGCCCCGATCCGCACCCGCGCGCGGCTGGAGGCGGCAACGTCCAGGAGAGCGAGCGCGAAGCGCGCTTCGACGGGTCCTGGGTCAAGACACGTGTCCTTCGAGGCGAGCCGGAGGCGGGCTACGCGGCCGAAGGGCCCTGCGTCTTCGAGCTGCCGGAGGCGACGCTCGTCCTGCCACCGGGCTGGAGCGCCTCTGTGGACGACGCCGGGACAATCAGCGCCGAGGTGAGCGCATGAGCGAACCCGGGCTCGACCCCGTCGCGCTCCAGGTGATGACCGGTGCGCTGCGCGCCGCCTGTGACGAGATGGGGGCGGTGCTGATCCGCTCGGCGCACTCTCCCAACATCACCGAGCGACACGACTGCTCGACCGCCCTCTTCGACCCCGCCGGGGAGCTCGTCATGCAGGCCGAGCACATCCCCGTTCACCTGGGCTCCATGCCGGACGCCGTCGCTGCCATCGCCGGCGAGGAGCACCACGAGGGAGACCTCTGGATCCTCAACGACCCCTACCGCGGCGGGACCCACCTCCCCGACATCACATTGATCAGCCCAGTCTTCGAGAGCGGATCGTTGATCGGCTTCGCCGCCAGCCGGGCTCATCACGCGGACATCGGCGGCCCCACGCCGGGCGGGATGCCGGCCCTGTCGGTGACGCTCGACGAGGAGGGGGTCGTGATCCCTCCCACTCGCGCTGACGACGCGGTGCTGAGCGAGCTCGCCGGCCGCATGCGCAACTCGGAGCAGCGCCTCGCCGACCTGCGCGCGCAGCGCGCCGCGAACCTCACCGGGATCCGCAGGCTCCGCCAGCTGGCGGAGCGGCACGGGCCCGATCTTCTGCGCACGGCGACCCGCGAGATCCTCGACTACGCCGAACGGCGCACCCGGGCCGCGCTGACCGAGATGCCTGACGGCGAGAGCACCGCGGAGGACCTGCTCGAGGGGCGGGACGGCGACGTCAGGCTCCAATTGCGGGCCACGCTCCGCGGCGACTCGCTCGAGCTCGACTTCGCCGGCAGCGCCGAGCAAGTCGCTGGGAATCTCAACTGCCCGCTTTCCGTGACCAAGGCGGCCTGCTTCTACGCGGTGCGCGTCGTCTGCGACCCGGACGCGCCGCCATCGGCCGGCGCCTGGCGCCCCGTGTCCGTCAGCGCCCCGGAGGGATCCCTGCTCAACGCGCGGCCGCCGGCGGCCGTCGTCGGCGGCAACGTCGAGACCTCGAGCCGGGTGGCCGACCTGGTTTTCGCCGCCCTGGCCCGATTCGCGCCAGTCGGGGCCGACGGCCAGGGCACGATGAACAACCTGACCCTCTCCGGGGAGGACTGGACCTACTACGAGACGATCGGCGGCGGCCAGGGCGCCTGCCGGGACGCGGACGGGCCAAGCGCGGAGCACGTGGCGATGTCCAACACCCTGAACACTCCGATCGAATCGCTCGAGATCGATTATCCCGTGCTGGTCAGGGAGCTCTCGGTGAGGCGCGGCAGTGGCGGCGGCGGGAGATATCGCGGCGGCGACGGCATCGTCCGGGAGCTGGAGGCGGTCAAGCCGATGCGCTTCACGCTGATCGGCGAGCGCCGCCGCCACCCCCCGCACGGCAGGGAAGGCGGCGAGCCGGGCGCAACGGGCCGGGACCTGCTGAACGGCCGGCCGATCCCCGCCAAGGCCGAGGGAGGGCTGGCGCCGGGCGATCGGCTGCGCATCGAGACGCCCGGCGGTGGTGGGTACGGCCCCGAACCAAATCATTAGCGGACCCTTGCGAAATTCCTGCACCTTGCATCGATTGGCCGGTCAACCAGGATGTGGACCGCACTGGAATGGGCTATCCGGTACTTACAACTAAGTCTCTTGGCTTGTGACAAAGCGGCACAAGGGTTGTCAAAGCTCACGGCGTCCTCTAGACTGCGCGCCTCCAAGGGGGCTCCGGTGCCCAAACCGAGCATCCCGCCCCCATCCGACCCAAGATTGACTACCCCTTAATTCCTTATGCCGATTGCATTGAAAGAGTGGGCCGTGACCGTGCGAGCGCTGGCCGAGGGAGAGCAGCTTGTTGCCCTCCGCAAAGGCGGAATTCGCGAGGACGAGAAGCATTTCGAGGTCGAGCACGACCAGTTCTTCCTCTATCCGACCTTTGACCACCAGCGGAACGACCTGGTCCGCGAGTCCCACCACCCTGAGCTTCGTCGCGCCCTCGAGGAGGGCGTCTGGCCAGACGAGGAGCCGCCCCCGCGGGCGCTGATCCAGGACGGCGGCATCCCGCAGCCCGATCGCGTTCGGATCCGCAGCTGGGCCGAGATCACCGATCACTTCACGACCGACGATCACCGCGTGGTCGAGGCGCTTACGCCCTTCCACATCTGGACCTCCGACTACGCCCAGAAGCGGCTCGCATGGAAGCGGACCCATCCGCTGCACGTGCTGCTCCTCCGGGTCCATCGGATCCCTCGGCCCGTCACTGTGCGCGTCAAGGACGAGCACCACGGCTGCCGCTCTTGGGTCGAGATCGATCGCGATCTTCCCTTCGAGGGGACGCCGGTGATGGCCGACGAGGAGTTCGAGCGGGCCGCAGGCGCGATCCGCGACATCTGCCAGGGCGATCTCGTCCCGGCGTAGGTTTCGGCTCTCAAGGCACTTAGAGAAGCGAACCGCGCCCTGCTGATCGGCATGGGCGGTGGCGGGGACGTCGTGGGCGCGCTCGCGCTCACCGATCTGCTCGAGGGGTTGGACACCGACTGGGTGCTGGGCGGCGTCGCCTGGGAGCGCTCACCGATCGATCCGCGTCCCGGTCCTCGCTCGCTGGATGAGGTCCACGGCGGGCGCCCCTGCGGGACCGCGGCCGTGATCACCGAGGGATCGACGACGAGCCTCGACGGCGTCGAGTTCTCGGAGTCGCGGATGGCGTCCCATCTCGGCAGGCCGGTCCTGCTCCTCGATATCACCAGGGGACCTCAGGCCCTCGCGGAAGGCCTCGGGGAGGCGGCGGCGGAGCTCGATTGCGACGCGATCGTGCTGCTCGACGTGGGTGGGGACGTCCTCGCTCACGGCAATGAGGCAGGGCTGGCCAGCCCGCTCTGTGACGCGATCGTTCTGGCCGCGGGCCTGTTCCTCGCCCGGTCGACCGATGTCGTCGCGGCCGTCTACGGGCCCGGCTGCGACGGCGAGCTCACACCCGACGAGGTGCTGCAGCGGATCACAGAGCTCCAATCCGCCGATGCGCTGCTCGGCGCCTGGGGGCTCACCCCGCACGCGTGCGAGCTGGTCACCTCAGCCGCCGAGGTGGTACCGACCGAGGCGAGCCTGAACGCGGTCCGCTGTGCGCGGGGCGAGCGGGGCAGCTTCCCGATCCGGGGCGGCAGGCGGACCGTCGAGCTCACCCCGCTCGGCGCGCTCACCTTCTTCTTCGATCCGCTGGCGGCCGCCAGGTCGGCGGTTCCGCTCGCCACAGCGGTCTCGCCCGCCGGCAGCCTCGAAGAGGCTCATGAGGCCCTTACGGAGATGGGCGTCCGCACCGAGCTCGAGCTGGAGCGCGCCCGGGCCCGCGAGTAGCCTCAGCATCACCGTCGGCCACAAACGCCGCCGACGAATCATCCTCGGCCCCATGACCTGGATCGAAACCGACTCGCTGAGCTTCACGGCGCGCCACGACGACGCCGATCTCGCCTGCGCTCATCGGGTGCTCGACTCGCTCGAGGACCTGCGGCTCCGCCTCGAGGAACGCTTCGACCAGGTTCCCGGCGACGTCACGGTCATCCTCCACGACAACCCGGCCTGGCTTTCGCTGGCCCATCCGCTGCTGCCGGCGGTGCGCTGGGCGGCGGCGCCGGCCGCGAGGCGTTACCTCGCCGGGTGGCCGATGGCGGGTGAGATCCACACGCTGAACGACGCCTGGATGGAGAGACGCTCCGCGGGGGAGGACTCCCTGCGCGCGCTGCGCGGCACGGCCGAGCGCGTGTACTGCCAGATCGTCCTGGCGGCGAACAACACGGCACTCCCGCCGATGTGGACCCCGCGGCGGTTCATCAGGTACCTGCGCTGGGCCTGGCTGATCGAGGGCGCGGCCCAGTACTTCAGCGCGCAGACCTCCCTGTATCGCGCGGCCGTGATCACCAGGCTGCGCGAGGGCGACCGCCCCGCCTTCCCTCCCAGCCGGCGAGACGCCCTGATCCTGGGCGGCACTGTGTTCGACCTGCTCGACCGCCACGCGGGGCCCGACGCCTGCGTCCGCATGGCGTCGCGTCTTCACCGCGACGGGCCGAGGGGAAACCTGGAGCTCGCCTTCGAGGCGCGCATGCGCGACATCGAGCGCGCCTGGCGCATGCACCTCGACGAGATCCTCTACCCGCAGTCCGAATCGCTGGAGTCGCGGTCCCTGAGCGACGCCCTGGACCGACCGGACGCCGATTTCGGGCTCGGCTCCCCGCCCGAGTTCAGCTTCGACCCGACGAGGCCGCGTAGCTCACGAGGTCAGCTGGTAGAGGACGAAGACGAGCAGCGCCGCGAGCCCCACCGCGATCAATATCCCGACCGCAAGCCGGAGAGGCGACCCGATCCCAGGCAGTGATCCGGGCTGCGCCTCCGTGGCGAGCATGTCGGCCCCGCGGAGCATCTCCCGCGCCGCCTCGTAGCCGGACTCCGGGACCAGGACGTCGCGCGGACCCGCGGCGAGGAAGTCCGGGACGTCGAACCCGCGCGCCCGGCGGAGCATCGAGGGGATCCCCTGGTCGAGCAGGATCCCCTGGATCATCTCTCCGTCCGCCAGGTTGCGAGCGCCGGTGACCCGGACGAGGTCACCTCGCGCGTACTGGGGGCGCACCTTCCGCGCCCGCTCGTGCGCGTCTGTGATCGGCGCCTCCTCGCGCGACCCGGCGTAGACGAGCGGCATGCCGCAGTTCCGGCAGAACCGTTCGCTCATCGGATGCGCGAGGGCGCAGCGCGGACAGGTGAGCGGACCTTGTTCCTGGCTCACGGCTGCGCCGTCAAACGGGTTCCTCCTCGGCTAAGCCTCGGAGGACCCTCCCATATCGAGGTCTACCTCGGTGACCTCGCCGTCCGTGATGCGGTAGCCGCGCAGGTCCTTCTCGCCCTCGGCGAGGGAGACGATCAGATAGATCGCGTCGGGATAGGTCGCCAGGTTGATGTCGGTCTGCGAGGGATAGGCCGGGCTCCCCGTATGGGAGTGGTAGATCGCCGACAGCTCCTCCCCCCTCTCGTCCATCTCGGTCATGATCCGGAACTGGTCCTGGGGATCGAGGTTGTAGCGCAGGGGACTGGCCTCGGCGTTGCGCGCCCGATAGACCGTCCTGGCGACGCCGTCCGAGCCGCCGACCAGCCCGCAGCACTCGTTCGGCGCCTCCTCGCGGGCGTGCGCGAGCATCTCTTCGTAGATCTCCTTCGGAATCCGCATCGCCTGAAGTTAGTGGTCGTGACCTAGTAGAAGACGACGCCCTCGCGCCGGGGCGGCTCGCTGAGATCGCCTGCGTCGTTGCCGATCAGGTCGGGATCCTCGCGACCCTTCTCCCAGAGCAGGTCGTCCAGCACCGTCGGCGCGATCTTCGCCTGCTCCGCCACCTGCTTGAACGCGTCCCTGGTGGCCTCGCGGACCTCGTCGACGTCGCTCTCCGGAACGAGACCGGAGCGGAGTGCGAGGCGCATCAGCACGTTGTCGGCGGAGACCTCCCAGGACTCCGGGTCCGAGACCTCGAGCCAGCCGCGCCGCTCCCAGATCTTGCAGACGAGAAAGGCCTTCTTTCGGAGCGGATCGGCGAAGGCGTCGAACTCGCTGAGTCGGACCAGCGCACCGCCCGGTCCGGCGAGCTTGCCGCCGGACGCCTCGATCAGCTGCTCGGCCTGGCCCCCGTAGCTCTTCAGCATCCCCTTGGAGAGATCGTCCCAGAGCTTCGCGCGCCGCAGCGGGTCGTGCAGGTTGTCCTGGCCGGCGCGGAAGACGGCGGCGATCGCCTCGGCGGGGACGCCCATCAGCGAGCGAGCGGTGAGCGCTCCGGGGGCGCGGCGCTCGGCGCGCAGCCCGAGGGCCCAGAGCAGGGCGCTGCCCTCGTAGGGACCCTCGCCGTCGACCATATGAGGCTCGCTGTAGCCGGTCTGATGGTCGATCGCAGAGAGGAACAGGGCCGCGTCCGGGTTGGGAACGTGATCGAAGGTCGGCGGCTCATAGTCGGCCGCCAGCTTCTTGACGCGCGCGACGACGCGCTTCAGCGCTTCGGAATCCACGGTCACGACAGCATCAACGCCGGCCACAAACACCGCCGCCGGCTCAACGAGAGCCCGGTTACCACCAGACGGTGGAATCGATGTGCTCGAGCTCCTCGAGCGGCTTGGTGTAGACGCCGCTCGAGAGGTACTTCCAGCCGTCGTCCGGGACGAGGAAGACGACGTTGCCCTCGTCGAGCTCACTGGCGATCCGGTGGGCGACGTAGGCGATGGCGCCGGCTGAGACTCCGGCGAACATGCCCTCCTCGTGGAGGAGCTTCCGGGTCCAGATGATCGCGTCGCGGTTGGAGACCATGATCTTCCGGTCCAGGAGGGTGAGGTCGATGATCGGCGGGATGAAGCCATCGTCGAGCGAGCGGAGCCCCTGCACGAGCTCGCCCTGCATCGGCTCCGCGGCCACGATCTTGGTGTCGGGGTCGTGCTCCTTCAGGCGCCGGCCGTTGCCCATCAGGGTCCCGCCGGTCCCCAGTCCGCCGATGAAGGCCGTCACATCGTCCAGCTCGTCGAGGATCTCCTTCGCTGTGCCCTCGTAGTGGGCGCGCGGGTTCGCCTCGTTGCCGTACTGGTATGGCATGTAGTAGGACGCATCCGCCTGGGCCATCTCGAGGGCGAGCTCGACGGCGCCGTTAGAGCCCTTGGCGCCCTCTGAGTAGACGATGTCGGCGCCGTACATCCGCAGCAGCTGGGTGCGCTCCTCGGTGACGTTGTCGGGCATCACGACCTTCAGCGGATAGCCCTTGCGCCGGCAGATCATCGCCAGCGAGATGCCGGTGTTGCCGGAGGTGGGCTCGAGAATGGTGTGGCCCGGCTCGATCGCGCTGCGCGCCTCGGCGTCCTCGATCATGTACTTGGCCACCCGGTCCTTGACGGAGCCGGTGGGATTGCGGCCCTCGAGCTTCGCCCAGAGGCGGACCTCCGGTTTGGGCGTCATGCGCGGCAGCTCGACCAGCGGTGTATTGCCGATCGCCTCGAGTACATTCTCGAAGTGGCCGCCGCAGGGACGATTCAGGAGCGGCTCGGTGCTCATCTCACGAACAGCATACTTCAGAAAGTGAAGTAGCACGGCGCTTCGGGTGCGCGAGTACGCTTTCCGCCGCGGTGCGGGGGAATTGGGGGAAAAGCCGGCTTGCCGCCGTGACCATCGCGGTTGCGGCGCTCACGCTTGCCGGGTCCCCGCCCGGCGCCGGCGCGAAGCCCTCGCACCGAGGCGCGACCGCCGGGCTCTTCGGCACCACCGTGTGGGAGCCCCCGACGATCGAGGAGTTCCAGAGGATGGCCGCGGGCGGCCTCAGCGACGTGCGGCTGATCTTCTTCCCCGGCGCGGTCGAGCAGCAACCCGGCTGGCGCGACTGGCGGCTCTACGACAAGCTCGTCGGCGACGCGGCCCGAGGCGGCATGGCCATCGACCCGATGCTGTTCGGCGTCCCGGGCTGGATGGACCCCGACCCGTCCACCCTGCCGGTTCAGAGCCAGGCGCAGGAGAACTTCTGGTTCGCCTTCGTCCGTGACGCGGCACGCCGGTACGGGCCCGGCGGCCAGTTCTGGGCCCAGAACCCGGGGCTGACTCCCCACCCGATGCGGAATTGGGAGGTCTGGAACGAGCCCAACATCAACGAGTTCACCGGCGAGCACGCTCAGGTGAAGGCGCGGGAGTTCGCCCGGCTGCTGCGCATCACCCGCGCGGCGCTGAATGCGGCGAGCCCGGCGAACCGAATCGTGCTCGGCGGCCTCTACCGCCGTCCGCGGCCCGGCCATGGGATCCGCATGACTCGCTTCCTGGAGCGGCTCTACAAGCTGCGCCACGGGCGCTCGCTCTTCGACGCGGTCGCCATTCATCCATACGCGGCGCGGCCCCGCCAGATCCTCCGTGTGACGGAGAGCGCGCGGCGCGTCATGAACGCCAACGGCGACACCCGCAAGCCGATCTGGATCACGGAGGTCGGCTGGACGACGGGCGGGAACTACTGGTCCCAGTCGCTTTACCGGGCGACACCGCAGCAGCAGGCGACCCGCGTGCGCGGAACCGCTCGGATCCTGCTCGCGCACCGTCGGCAGCTCCGGCTGCGGAGGGTCGACTGGTACACGTGGAGGGACTTCAGCGGCGGCGACAACTTCTGGGACAAGTACATGGGCCTGTTCACCGCCGACGGGCACCCGAAACCGGCCTGGACCGCCCTCACCCAGATCACCGGCGGGACGGTCGGCGGAGTGATCAAGAACCTCGGCCACAAGCCCCTCCCGCCGGGCCCGGGGCCGGCGCCCGGTGGTGGCGGCTCGCAGCCGCCGAGCCCGCCACCCTGCCTGCTTCCGGGAATTCTCTGCTGAGCCGTGCTCGGTTATCGTCCGGCGCGTACCCAAGCCCCAAAGGGGGAGAGACAGACATGAGACCCAGACTTACCGCACTGATCGCAGCGATCGCCTTTGCCGCCGTCACGGTGGCCGCGGGCTGCGGCAGCAGCAACAACAGCACCACGACCGGTGGAGCCACGCTCACGGCGACGCCCGGCATCACTCAGCAAGCCGACCAGTCGATCGTGGCCAAGCTGCCGGCTTCGGTCAAGTCGAGCGGCGAGTTGACGGTGGCCGCCGACGCAACCTACCCCCCGGACGAGTTCATCGGGTCGGGAAGCAAGGCCGTAATCGGCATGGACGCTGACCTGGCGAATGCGATCGCTGGGCTGATGGGCCTGAAGGCGTCGGTTCAGAACGTGACCTTCGACAGCATCATCCCGGGGCTGGCCGCGGGCAAGTACGACCTCGGCATCTCCTCGTTCACCGACACGCTGGATCGCGAGAAGGTCGTCGACTTCGTCGACTACCTGACCGCCGGCACTTCTGTCTTCGCGAAGGCCTCTGGCGGACCTGACATCACGTCTTTGGACGAGCTTTGCGGCCACACCATCGCCGCCGAGAAGGGGACCACCCAGCAGGACCAGATCTCGAAGCAGGACACGAAGTGCAAGTCCGAGGGTAAGCCTGGGGTCACGCCCGCGATCTTCGAGACCCAGAGCGAAGTGAACCTGGCGCTCTCGAGCGGCCGGGCGGATGCCGCGATGGCGGACACCCCCGTCGCCGCGTACATCGTCGAGAAGTCCAACGGCCAGTTCAAGCTGACCAGCGGACCGATCCCGCCGGAGCCGTACGGGATCGCGATCCCGAAGAACAGCGGCATGACGCAGCCGGTGTTCGACGCCATCAAGGCGCTGATGGACAACGGCACCTACAAGAAGATCCTGGCCTACTGGGGACTCTCCGACGGCGCGATCGCCGCCCCGACGATCAACCATGGGGTCGCCGGTTAGCCGAGTAGCGGGAAGATGTGCCGGTGGCCACAGCCCCCGGCAGGACGAAGGACATGACGCCGCCGGAGCCGCCTGACGAGATTCAGGCGGTTCCGGTTCGCCATCCCGGGCAGTGGATCGCCGCGGCGATCGTCGCGGTCGTGGTGGTGGCACTGGTCCGGTCCGCGGCGACGAATCCAAACTTCCAGTGGGGCGTCGTCGGCGACTACCTGTTCGACCACCGGATCCTGGACGGCCTGCGGCTAACCCTCGAGCTGACCGTCCTGGGCATGGTGATCGGGATCGTGCTTGGAGTCATCCTCGCCCTGATGCGGCTCTCGCTGAACCCACTGCTGAGCACGGCGAGCTGGGTCTACATCTGGTTCTTCCGCGGCACGCCGTTGATCGTCCAGATCCTGCTCTTCTTCAACATCGCCGCTCTCTATCCCACCATCGGGCTTGGCGTCCCGTTCGGCCCCTCCTTCGTGCACCTGGACGCCAACAAGATCGTCACCCCGTTCTTCGCCGGGATGCTCGCTCTGGGGCTGAACGAAGGGGCGTACATGTCTGAAGTCGTCCGCGCCGGGATCATCTCCGTGGACGAGGGCCAGACCGATGCCGCCAAGGCGCTGGGGATGACCCGGCTGCAGACCATGCGCCGGGTGGTGCTGCCCCAGTCGATGCGCGTGATCATCCCGCCGACGGGTAACGAAACAATCTCGATGCTCAAGAACAGCGCTCTGGTCAGTGTGATCGCCGTAACTGAGCTGCTCTACGCCGCGCAGCTGATCTACTCGACGACCTACCAGGTCATACCCCTGCTTCTCGTTGCCAGCATCTGGTACCTCGCGGCGACCACGGTTCTGTCGATCGGCCAGTACTTCCTCGAGCGGCACTATGGCCGCGGCGGTCCAGGCGAGCAGCCGGTGACTCTTCTCCAGCGACTACGGCGCGGCGCCGCGGCGCGTCACGATGAGGCTGCGACTCAGGATGCGGGCCCGGTGCCACCCTTCTCAGGGCACAACCGATGAGCGAACCGATGGTGAAAGCCGACCACGTGCGCAAGCACTTCGGAGCGTTGCAGGTACTGAAGGGCGTGTCGCTCGACGTCTCTCCGCAGGAGGTTGTTTGCCTGATCGGACCCTCGGGCTCGGGCAAGTCGACGTTCCTGCGCTGCGTGAACCACCTGGAGAGGATCGACGGCGGGCGACTCTACGTCGACGGCCAGCTGGTCGGCTACCGCACGCAGGACGGAAAGGTCTACGAGCTGCGAGAAAACGAGATCGCCGGCAAGCGCGCTGAGATCGGCATGGTCT
>JAWVFG010000069.1:0-21384 GCA_033856335.1 Solirubrobacterales bacterium
CTGCCCCCACACGTAGCATCAGTGCGCCGTGAACGTCTCAACCCAGCGGCCCACGATCCTGCTTGTTGAGGACGAACGGGCGATCACAGAGCCACTCGCAGAGGCCCTCGAACGAGAGGGCTTCAGCTCCGCGATCGCCGGAACAGCCGCTGAGGCGATTGAGAAGGCGAACGGCTCGATGCCCGATCTCGTGCTGCTGGACATCGAGCTGCCCGACGGCTCCGGCCTCGACGTCTGCCGCGAGCTGCGTCGCCGGACAGAGGTCCCGATCATCATGCTCACCGCGCGAGGAGCCGAATCAGACCGTGTCGCCGGCCTGGAGCTCGGCGCCGACGACTACATCGTCAAGCCGTTCTCCGCTCGTGAGGTGATGGCGCGGGTCCGCGCGGTCCTACGGCGCACCTCCCCGGGCAACGGCGGCGCCAACGGCACAGAGCGGATCACGATCGGGGACCTCAACCTGGACACGGCACGGCACGAGGTCCGGCTCGCGGGAGAGCCGCTGGAGCTCTCACGCAAGGAATTCGAGCTGCTCCGCGTCCTGATGAAGGGCGCCGGGTCCGTGATCACGCGCGAGGCCCTGATCGAGGACGTCTGGGACATGAACTGGTTCGGCTCCACCAAGACCCTCGACGTTCACATCAGCGGCCTGCGGAGGAAGCTCCGCGACGACCCGAAGGAGCCGCGCTACATCCACACGGTGCGCGGCGTCGGCTTCAGGTTCTCCGGGACCGACGAGGTCTAGTTGAGCCTCCGCGCCCGGCTGCTCGCGGCCTTCGCCTACACGCTCCTCGTCGTGATCGTCGCCCTCGAGGTTCCCCTCGGCTCCAACCTCAACAAGCGGGTCAACGCTGAGGTCGAGGCGGCGTCCGCCGGCCAGGCACAGATCATCGCCGCGACGGCGGTCACACAGCTCGGCCACCCCGTCGCCGTGCGGCGAACGGCGGGCCTCGCGGCGCAGCAGCTCCAGGGATCGGTCGTCATCGTCGACCAGCACGGCAAGCTGCTGGCGGAAAGCCAGGGGACGGTCCCGGCCGGCAGCACCGTCGCGACCACCAACCGCCCGGAGCTCCTCGCGGCCCTCGGCGGCCGGGTCTCTCACGATCGACGAGGCTCAGGCGGCGCGGAGTCGCTCTACACGGCTGTGCCGATCGTGCGCGGGGGGCGAACGATCGGCGCGCTTGACCTGGGCCAGGGAGTCAAGGGGGTCAACAGCGCGATCCACGACGACATCGTTGCCCTGATCGGCATCGGCGCGCTGGCCCTCGCCCTCGGCCTTGGGGTCGCCTGGATCCTGGCCGGCTCGATCGCCCGCCCGCTGCGCTCGCTCGGCGAGGCCGCCCGCCGCCGCGCGAGCGGAGACGTCGGCGCCAGGGCTCGCGAATCGGGGTCCCGCGAACAGGTGGAGGTCGCCCGGGAGTTCAACCAGATGGCAGACCGCCTGGAGGCTGTCCTCGAATCCCAGCGAGCCTTCGTCGCGGACGCCTCCCATCAGCTCCGCACTCCCCTGACCGGGCTGCGGCTGCGGCTCGAGGCCGCCGGCATCAAGACCTCCGACCCGGCGGTGGCCCGAGAGCTCGAGGCCGCCGAGCAGGAGACCGAGCGCCTCAACCAGCTGGTCGCCGACCTGCTCGAACTGGCCTCCAGCGAGCAACCGGCGGCTGACGAGCAAGCGGACCTCTCGAACGCGGCGCGTGACGCCGTCGAGCGCTGGCGCGGCGCGGCGAGGGAGAGCCGGCACGAGATCGTCCTGCAGTCCGACGGCGAGACGCTCGTCCAGGTCGCTCCGCGGGAGCTCGCCACGATCCTCGACAACCTCGTGGAGAACGCGATCAAGTACTCGCCGCGGGGCTCCCCCGTGACGATCGAGTGCGGCCGTCAGAACGGCGTGGCGAGCATCGGCGTCGTCAGCGTCTCCGGCCCTCTCGACGAGGAGGTCGCACGGCGGGCCTTCGAGCGCTTCTATCGCGGCGGCAACGGGCGGGGGGATGGGACCGGGCTCGGGCTGTCCATCGTCGCCGCGCTGGTCAGGCGGCGCGGAGGGCGGGCCCGCCTGGAGAGCGTGGACAAGGCGAGAGTGCGGGCCGAGGTCGTACTGCCCGCGGCTGACTTTGCCAACCCCTAACCCGATCGTTCTACGGTGATTCCGTGACCAGCAAAGAGAGACTGCTCACCATCCTGCTCGGTGTCGTCGGGGTCGTGGCAGCCGGGGCCATCGCCCTGGCAGCCAACGCGATCTCCGGCGACTCGATCGGACTGTCGGCGCAGCCCGTGTCCCTGGCCGAGAGCGCGCCGACGCCGGCTCCGGCCCCCGGGCCGGATGCCGGACACCGCGACAAGCAGGGAGGCGGAGACGGCACATCCGGCACCGGCACCACGGCCGATGGCTCCGGCTCGAGCTCCGGGTCGGGTTCCTCCGGTGATGGATCCTCCCCCTCTTCGAATAACGGCTCGGGCGGCGGCGGGAAGCATCCCAGCGGCTCGGGCACCAGCGGCAGCACCCCCGGCGGCAGCGGTTCGAGCGCTCCCAGCGTCAGCGGATCCGGATCGACCACCACTACGAGCGGTTCCGACGACCCACCCGGCATCGACGACACCACGACGACCAGCAGCAGCGGCGGCGGCCCCGGACCCAACTGAGCGGCCATCAGGCGCGGCCACCGGCGTGCGCTAGGGCCCGTGGCCTCGCGGTGAGTGGCCGGCTAGCAGGGGACGATGAACGTGCGGCAGGTGCGCCCTGCCCCCGATCAGGAACGCTGCGATCAGGAAGCCGCCGACGGCGATCGCGGCGTCCATCGCGAACGCCGTCTGTATCCCGTCGATGAACTTGCTGCCGCTGACCGCGCGGTCGCTGGCGCCGATGAAGACCGTCGTGGTCAGGCCGAGGCCGACCGACCCGCCGGCGATCTGGAACATGTAGATGATCGCCCCGGCGAGGCTGCGCCGTGACTCGTCGACCCCCATCACGCCGACCGTGGTGGCCGTCGGGTAGAAGAGCCCGATCCCCAGTCCGAGGATGGCCATCCCGGGGACGAGCGCCCCATAGGTCTCCTTGTCGGCAAACAGCGCGATCAGCGCCGGGCCGACGGCGATGCAGAGCGACCCGAGGATCAGCAGCGGCTTGGCGCCGAACCGGTTGTAGAGATTCCCCGCCACGAAGGAGACCGCGGCGAACGTCGCCATCATCGGCAGCATCCCGGCGCCCGCGCCGACCGGCGAATAGCCGAGGACGTTGATCATCAGCTGTGGCAAATAGAGCATCGCCGCGAAGAAGACTGCCGACATCATCAGGATCGCCGCACAGGTGTTGCGGAAGTCCCGGTTGCGCATCACGTCGGGCGGGATGAGCGCGTGGGCCCCCGCGCGCCGCTCCACGAGGACGAAGCTGGAGATCAGGAACGCGAAGAGGGCGATCAGCCCGATGATCCGCGGATCGCCCCACCCCCAGTCGATCACCTGGTCGAAGGCGAGCAGCAGCGAGACCAGGCCGACCGAAACGCAGACGATGCCCGTGTAGTCGATCCGCGTGTCGTCGACCTCGGGCCGGGGCTGGTGGATCTCCCGCCAGGTGACGAAGATCGCGAAGGCGGAGACCGGCACGTTGAGGAAGAAGATCCAGCGCCAGCTGAGCAGGTCGGTCAGGGCGCCGCCGATCAGCGGCCCGGCGGCGTTGCCGATCCCGGCGGCGCCGAGGATGAAGCCGCCCGCCAGCCCCGCGCGCTCCTCGGGGAGCGCGGCGTAGGTCATGCCCAGGATCGCGGGCCACATCAGGGCGCCCCCGATGCCCATCAGCACCCGCATCGCGATCAGCCAGGCCTCGCTCTGCGCGGCACCCCCCAGGGCCGAGAAGGTCGCGAAGATCACCGTCCCGACGAAGAACGCCCGGCGGCGCCCGAACAGGTCGGCCAGCCGGCCGCCGCTGACGATCAGCACTCCGAAGGTGAGCGCGTAGGCGTTCACGACCCACTGGGCGGTCGTCACGTCAGTGTGGAAGTCGCGCTCGATCTGCGGGATCGCGACGTTGATCGCGGAGAAGTCGTTGGCGACCACGAAGACCGCGATCCCCATCGCGATCAGCGCGAGCCAGGTGCCGCGATCGATCGGCTTCATCCGGCCGCGGGCTGTGCCTCGGGCAACATGAAGGAGCCGGTCGCCGCGTCGGAGCCCTCCTCGGCGATCTCGGGATAGCGGACCCCGGAGAGCATTGCGACGTCGAAGACCTCCTGGACCATCTCCTCGAAGCGGAGGAACCCCACGATCTGGCCGCTCACCGGATTGACGGCCCAGACTCCGCAGAGGCGCTCGTCCAGGCGCTCCATCAGCGGAAGGCCGCCGAAGGTCGCGGTCTCGCGTACCTGCGAGAGCCCGATGAAGGCGAGGCCGCCGGCGAAGAGCAGCCCGCGGGTGAAGCCGGGCAGCTCCGCCACAGTCTCGACGGTGCCCGCATCGAGGTCGGCCACGGAGATCGTCCCCTTGCCGGACTCGAGCACCCACATGCGCCCGTCGTACCAGCGCGGTGAGTGAGGCATCGAGAGGCCACGGAGCACGGTCTCGCCGCTCTCGATGTCGATCAGGACTCCCCCGGTCGCCTTCGTCTCGCGCCATCCACCTGCGACGTCGGTCTCGCCCAGGGCGGTGACGAAGCGCGGCTGGTCGTCGATCACGCAGAGGCCGTTCAGGTGGCAGCGGTCCTCGGAGGTGAGCTGGGAGATGAAGGGCGGCTTCCAGCGCGGGATGAAGCTGTGCTCCGCGTCCAGCGTCGCGAGGCAGGAGAAGTTCGTGGCCGCGATCCAGAGCTCGCCCTGTGCGAACTCGATCTCGTGGATGCGGATGTCACCGGTGAAGTGCTTGTTGCGGGGCAGATAGCAGGCGTCGTGCTTTCCCTTCGGCTCGACCTTCGCGGCCACGGCGGGGAAGTCCCGGTAGTCGAGCACCTCGGCGCGAGTGCCGATCGCGATCCGCCCCGGCGCCACGGCGAGCCCCATCGGCCGCGGGAAGTCACGGAAGTGAGTGTTGAGCTGGCCGCCGTCGTAGCGAGCGGTGATCAGCTTCCCGGTCTGGTAGGTCGAGACGATCAGGGAGCTCTGGAGCTGGTTGAGGAACTCGGGGAAGCTCTGCGTGTAGACGCTGCGCAGCGGCGAATCCGCCGGAGCGGACCACTTCGCGGTGCGCGGCGGCCTGATCGGCCGGGCAAGCAGCTCGCGCGAGCGCTCGCCGAGCTCCTGGGTCCGGGGCAGCAGCTCCCGGAGCTCCTCCGGGGGCTCCCCCGCCCCATCGCCGCCCGAGACCGCGAGCTGGTCGCGAAGCGAGCGCAGCGGCCGGGTGACGTCCTCCGAGGCCTCGATGGCGACGAACTCGCAGATCCGCTCGAGCTCACGCTTGGGATCGTTGAGCAGGGCCTTGAAGTCGGTGACGCACCAGCGCTCGGGCGCCAGCGCCTCCAGATCGTCGAGAACGGTCCGGGTCAGCGTGAGCCACTGCTCGGTGACGATCTCGGGCAGCGGGCGCCCCGCGAGCTCCCGCCATCCCGGCACCAGCGGCAAGGACCACGGCGGACCGGGCCAATCGGGCAGCTGGGGGTAGCTGACACGGTTGCCGGCCTCCCAGACGCGCAGCATCGCGGGGACGGTCTCCATCGGATCGCGGTGGATATAGACGAACTGGGCGTCGGGGGCGACGGCCGCCAGAAAGGGGACGCGCAACGCGTTGCGGGGCTGGCCATCGACCCAGCGCACCCCGGAGGCGTCGATGCCGAGCCGGTTGCCGACGCTGTCGACCAGGCCGCCCTTGAGCCGTCCGCGCATCTCCTCGACCGCTCGCGGCTCGATCTCGGCCGCGGTCAGGCGGTTGCTCTCCCACTCGCGGTTCTCGGGCTCCAGCTCGAAGATCCCCTCGAGGATCCCGGCGCCGGGCGCGCTGAAGATCCCGGGTGCCCTCGCCAGCGAGCGGAACAGGGCGGTTCCTCCCGCGCGCGGCGGGGAGACGACGAACACTGGCCTCTCGATCACGCGGCGCAGTTTCGCATTGACAGGCCCTCAAGGGGGATGATCCAATCCGAGGATGGGGAGCAGAGTCGCCAAGCACCCGCTGTCCGCGCCCCTGCCGTTTGCGGGGATGGTGCTCTGCGTGATCGCCGGCTTCCTGGCGCTCGATCACTTCGCGAACGCGAGCGAGCAGCTTCTCCTCGGCGCGGCCACCTGGCTGGTCCTGATCGCCTCGTGCGCGCCCCTCAGCCGCGAGGACCGTGCCCGAGCGCTACTGGTGGTGCTGGTCGCGAGCTGCGCCGAGGTGATCGGATCGATCGTCCTCGGGGCCTACACCTACCGGCTCGAGAACCTGCCGGCCTTCGTCCCGCCGGGTCATGGGCTCGTCTATCTGGCGGGGCTTCGGATCAGCCAGTCGGGACCCGTCCGGCGCCACGCAAGGGCGTTCGTGGGCACGGTGATCGCGATCGTGGCCACATGGGGAGCGGCGGGATTGGTGCTGCTCGGCCACACCGACGTCCTCGGAGCGCTCACCGGCGCGCTCCTGATCTACGTCCTGGTTCGCGGCCGCACCTCGACGCTCTATGCCGGCGTCTTCCTGATGGTCGCCTTCCTCGAGATCTACGGCACCTCGATCGGAGCCTGGCACTGGGCCTCGACCACTCCCGGGACTCCGCTGTCGGCGGGCAACCCGCCCAGCGGGATCGCCAGCGTCTACGTCCTGTTCGACGTCTCCGCGATCGCGCTGGCTCCGAAGGTGCTCGCCGCGCTCGACGGATTGCGGCGCTTCCCGCGACTCGCTCAGTCGGCGCCCTGAACCGACTCCTCGACGGCCTGCCGCCGGACGAGGACCGACGCCGCCGCGCCGCCGTGCATCTTCGGGACGCGCTCGAGCTCAACCGCGAGGGCCTGGCGGCGGGCACAGCGCGGACAGTTGTGCGGCGATGCGAGCGGGTTGCGATCGAAGACCGTCAGACCGCAATGAGGACAGGTGAGATAGGTCATGCGAGCTCCCCTCCACAGGGCATGGGTCAAATAGGACGAACCGGATCAACCGGCCGCCTGCCCTGTCCCCCTATGCGGCGCGCTGTGCAAGGGCACTCGCCGACAAGTGTGGCTATACCCGCTAGGTGAGGCCCGAACCGCGCCTTAATGCTGCGCTAACCCAGGATGGTCTCGCGCGTACCGAGCGTGGTGAGCACCCGCTCGGCCACGGCCTCGCCGGTGAAGCCGACCTCCTCACGGAGCAGGGCGGGCTTGCCGTGCGTGACGTAGCGGTCGGGGAGGCCGATCCTCAGAACGCGTGCGCGCTCTGAGCCGTCCGCGAATGCGTCCTCGACGTGCTCCAGGACACCCGAGCCGAATCCGCCGGGGAGAACGTTCTCCTCGATCGTGACCAGCAGGTCGTGGTCGCCGGCCAGCTTCTCGATCAGCTCGCCGTCGAGGGGCTTGGCGAAGCGGCCATCGGCCACGGTCGGCTCGAGCCCGTTCTTGCGCAGGATCTCGGCGGCGCGCAGCCCGACCTGGACGCCGTAGCCGTAACCGAGCAGCGCGACGCGCTCGCCCGGCAGGAGGAACTCGCCCTTGCCGATCTCGATCTCCTTCGGCGCGTCGGGCATCGGCGCACCCTCGGCGGCGCCGCGCGGGTAGCGGAAGGCGATCGGGCCGTCGTCATAAGCCAGAGCAGTGCGAAGCATGTGGACCAGCATCGCCTCGTCGCGTGGCGCCATCACCACGATGTTCGGCAGCTCGCGGAGGTAGGAGATGTCGAAGGCCCCGTGGTGCGTGGGGCCGTCGTCTCCCACCAGTCCCGCCCTGTCCATGGCGAAGACGACGTTCAGCTTCTGCAGGCACACGTCGTGGACGAGCTGGTCGAAGGCGCGCTGCAGGAAGGTGGAGTAGATCGCGCAGACCGGCTTCGCGCCCTGGATCGCGAGGCCCGAGGCGAAGAGAACCGCATCCTGCTCGGCGATCCCGACGTCGTAGTACTGGTCCGGCAGCTCGTCGCTGAGCTTGTTGAGCCCCGTCCCGCCGGCCATCGCGGCGGTGATCCCGATCACCCGCGGGTCGCGTTTGGCCTCCTCGACGAGCGCGTCGGCGAAGACAGCCGTGTACTGCGGCGGAGCCTTGGGCGGCGGCTTCTCCAGCTTCTCGATCTTCTCGGGCGAATCGGATTCGCTGACCGGTATGACCGGCTTCTTCGGCGCCTCCTTGCCGTTGACGATCGACCCCGGCTTGGCGGCGTGCCACTTCTCCATTCCCTCGAGGCCGCCCTCCTCGGCGGGCTCGAAGCCCTTGCCCTTGACGGTGTGGATGTGGACGACGACCGGACGGTCGGCCTCCAGCGCCTGCTGGAGGGCGCGACGCAGGGCAGCGACATCGTGGCCGTCGATCACGCCCATGTAGGCGAGGTCGAGCTCCTCGAAGAAGAGGCCGGGGGCCCAGTAGGCCTTGATCGCGGCCTTCACCTCGGGGCCCAGCCGCTCGATGCGGCGGCCGAGGCCCAGTGGGAGCTGCGTGAGTCTCTCTTCCGTGGTCGACCGGGCCTGGTAGAGCCGCCGGTTCAGCCGCACGCGCTGGAAGTAGCGGGAGAGGGCGCCGACATTGGGCGAGATGGACATCCCGTTGTCGTTGAGGACGATCACCATCGGGGTCTGCAGGCCGCCGGCGTGATGGAGAGCCTCGTAGGCGACCCCGCCGGTCAGTGCGCCGTCGCCGATCACCGCGACGACCTTGCCGTCCTCGCCGATCCCCTTGAGCATCGCCTCCTTCAGCCCGACCGCGTAGCCGATCGAGGTGGAGGCGTGGCCGGCGCCCATGATGTCGTGCTCGGACTCGAACACCGAGCAGAACGGGGCCAGCCCGTCGTACTGGCGGATCGTGTCGAGGCGGTCCCTGCGGCCCGTCAGCACCTTGTGGGGGTAGGCCTGGTGGCCGACATCCCAGAGGATCTTGTCCCGGGGCGACTCGAGGAGGCTGTGCAGGGCGACCGTCAGCTCGCAGGTGCCCAGGTTCGCGCCGAAATGGCCGCCGATCTCGCCGATCGTGTCGATGATCAGCTCACGGACCTCCTGCGCGACCTGCTGCAGCTGGTCGTCCGAGAGCTCCGTCAGGTCCGCGGGCGAGTCGATCGAGTCGAGTAGCCGGTGATCCTGGTTCGGTTCGTTTGTGTCCGCGGTCATCAGGTGTGTCGGGTGTGAATGAAGTCGGTGATCCGAGCCAGATCGTCGGTCTTCGCAGCCGTCTCAGCCAGTGCCTTCCGTGCTTTGCGGTGCGACTCAGAGGCTAGCTCGCGGGCCTTTTCGAGGCCATACGCGCTCACATAGGTGAGCTTGCCGTGTCTCTCGTCGCTACCGCTTGGCTTGCCGAGCTCTTCGTCTGATCCGGTCACGTCGAGGATGTCGTCGACAATCTGGAAGAGGACGCCGAGCTCATCGGCGAAACGGCGGTAGGGAATTGTCTCACCTTCTGGGACCTCAGCCAAGACCAATACGACTCCGACGCTCGAGGCGATCAGGCGCCCCGTCTTGAGCGAATGCATCTCCCGTAGCCGGTCAGGGTCGATTCGCCCGCCCTCCCCCGAGCCGCGGTGATCGAACTCGGTGACGTCGACGTACTGGCCGCCGACCATGCCGCCCACCCCGGTCGCGGAGACCAGTTCGCCGAGCGCGGCGAGCACGGCGCTCGGGCTGCCCGTCTGCGTCTCGCTGAAGAGGCGCATCGCCTCGGCGAAGAGGCCATCGCCCGCCAGGATGGCGACGTTCTCGCCGTACTTCACGTGAGAGGTGGGCATGCCGCGCCGCAGCTCGTCGTCGTCCATCGCCGGCAGGTCGTCGTGGATCAGAGAATAGGTGTGGATCAGCTCGATCGCGGCCGCAGCCGGCAGAACCTGCTCCGGCTCGATGCCGATCGAGCGCGCCGTCGCCAGCGCCAGCACCGGCCGGATCCGCTTGCCCCCGGCGAGCAGCGAGTACCGCATGGCCTCGTCGAGGCCGCTCGTGGCCGGCGCGTCGGAGAACCGGAGCTGCTCGAGGTAGCTGTCGACCATCTCCCGAAGGTCATCGGGGTACTCACTCATCTGCCGGATCACTCCCCGGGTGAGCCTGAGGCGCCGCGCAGGGCGGCCTCGACGGCGCGGCCCGCCTGGGAGGCGAGCTCGGAGGCTTCGCGAACGAGCTGGGCGGCGCGGTCGTCCTCGGCATCGTCCTCCAGCTGCGCGGCGAGCTGCTCCAGCCTCGCGGTGATGCGGTCGAGCTCCTCCGCGCCACCGCCGATCGATTCGGCTTCCATCGACGCGATCTTAGTTAGCTAGTCGACGGCGCCTCGCTCCGCCAGGGCCGCCCCGAGGATGCCGTTGACGAACCCCGGCGCGTCGACCCCGCAGTACTCCTTGGTCAGCTCCACCGCCTCGTCGATCGCGACCTCCACCGGGACGTCCTCGCTGTGGAGCGCCTCGTACAGAGCCGTTTCCATGATGCTGCGCTCGAGCGGCGCGATCCGCTCCAGCGCCCATCCCCTGGCATGGCGCGAGATCAGCTCGTCGAGCTCTGCCCGGTTCGCCTCCACGGCCTCCGCCAGCTCGCGGGAGAACGGCTTTGCTCCCTCGAGCAGCTCGTCAAAGGGCCGGCCGGTGACCTCGTGCTGGTAGAGGGCGAAGACCGCGTCTCGCCGTTGGTCGGAACGCTTCACGGCATCACCATACGGGTCGCGCTATCGCGCACATCTACGCCCGCGAGACGTACTCGCCGCTGCGGGTGTCGACCCGCACCTTCTCGCCCTCCTCGATGAAGAGCGGGACCTGGATCACGACGCCGGTCTCCAGCGTCGCGGGCTTCGTGCCTCCGCCGGAGGCGGTGTCGCCCTTCAGCCCCGGGTCGGTCTGCGTGATCGCCAGGTCGACAGCGCTGGGAGGCTGGGCGCCGGCGGCGCGCTCGTCGACGAAGAGCAGGTCGACGTCCGAGTTGGGCGGCACCCACTTGAGGGCGTCGCCCACGATCGACTTGGGGATCTCGACCTGGTCATAGCTCTCGTTGTCCATGAAGACGGCGGCCTCGCCCGAGTCGTAGAGGAACTGCATCTTCCGCGTCTCGGTGCGCACCGGCCGGAACTTCTCGCCGGCCTTGAAGGTCTTGTCGATCACCGCACCGTCGTCGACCCGCTTCAGCTTCGAACGGACGAAGGCGCCGCCCTTGCCGGGCTTGACGTGCTGGAACTCGACGATCCGGAAGACCCTGCCGTCGATCTCGATGTGCGCGCCGTTCTTGAATTGGTTGGTACTGATCACGGTCGGGAAGGCTAGCCGTCAGAGAGCGGGTCCATATGGAGGCGACATCACAAGCCTGATCGACAGAGCCGATCGAGTCCTGGGCGCCGGCCTCGAGCGCCTCGTTCGCGACCATCACAGGCGGCGGCTGAACCGGCTGGGACACGCGGGTGCTCTGTCGCCGCCCCCGGACCCCACCCTCTGGGTCCCGGGAGAGCCTCCGCCGCGGCCTGGCAACTCACTCGGGGTGTTGATCGATGGGGAGCATGCGCTCGCCGAGATCGCAGGTGAGCTGCGGAAGGCTCAATCGCATATCCACATTGCCGGCTGGCACATCACCCCGCAGTTCATGCTCGCGCGGGATGGTTCGGTTCCCCCGTTGCGCGAGCTCCTGGCGGAGCTGGCTGAACGGGTCGAGGTCCGCGTCTTGCTGTGGGCCGGGCCGCCGCTCCCGGTGTTTCATCCGCATCGATCGGACGTGCGCGCGGCGCGCGACGAGCTCACACAGGACACCAGGGTTCGGTGCGTACTCGACGCGCGCGAGCGAACCATGCACTGCCATCACGAGAAGCTGGTGATCGTCGATGACTCGGTGGCGTTCGTCGGCGGCATCGATCTGACCTCACTCGGCGGAGATCGCTGTGATGACCGCGGTCACCCCGCCAAGGGCCGGCTCGGCTGGCATGACGCGGCAACGAAGGTCCGGGGGCCCGCGGTTGCGGACGTCGCGGAGCACTTCAGGCAGCGCTGGGCAGAGGTCGACGGCGAGCAGCTCGAGGCCCCGGCAACATCGGCACCCGCCGGAGACGTCGAGCTACAGGTTGTCCGCACCGTCCCAAACCGGACGTACCGGTTTGCGCCCGATGGCGAGTTCCGGATTCTGGAGGCCTACGTGCGAGCGCTGCGCTCGGCGCAGGAGCTGATCTACATCGAGAACCAGTTTCTCTGGTCCACCGAGATCGCCGCGATCCTGGCCAAGAAGCTTCGAGACCCGCCGACTGAGCAATTCCGGATCGTCCTGCTCCTCCCGGCGCGGCCGAACAACGGCGCCGATACGACCCGCGGCCAGCTCGGTTACCTGATCGAAGCCGACGGCGGACAAGGCGGCCTGCTCGCCACCACAATCCACGCGGGGACCGAGCAGAGGACAGATCCGCTCTATGTCCACGCCAAGATCGCGATCGTCGACGACCGGTGGCTGACCGTCGGCTCGGCGAACCTGAACGAGCATTCGCTGTTCAACGACACCGAGATGAACGTCGTCACGTGTGACGCCGCCCTCGCGCGCCAAACACGCCTCGAGTTATGGGCGGAGCATCTGGGCAGATCGCTCAGCGATCTGGCCGGCGACCCCAGCGACGTGGTCGATCAACTCTGGAAGCCAATCGCGGAGGAGCAACTCCAGCGTCACATCGCGGGGGATCCGCTCACACACCGGCTGATGCGGCTCCCGGCGGTGTCGCGGCGCACCAAGCGACTGGTCGGGCCGATGCGAGGCATGCTCGTAGACGGCTGACGCCGACAGCCTCGAGGTTTCAGGTGGGAGGATGAGCGCGATGGAGACGGCGACAGCGCCCGAGCCCGGATCCCGGCGTCCTCGGCTCGGGGCCACCTTCCGGCAGGACGACCGAGTGATGCCGCTGGAGCTGTTCTTCGACCTCGTCTTCGTCCTGGCGATCACCCAGTGCACGAAGCTGATGTCAAACGATCCGACCTGGGGCGGGCTCGGCAAGGGCATCCTCGTGCTCGGGTTGCTCTGGTGGACGTGGGTCGGGTACGCCTGGTTGACCAGCGCCCTCGACCCCGAGGAGGGCGCGGTTCGGATCGTTCTGTTCGCGTCAATGGCCGGGCTGCTGATCATCGCGATCTGCGTTCCGCAGGCATTCGGCGACCTGGCCTTCGAGTTCGCGCTGGCCTACGGGGTTGTCCGGGCCGCCCAGATGGCGCTGTTCGGCCTGGCGAGCCGCGAGGATGGCGCCCTGCGACGGTCGGTCTGGGGGCTGCTGGTCGGCACCGCCGTCGGGGCGGCGCTGGTGATCGCCGGCTCGTTCTTCGGCGACCTCGGTCAGGGCGCGGTCTGGGTCCTGGCGATCGCGCTCGACATGACCGGGCCCTACCTGTTCGGGTCCGAGGGCTGGAGGCTGGTCCCCGGCCACTTCGCCGAGCGGCACGGCCTGATCATCATCATCGCCCTCGGAGAGTCGATCGTCGCGATCGGTGTCGGGGCGGGAGCCACGCTCACCTGGGGCATAGCCGCGGCAGCAACGCTCGGGATCGCGCTGGTGGCTGGAATGTGGTGGATCTACTTCGACGTGGTCGCCCTGGTCTCGGCCCGCCGGCTGACTCGTGCCCCCGAGGGGCGCGAGCGCAACGAGCTCGCGCGTGACTCCTACTCGTACCTGCACTTCCCGATGGTTGCCGGAATCGTGCTCCTGGCCCTCGGCCTGAAGAAGACGCTTGGTCACGTCGAGGACCCGCTTGATCTGGTGCCCGCGTTCGCGCTGCTGGGGGGCATCGCGTTCTACCTGCTCGGGCTGGTCGGCTTTCGCTACCGCCACGTCCACACGATCAACCGGGAGCGGCTGGCCCTCGCCCTCGTTCTGTTCGCCCTCGTGCCGGCCGCGGTCGAGCTGCCGGCCCTGGCGGTTCTGGCGCTGGTCTCGACATTGATCTGGACGATCATCATCTACGAGACGATCGGCTACGGCGAGGGGCGCTCTCGGGTTCGCCACGGGGACGCGGCGCCACCGGCGCGCTAGGCCGTCGATTGACAGCCGGCCCGGACGGGGAGATACTTCCCCGGCCGGTGCTCATTCGCCAAGGCTCAGGATCAGTGAAGCAGGCAGCACCCGGCGCCTGGCTCCGCCTGGCGGCACTGGGAGCGGCCGCGGTCACGACCCTGGTGGTCATCAGCGGCGCCCTTCATCTCGGGGTACCCCACCGTGCCCTCGGTGTCCTTGCGGTGCCGCCGCTGGCCGCGGTCGTACTGGCCGCCGCCAGCGCCCATCGCGCCCTGTTGCGCATCTCCCTGGCCGCCCTCGGCCTGCTCGGCGTGGGCAGCGCCTTCGGGATCGTCGTGAGCCTCTCCGGACATGCGGGCTGGGCCTCTGGGCTCCATCTCGCCTTCGCCGCCCTGACCCTGGCAGCCGTCTGGCTCACCGCCGCCGCCTCGTTCCGGGGCGAGCACGTCCCGGCGGGCGCCTGGAGGGACTACGTCACCCTGACCAAGCCGCGCATCATGGTCCTGCTGCTGATCACGGCCGCCGCCGGGATGTTCGTAGGCGCCCAGGGAGTGCCGAACCTCTGGAAGCTCGCCGTCGTGCTCGCCGGGGGCGCTCTTGCCTGCGCCGGGGCGAGCGCTCTGAACCACTACCTCGACCGCGACATCGACGGGCTCATGGGGGAGCGCACCGCGAGCCGCCCGGTCGTCGCCGGGCGGGTGACGGCCCCGCGGGCGCTCGAGTTCGGGCTCGTCCTCTCGGCGTTCTCCTTCGTCCTGCTCGCCAGCTTGACCAACGTCCTGGCGGCGGCGCTGGCCCTGATCGGGAACCTCTTCTACGTGCTGGTCTACACGCGCTGGCTGAAGCGATCCACCGTCCAGAACATCGTCATCGGGGGAGCGGCCGGCGCCGTCCCGCCACTGGTCGGCTGGGCGGCCGCGACCGGCAACTTGACGTTGCCGGCCGCCTTCCTCTTCCTGATCATCTTCTTCTGGACGCCCCCACACTTCTGGGCGCTCGCGATGTTGATCAAGCGGGAGTACGCGGCGGCGGAGATACCCATGCTGCCCGTGCTCCGAGGCGATGCCGTGACCTCACGGCGAATCCTCGCCTATTCGCTCGTGCTCGCCGTGACGACCATCCTTCCCGTCCTCTGGCATACGCTCGGCGTTCCGTACCTGGCGGTCGCCGTGGCTCTAGACGCGACCTTCGTGCTGCTCGCCCTGGGCCTCGCGAGAGCGCCAAGCGCCGCACGGGCGGTCCGTGTCTTTCACTTCTCGCTGCTCTATCTCGCGCTGCTCTTCGCGGCGATGGCGCTCGACGTCGCGATCGCCTGAATCCCGGCTACGAACGCGAGTAAGCCGGATCGCCCCGGCCGTCCCTGGTGCGCCGATCGTCGCGCTGGGAATGCCTGCGCCGACTCGCCTTCTGCGCTCGAGGAGCCTGGGGCCCGCGAGGCTCCGCCCTGAGGCGGTGCGGCAGCCGCAGCGCTGCAGTCAAGAGGACCAGCAGGCCCACAACCAGAATCCCGTTCAATCCAACAACCAGTGACATATCCAACTTGATCGCCTCCTCTCGCTTTCGAATTACCTTGGAGAGCAGCTTGCCCGGAAAACCTGGGAACTAACTAATAGGCGGATGTGAATTCGCTTAGAAGATGGGAGCCTGGATCAGCCGGCCGCATCGAGGGCCCTGCGCACGGTCTGGGCGGTCTGCGGGCCCCGCAGCACGTCGCTGATCGTCCCGTGCGAATCGAGGATGAACGTGGTCGGCAGGCCGATCAGGCCGTACCTCTGGCCGACCACGCCGTCCTGGTCACGCAGGTCCGGATAGGTCATGTGGTGCTCCCGGATGAACGCGCGGGCCGAATCGAGGCCGTCGGTCCAGTCGACGCCGACGATCGACGCGCTCCCGTGCAGCGAGCGATTCAGCCGCTCGAGCTCAGGGGCCTCGCGACGGCACGGCTCACACCAGCTCGCCCAGAAGTTGATCGCGGCCGGCTTGCCGCGCAGGGAATCGAGATGAACCGCGGGAGGAACGAGCACGGTGGTCGGTAGCTGCGGCGCCGGCTTCCCCGGGCCGGAGTCAGAGCTTCCGCTGAGCAGCTCGACGCCGACCAGCACGGCGACGATCGCGACCACGACCAACCCGATTCGCAGCCGGCGGCGCGCTCCGGACACCCCTCGCTACTGCGATGCCAGGATCGGCACGTCGTGCACGATCTGCTGGGGCTTGAAATTCGAGGGGTAGAGGGTCCTGATCTGCCCGGTCCCATCGATCCCATAGATCAGCGCCGAGTGCTCGACCAGGTCAGGGCTACCCGCCTTCTGCGGGGACTTGGCCAGGATCTTCCAGTCGCTCCAGGTCTTCTCCAGCTGGGGCCGGGATCCGATCAGGTACTCCATCCGGCCCGTCATCTGGTGCTGCTTGAGGAAAGCGTTGACGGTGCTCGGCGTATCGCCCGTGGGGTCAACAGAGACGGCGACGATCTGCAGATCTGAGGCCTTCGAGCCGAGCTCGGCCTGGGCTGTATGGAGGTTGCCGACGATCAGCGGGCAGACGTCGGGGCAGTGCGTGTAGATGAAGGTGACCAGCACCGCCTTGCCTCGGTACTGGCTCAGGTCGATGCGGTGGCCCAGCGAATCCTGCAGGACGGTCGCGGGCGCGGCCTTTGGTGGCTTTGCGCTGATCCCCTCGAAGCTGGTCGTGCTCGCGTTCGAAGACGAGCTCAAGGCGCTGCCCCCACCGCAGCCTGCGGCCAAGACAACGATCAGAAGAGCAAACACAATCGGCGGAGCCGCGCGAGAACGGATGTCCGCAGTATGAACATCGGCCTTTGGGGCACCTAAGCGCGAGGAATCAACTCTGACCGCGGAGGATGCGTATGTCGCCGACGAGCCAGTTCGGCGGGAATGGATAGAGGAACCCGGCACGCTCATATCCGTTCCGGTCGATCAGGTAGGCGAGCGGGCGCCGCGCCGAACCGGGACTCACCCCGACCCCGTACGACCGCCAGACCGGCGCAAGCTCCGCCGTGGATCCAGACAGCCAATGCCAGCCGGCCGCGTCGACCAGGCCGAGCCGCCGCGCGGCGCGCTCGACCGTCTGCTGAGGCGCGGCCCCCGGCTGGAGGCTGACGACGACCACCGCGGGGCGCTCTGGCCTCGGTAGAAGCCGCAGAGGGGTCGCCAGTGAGCGCTGCTGCCTAAGACAGGAGCGAAGGCACCTCCGGTCGAGGAACGTGAGCAGGACGTCCTGACCCGCGAGCGAAGCGGGCGAGATCGGGCGCCCCCTCTGATCCGAGAGCGTGAAGTCCGGCGCTCGCCTCTCCCCCGGCCCCCAGGTCGCCTGCCCCATCAGGTCGCCCGCCGCTCCGGTCGGCGGCGATGCGTCCCCCCGGCTCAGAGCATGAATCCCCACGCCGGCGCCGATGCCGATCGCCGCCGCCAGTCCGAGGACCGTGGCCGCACGAAGGGGGCGGCTCACTCAGGGTGGCGGCGCCGCAACAGGAGCAGGTACCAGAGCAGCACCGCGAGGAACACCCCCAGCGGGATCGCCCAGGTGAGGATGCCCTCGCCGACGACGGAGAGCGCGAGCACCGGCTGTGACAGGCCCTGCATCTTTCCTCCTAGATCATGGGTTTTCGGCGAGCGGGCGACTCGCCGGGGACGACTGGCCCGAGCGTGTCGGCTCCAACCAGCGATATACGACGGACAGAATGGCAATGGTGAACGGGATCGAGCCCAGGACCCACATCGCGCCCGCGGCGAACTGCTGGTCGGCGAGGGCCGTGATGCCGCCCGGGCGGCTCGCCAGGTCCGCATAGGGCGAGTAGATCGGCTGGCTCGCCTCCGCCAGCACGATCGCGAGCACCCAGCTCGTCACCATCGAGGAGCCGACGTAGACGGCCCGACCCGTCTCGCTGAGCCGCGAGCGCCACGGCGGCGAGTCGATCACCCGAGTCCAGAACAGCAGCCCGGTCGCGAAGAAGGTGAGGTGCTCTGCCGCGTGGACGATCGGGGTCGTCAGGGTGGCGTCGTAGGCAAACGGCAGGTGCCAGCCGAGCAATACGAAGTTGAACAGCAACCATGACGGCACCGGCCCGGCGAGGACCCTGGCGGCCGCTCGGAGGGGAGCCGACCAGCGACCCGCGGTCAGCCAGCGCGCCAGCTCCCGGCGGGTGCCGAGGGGAAACCCGTGCCACATGCGGTTCCAGGGGCGGGACAGCGCGAGCAGCGGCGGGGCCACCAGCAGCAGCAGGATGTGCTGCAGCATGTGGACCCAGAGCAGCTTGTCGGCGAGCCCGTCGACCGGGGAGTCGAGCGCGATCAGGATCGTGGCGAGGCCCGCGATGAAGGCGGCCGTACGCCAGCTGCGGGATCTGTCCGAGCGCGGTGTCGCCAGCCTGCGGCCCCCGAGCCAGTAGAGCAGCCCCGCGGTGAGCACCCAGGCGAGCGCCGGACCGCCTGTCCAGTCGAGTGGGGTCGTGACCGCGAACACGTCTCAGAGCAGGTAGAGGATGACCCAGCTGATCACGCCGAGCGCGGCGAGCACCGACCAGTAGAAGGCGGCGTCGGTGATGCCGACCGGCACGAACGTCGCAGCGTCACTCCGCCTCCGGAACCCCTCGGCGAACGTGATCTCGAGCCAGAACATGGTCATCAAGACGAAGACCACGAACAGCGCCGTCCAGCCGATGAAGACGCTCGCGTAGCCGCCGTTCTGCGGGCCGAAGTCGAGATGTGCCCACTCGAGGACCTGGGCGACGCAGCCGCCCAGACCCAGGGCCAGCGAGAGGCCTGCGAGGGCCAACCAGCTCCCATGTCGTCTGGCGATCCGCTCCGCGACGACGAAGAGTCCCGCGCTCGCGACGAACAGGGCGACGATCACGGCTCCCCAGGCCTGGGGAGCGTCGACCCCACCGGGGTGCCACTGGTTCGTGTTGTTGAGCGAGCGCAGATAGAAGTACGCGAAGACGAACGACGCGAAGAACATGATCGTCGTCCCGGCGATCACGCGGGCTCCGATCCAGAGGTTGCGCTCGTAGACCTCGGGCGCCTCCTCGGGCGGCTCGACCTCGTCCTTCGATCTGGTGAAGAAGCGCACCATGACTACCCGGGTGCCTCGGCTGGTCGCTCACCGGCCCGCAGTGGAGGGGGCGGCGGGGTTCCGTAGTCATAGGGGTCGCTGTTGATGACCGGGATCTCGTCGAAGTTGTGAAGGGGCACTGGAGTCGGCGTCTGCCACTCCAGGGACTTCGAATGCCACGGGTTCGCCTCGGCCGGCTTGCGCACGAAGACCAGCGAGTAGACGACGTTGAACAGGAAGACCAGCATCGACACGCCGAGGATGAACGCGCAGACCGAGACCCAGATGTTCAGCCCCTGGAGGTTCGAGGCGTAGGTCGATACCCGCCGCGGCTGCCCCATCAGGCCGAGGGCGAACAGCGGCGCGAAGGTCGCATTGAAGGCCAAGAACATCGACCAGAAATGGATCTTTGCTAAGCGCTCATTGAAGATCACGCCGAACATCTTCGGGACGAAGTAGTAGATCGCGGCGAAGAACGTGAAGACCAGCCCCCCCATGATCGTGTAGTGGAAGTGGGCCATCACGAAGAAGCTGCCGTGGGTGCTGACGTCACTCGGGGTGTCCGAGAGGAACACCCCGGAGACTCCTCCGATGAAGAAGTTGAAGAACCACGCCATGCAGAAGAGCATCGGCACCGAGAAGCGGATGCGCGCCCTCCACAGCGTCGCCATGCCGCAGAGGAAGATGAACCCGGTCGGGAGCGAGATGATCTCCGTCGAGAGCATGTAGAAGGGCCGCAGGGCCGAGTTGATCCCGCTGACGAACAGGTGGTGCTGCCAGACGAAGAAGCTGAGCAGCGCGACGCCGAGCATCCCCGAGACCGCGAGCCGGTAGCCCCAGAGCGGCTTCCGCGAGAAGACCGGGAGGATCTCGAGCAGGATCCCGAACCCCGGCAGGGCGAGGACGTACACCTCCGGATGACCGAAGAACCAGAACAGGTTCTCGAATAAGTACGGACTGCCCCCTGCGCTCGTCAGGAAGAACGAGGTCTGCACCGTCCGGTCCATCGCCACCATCAGCAGGACCGCGATCAGGACGGGTGCGGCGAGAACCATCAGGGCGGAGGTGCTGAGCGCGCCCCAGGAGAAGATCGGCAGGCGCGACCAGGTCAGGCCCGGGGCCCTCATCGTCACGATCGTCGCGATCAGGTTGAGCCCCAGAAGCGTCATCGAGATCCCGACCAGGGCGAAGAAGAAGATGTAGGAGTCGTAGCCGAAGTTCGCCTCGTCGTTCAGAGGCGCATAGCCGGTCCAGCCGGTCGGGAACCCTCCGAAGAAGACCGTGCTGACGAGGATCGTCCCCGCCGCCATCAACAGCCAGAAGCTCAGCGACTCGAGCCGGGGATACGCCATCCGCCTGGCGCCGATCTGCAGCGGGACGAAGTAGTTGGCGAACGGGCCCAGGACGCCCGAGGTCATGATCCCCATCATCATCGCGCCGTGAATGCTCACGATCGTCAGGTAGCCGCCGGCGCCGAAGAGCTGGGGTGACGGTCGCAGCAGCTCGGCCCGGATCAGCATGGCATTCAGGCCGCCGATGAAGAAGAAGAGCCCGATCCCGATCAGGTACTGCTTCCCGATCACCTTGTGATCGGTGCAGAGGCCGAAGAACCGGCCCGCGCCGGCGGTCTCGTTCTCGTGATGGGAGGGCTCCAGGCCGACCATCCGCTTGAGCGGGTAGCTGAGGAAACCCAGCCCGGCGATGAAGCCGATGATGAATCCGATGTAGCCCAGGACCAGGGCAACGTCGTTCTGGCCCGTGTCCGCGAAGTAGGCGATGCCGGTGTAATGGATCTGGTGGCCGAGCCACCAGCCGACGTAGAAGCCCACGACGCCCAGGACCAGACCCGTTAGGACGTTGAAGCCGAGCAGGCCCCTCAGCCTCGGGCCCGCCGTGCTCTCCGGGCTCATCCCGCCCTCCTACCTGGCTGGGGGCCGTAGTGGGTCCTGTACGGCGGCAGCTGGCTGGTCGACGGCGCGAACTCCCGCTGCTGTCCCTTGATCCAGGTGTTGAAGACGCTGTCGCTGACGATCTGGCCGGTGTCGAACATGTGACCGTGGAACAGTCCACAGAGCTCGGCGCAGCGGATGACGAAGCTCCCGGTCTTCTTCGCGCGGAGGTAGACGACGTTGTCGACTCCCGGGTTGGCGTCGGCCTTGATCCCGAGATCGTGGGCCCAGAAGGAATGGATGACGTCGAGCGAGGTGACGTGCAGCTCGATGTTCTCGTCGACCGGCAGGACCAGATGCGGCGTCTCCACCCCGCCATGCGCGGGCCAGCGGTACGTGAACGCCCACTGCTGGGCGATCACCTGGACCTGCATGTTGTT
>JAWVFG010000070.1:0-34834 GCA_033856335.1 Solirubrobacterales bacterium
CGCCGCGGGGTCGATCTGCTCGCGGCTGTGGGTCGAGAGGCCGATGATCGCGCCCGGGCCCCTGATTCGCCGCGCCTCGGCCGGGTCCATGTCGTCCTGCCCGACGTGGACACCGTCTGCGCGCAGCTCGAGGGCCAGATGAGGATCGTCGTTGACGATGAAGAGCGCCCCGTAGGTGTCGGCCAGCCGCCGAAAGGTCTGACCCGAGCGCTCGACGGCGTTACGTGGAAGCTCTCGGTCGCGCAGCTCGATCATCCGCGCCCCGCCGCTCAACGCCGCGTTCAACAGCGCCTCGGGATCCTGGCCGTGCGGGCGGGCGTCGCAGACGAAATAGAGGCGCGCCCAGCGCAGCCGCTGCCGTCGCAGCTCGCCGATTGCCTCGGGAGGTGCTAGGTCCGGCGGCGGTGTTTGTGGCCGCCGAATATGTTGGCCGGGCGCGGCGTCGGTCACCGCGAGCAAGCGTAGATCAACGCATCCCAGGGGTACGATGAACGTGTAACGGGAGCCCACCAAAGGGCTGAGAGGGCGGCTGAAGCGCCGCCGACCGTCGGAACCTGATCCGGGTAATGCCGGCGCAGGGAGGTTGGAGCGCCTCGGCCATTCACCCAACGGGTGGCTCCCTTCGGAGCCCCTCGCATGACGGCGATGACAGAAGAAACGAACAGCGGATACGACGCGGTCTTCGTCGGCGGCGGCGCGATCGGCCTGGCTTCCGCCTGGCAGGCGGCACGGCGCGGAGCGCGCGTGTGCCTGCTGGAGCGCGATCGCCCGGGGGCCGGCGCGACCGGCGTTGCGGCGGGGATGCTCGCCCCGGTGGGGGAGGCGTCCTGGGGCGAGGAGGCCCTGCTGTCCTTCAACCTCGAGTCCCTCCGCCTCTGGCCCGCATTCGCGCGGGAACTGGAGGGGGAGTCCCAGATGGAGATCGGCTTCGCACCAGATGGTGCACTGCACGTCGCCCTCGACCGGGACGAGGCCGAGGATCTTCGGCGTCGCTACGAGCTCCATCGCAAGCTCGGGCTGGACTCTGAATGGCTGACGGGCCGGGCCTGCCGCGAGCTCGAGCCCGGGCTCGCAACCGCGGTCCGCGGCGGCGCCAGGGTCCCCGGGGAGGCGAGCGTCGATCCGAGGCGCATCGTGTCCGCGCTGCTCGCCGCCCTGGAGCGGCACGACGTGAGCGTTCACGGCGGGGCCGAGGTCATCTCGGCAGAGCGGCGCGACGGCGTCTGGCTGGTCGAGACGGCTGACGGCCGCGACTTCATCGGGGCGAACCTGGTGTTGGCCGCGGGTTGCTGGTCGGGAGCGGCCGAGTGGATCCCGCCGGAGGCCCGGCCCCCGGTGCGCCCGGTGAAGGGCGAGATCCTCACCCTTTGTGGCTCGCCCGGCGAGCCGGCCTGCGAGCGAATCGTGGCCGGCGAGCGGGTCTACATGGTGCCCCGCGCGGACGGGAGGCTGATCGTCGGGGCCACCGTCGAGGAGCGCGGCTTCGACACCACGGTGACGGCGGGCGGAGTTCACGAGCTGCTCCGCGAGGCCTACAGGCTGATTCCCGAGATATCAGAGCTCGAGCTCGTCGAGACGAGCGCGGGCCTGCGTCCCGGAACTCCGGACAACGCGCCGCTGATCGGATTGGGCGCAATCGACGGGCTGCTGGTTGCTACCGGGCATTTCCGGAACGGAGTGCTCCAGGCGCCTCTCACGGCTGATTGCATTGCGGCGCTCCTCGCCGGCGAGGATCCCGGGTTCGACATCGCTCCGTTCTCGCCGCAACGATTCGCCGAGCGCTCTGCCCCTGCTCCCGTGGAGGTCGCGTGAAGGTCGAGCTCAACGGCGAGGTGGTGGCGCTGCCCGACGACGCGACGGTCGCGACCGCGATCGAAGCCTCGGGAGCACCGCAGCAGCGCGGCGTGGCGGTCGCACTGGATGGGGAGGTCGTCCCCCGGAGCGAGTGGGAACGGACTCCGCTCTCGGACGGCCGGAAGGTCGAGGTGCTCGCCGCCATCCAGGGTGGCGCGGACGACGGCTTCGAGCTGGGCGGCCGGCGCTGGGGCTCGCGGTTGATCGTCGGCACCGGAGGCTTCCGCTCGCTCGAGCAGATGGAGGAGGCCCTGATCGCCTCCGGCACAGAGATCGTCACGGTGGCGCTCAGGCGGGTGGACACGGAGGCGCGGGGGTCGGTGCTCGACGTGATCAGGCGGCTCGGCCTGTTCGCGCTCCCCAACACGGCGGGGTGCTACACGGCCCGCGACGCGATCCGGACGGCGAAGCTCGCCAGGGAGGCGTTCGAGACGGATTGGCTGAAGCTCGAGGTGATCGGGGACGACCGGACCCTGCTCCCCGACGCTGTCGAGCTGGTCGAGGCCGCCGAGACCCTGGTCGAGGACGGCTTCACGGTCCTGCCCTACACCAACGACGATCCCATCCTCGCCCGGCGACTGGAGGAGGCCGGTTGCGCGGCGGTGATGCCGCTGGGTTCTCCGATCGGGTCCGGGATGGGCATCCGCAACCCCTACAACGTGCGGATCATCGCCGAGCGCGCAAGCGTTCCGGTGGTCCTCGACGCGGGCATCGGCACGGCATCGGACGCGACACTCGCGATGGAGCTTGGCTGCGACGCCGTGCTCCTGGCCAGCGCGGTCTCACGGGCCGAGGACCCAGCCGGCATGGCCACGGCGATGCGTTCCGCCGTCGAGGCCGGATGGGCCGCGCGGCAGGCGGGACGGATTCCGCGCCGCCTCCACGCTGAGGCCTCGACCCCCCTGGAGGGCCAGCCGGACCTCTCCTAGCTCCGCCGGCGGCGCCCCGCGATTTGATCGATGCCCTCGCCGGCGGCCCCGAAGACCCAGCCAACCCCATGGGCGGCGCGGTTGACCAAGGAGTCGTCGACGGGCGCCGCGACGCGATCGGGGTCCGTGCCCAGCTCGACGGCTGCCTCCCGTACCGCGTCCAGCTGCGACTCGAACCGGCCGGCCCACTCCTCGCAGAAGCCGGCCAGGTCGCGGTCCTGCCGAGCGCGAGCCAGCTCGGCGAGCTGACGCAGGAGCGTCGTCAGGTGCTCGGCGTCCAGAACGGCGAAGCGCACGACCATCCCCGTGTCCGCGCCTCGGTCGACGACCGCGGAGCGCACGTCGGCGAAGCGCGCGCCGACCCCCTGCGCCATTGGCCCACCGTGAAGTCCGTAGTCCTCGGTCCGGGGCTTCAGCGCTTCGAGCAGGCTCTCGGCTTCGCTGACGCCTCGCCGCAGGACGTCCTCGACACCGGTCCCCTCCAGCGCCCGCGCGAGGCGCCCCCAGCGATGAATCAGGTGTCGTGTGGAGGCGTACAGCTCCCTGTACGCACGGTGCTCGGCGGGATGGAGTCTCGCTTGGTCGTCTGTCATGACCAGGCAGTCTGACTTAGTCGGGACCGGCGGGTGTGCGAACATACGTTCGATGCGCTGGGACGCACAGAGAGTGGAGAGAGAGGAGGGCAGGAGCCTGCCGGGCCTGGAGGTCGAGCGAGTCCGCACCTTCGACGCTCCGGAGGCCCTCGGCATCAACTTCCACGAGGTCAGGGCCAAGTCGGCGCTCAACAAGGTGCCAGGTGACTACCTGCCTTTCAACTGGACGGTCAACGCCTTCAGGGGCTGCAGTCATGCCTGCACTTTCTGCTTCGCGCGCAGCACCCACACCTACCTGGACCTGAACGCCGGCCGCGACTTCGAGCGCGAGATCGTCGTCAAGGTCAACGTGCCCGAGCTTCTCCGCGCGGAGCTCAGCAAACCAAGCTGGAAGCGGGAGGTGGTGGCCTTCGGGACGAACACCGATCCATACCAGTGGGCCGAGGGCCGCTACAAGCTGATGCCGCCGATGATCGAGGCGCTGCGGGACACGCACACGCCTGCATCGGTTCTGTCCAAGTCGCCGCTTCCCCTTCGCGACCTCGATCTCTATCTCGAGCTGGCGGAGGTCGCCGACGTCAGCGTCAACTTCTCCGTGCCGACCCTCGACGAGAGGATCTGGCGACAGACCGAGCCGCACACGCCTCATCCACGCAAGCGGCTCGAGGCCGTGGCCGCCTTCAACGAGGCCGGGATCCCTTCGGGCGTATTGGTGGCTCCGCTGATGCCGGGCATCAACGACTCGCCCGAGCTCGTCGAGGAGATCGTCTCCATCGCCGAGGAGGCGGGGGCGACCTTCGTCAACGGAATCGCGCTGCATCTCCGACCCGGGGTGAAGGAGGTCTTCATGTCCTGGCTCTCGGCGGCCCGGCCTGACCTGGTCCCGCGCTACGAGAAGCTCTACGAAGGCCGGGCCTATGCGCCGAACGCCGAGCGCAAGCGGATCGGCTCCCTCGTTCGCGCGCCGAACCTGTCCCACGATCCGCGCTACAGCCGGCGGGCCCAGCTCGAGGCACGGCGACGGAAAAGGACCGCGGCCTCAGCCGAGCCCGAAGTGGTTCAGACGAAGCTCTTCTGATGGCTCTGTAGAGCCGTTTAGCGGCGGTCGGCCGGGGTAGATCGTCGCCATTATGTGTGGGGAGAGGCGGCTCGGAACGGCGCGGGCGGCTGTCCTCGTGGCTATGGCGCTGGTCCCTGTTTCCCTCACCGGCTGCGGCAGGCTCGACCAGGACGCCGTCTCGACCGACCTGAAGACGCTCCAGTCCTCCACCGCCGAGGGGATGCTGGTCGCCGGTCAGGCGGCTCGCTCGCGGGCACCGGCGGACTTCATCGAGATCCGCACCGCGGAGCTCTCGAAGCAGTCCAAGAACATGGCCAACGCCCTGGCCGAGACACCCACGGAGCACGGATTCCAGGACGCGGCGAATCGCGGCAACGAGATCGGAAACCGCGCATCGGAGCTCCTCGACGCGCTCCACTCAGATCCCGGAAACAGCAACCTGGCGACGAACGTCACGCACGAGCTGCGAGCGCTCCATGAGGAGGCCGGCGCGGTGGAGAGCTCGCTGTGAAGAAGGTCCTGCAGATCGCTCTCGGGGTGGTCGCCGCGCTGGGCGGCTTCGTCGACATCGGCGAGCTCGTCTTCAACAGCCAGGCGGGCGCTGAGTTCGGGTACCAGCTGCTCTGGACCGTGCCGATCGGCGTCGTCGGGATCGCGACCTACGCGGAGATGTGCGGCCGCGTGGCGACGATCACCAAGCGGCCGGTCTTCGACGTGGTGCGCCAGCGCCTCGGCTTCGGGCCCGGCCTGGTCACGTTGATCGCCAGCGAGGCGATCAACATCCTCACGGTCGCCGCAGAGGTGGGGGGAATCGCGCTGATCCTCCAGCTCTACTTCGCCGACATCCCCTTCCGCGTCCTCCTTCTGATCGGAGCCGCGGCGATCGTCTTCCTGGTCTGGATCCTTCCCTACGATGGAATCGAGCGCATCTTCGGCTACGGCGGGCTCTGCCTGGCCGTCTACATCGTCGCCGCCGTCCACCTGCATCCGGACTGGGGCGACGTGGCGTCTGGCTTCATCCCGCACTGGCAGACTGGCGAGAACACGCTGATCTACTGGTACTTCGCCGTGGGGGTGATCGCGTCGGCGATGGTTCCCTACGAGGTCTACTTCTACTCGTCCGGGGCCGTGGAGGAGGGCTGGGACGAGAGCGAGGGCGACCTGGCGGTGAACAGGATGAATGCGCTCTTCGGATTCGCGCTGGGAGGCGTCTTCTCGGTCGCCCTGATCGTGGTCGCGGCCATCCTCTTCCATCCGCTTCAGATCAGTCCGGAGTTTCTCGGCACCACCGCGCTCGGCGCTCAGATCACCTTCGGCGAGACCGGCCTCCTCCTTGCGTTCCTCGGAATGATGTTCGCCGTCGGTGGCGCCGCGATTGAGGGCTCGTTCGCGGGCGCCTACGCGTTCGCCCAGTTCCTCGGCTGGGAGTGGGGGAAGAGCAAGAAGGCGAGGAAGACGAAGAAGGCACCTGCCTTCACGTCCGCCTGGATGTTCCTGTTCGTGCTCGCCTTCATCATCGACTTCACGGGAGCCAACCCGGTCCTGATCACCGAGTACTCCGTGGTGCTGGCGGTGGTCGCGCTCCCGCTCACCTACCTGCCGGTGCTTCTGATCGCGCGGGACGAGCGATATATGGGCGAGCACGTCAACGGGCGCCTTGCCGACACACTGGGCGTCTTCTACCTGGTGCTGCTCACCGTCGTCTCCCTCGTGGCCCTCCCGCTTCTGTTCGCGACCAATCACGGCTCCGGATGAGCGCCGTCGGCACACAGGTGAACCTCGGGCTGCGGCTGCTGGACGATCAGCTCCTGGACTCCGACGAGCATCGCTGCGGCCGGGTGGACGACATCCAGCTCAAGGGATCGCCGGGCTCTCGCACGGAGGTATCGGCGCTCCTCGTCGGGCCCGGATCGTGGACCGGAAGGCTCCGCAAGCCGGCCGCATATCTGGTCGAAGGGCTCGCGCCCGACTACATGCACCTGATCCCGTGGAGTGAGGTGACGCGCATCGGGACCTCGGTCCGCCTGTCGCATACGGCCAAGGAGCTGGGACTGGAGACGAACGAGGGGCGCAATGTCCAGTGGGTGGGGTCACCGCCGCGGGGGACGATGCGGGTCTCCGAGCTGCTTCGCTCCCGCCTCGTGACCAGCTCCGGGACCGAACTGGGGCGAGTCTGGGACGTCCGGGCCGAGCGCCAGACCGAGCTCCCCGACGAGCACGTCAACGAGGCCTGGCGGGTCACCGGGCTGATCACCGGCCGGAGGGGCTGGGAAGAGCGGATCGGACTGTCATCCGAGGGCGACCCCGCCCAGGGCGAGCTCTTCATGCCCTGGGATTCGGTGCTGGAGCTCGCTGACGGGATCGTCAGGGTGACGGATCCGGGCGCTCGCTAGGCGGAGAACTCGCCTCAGAAGCCCTCATTACCAGGGGATTCATGGGCATTTCCCCCAATCAGGTAGGGAATTAAGAGGTTTTTGATCCGAAAGGTCGAGAACTCTGGTACCGTGGCCGACCTCTTGTCAAGGAACCCAATGAAGAAAGGTCACAACGCCTATATGAGACAGGCAAAGAAGAAGCGCCAGCCGGGGCGCCTCATCGCACGCCTCGGGATCGCCGCCGTCGCTCTCGGAGCAACGGTCGGCATCGCCGCGTGTGGTTCGAGTGGCACCACCCTCAACCTGGTGGCGTACTCAACTCCACAGCAGGTCTACGAGCAGAGCCTCGAGCCTGGATTCAAGAACACGTCAGATGGCAAGGACGTCAGCTTCTCCAACTCGTTCGGAGCATCGGGCGATCAGAGCCGCGCGGTTGAGGCCGGCCAGCCGGCCGACGTCGTCGAGTTTTCGCTCGAGCCCGACATGCAGCGTCTCGTCGACGGCGGACTGGTCGCGTCCAACTGGGACCAGAATCAGTACAAGGGCATCGTCACCAACTCTGTCGTGACACTGATGGTGCGGCCGGGCAACCCGAAGCACATCACGAGCTTCGACGACCTCGCCAACAGCAACGTCGACGTGATCGACCCGAACCCCGCCACCTCCGGTGGGGCGCGCTGGAACATCATGGCCATCTACGGGTCGCAGATCGCCGAGGGCAAGTCCCCGGCGCAGGCCCAGGCATTCGTGAAGCAGGTCCTGGCCAACACGTCCGTTCAGGACTCGAGCGCCCGTGACTCGCTGAATACGTTCTCCAGCGGGAAGGGCGATGTGCTGGTCGGCTACGAGAACGATGCCATCCAGGCCAAGAAGGACGGCGTCAAGCTCGAATACGTGACGCCGGCAAGCACGATCCTGATCGAGAACCCGATCGCGGTCACCAAGGGCGCGCCGTCGCAGGCCCAGAAGTTCGTGAACTTCCTGTACACGGACCAGGGCCAGCAGGACTTCGCCGATGCGGGCTACCGCCCCGTCGTCAAGTCCGTGGCCGACAAGAACGCGAGCAAGTTCCCGGTTCCATCGGGCCTGTTCACCATCGACAAGTTCGGTGGATGGAGCAAGGTCGCCGATCCGTTCTTCGGCGACAACGGCTGGGTCATCCAGGCCGAGAAGCAGCTCGGCAACCCGACGAGCTAGGCAGTAGAAGCGAGCCGCCAAAGTGGCATCAGCCGACACCGCTGTAGCCAGACCGCCGAGGGTGGGCCTCAGGGCTCCCCTCGGCGGTCCGGCGCTCGCTCGCGGGGCCGCGACGCTCTGGATCAGCGTGATCGTGCTGCTCCCGCTCGCGGCCGTGCTCAGCCGTAGCTTCTCGGATGGGCTCGGGCATTTCTGGAGCGCCATCAGCGACCCGGAGGCGGTGGCGGCCATCAAGTTGACGCTGATCTCCTCGCTGATCGTGGTCGTGATCAACGCCGTCATGGGGACCCTGATCGCCTGGGTGTTGGTCCGTGACGACTTCCGCGGGAAGACGTTCGTCAACTCCATCATCGACCTCCCCTTCGCCCTGCCGACGATCGTCGCCGGGCTCACGCTGATCGCCCTCTACGGTCCGAACTCCCCGATCGGGGTGCACGTGGCTTACACGAGGGCGGCGGTCGTCATGGCACTCCTCTTCGTCACGCTGCCATTCGTCGTCCGCTCCGTGCAGCCGGTGCTGCTCGAAGTCGACAAGGAGATGGAGGAGGCTGCGGCGTCGCTGGGCGCGCCGAACCACCGGATCTTCCGCAGCGTCATCCTGCCCAACCTGACGCCGGCGATCATCGCCGGGTGTGCCCTCGCCTTCGCTCGTGCGATCGGCGAGTTCGGTTCGCTGGTCCTGCTGACGGGAAACATCCCCTTCAAGACCGAGGCGGCTTCCGTCTACATCTTCGGGCGGGTGGAGACCAACGACCTGTCCGGCGCGGCAGCCGTGTCGGTGTTCCTGCTGGCGATCTCGGTGGGCCTCCTCTTTGCGCTCAACCTGTTCGCCAGCTGGAGGTCCAGGCATGAGCGCGCTTAGCCGGCGGTCGCGCTGGGGGCTTCGCTCCGTGGCGCTCATCTACCTGGCTGCACTGCTGATGGTGCCCGTCGGGATGATCTTCTACCGAGCCTTCGAGCACGGGCTGAGCGCGCCGATCGATGCCGTCACCAGCGCGAACGGACTGCACGCTTTCTGGCTGACGATTCTCTGCGTCGGGATCGCGGTTCCGCTCAACACCCTGTTCGGGGTGGTCACAGCTCTCGTCCTGGTTCGTCAGAACTTCCGTGGCAAGGCGCTGCTCAACGCGGCAATCGACCTTCCCTTCGCGATCTCGCCCGTGGTGATCGGGCTTGCGCTCTTCCTGGTCTACGCACCGCGGAACAGCTGGTTCGGCGGCTGGCTCATGAACAACGGCATCCAGGTGATCTTCTCGGTGCCCGGCATGATCCTGGCGACGATCTTCGTCTCGCTGCCATTCGTGGTTCGCGAGGTGATGCCGGTCCTCCAGGAGATCGGCATGGACCAGGAGGAGGCGGCTGAGACTCTCGGCGCCTCTCCCTGGCAGACCTTCTGGAAGGTGACCCTGCCGGCGATCAGGTGGGGCGTCACCTACGGGGTCGTGCTGGCCACGGCCCGGGCGCTCGGGGAGTTCGGCGCCGTCAGCGTCGTCGCCGGGAACATCTCGGGGACCGGCGGAACCCAAACCCTCCCCCTCTACGTCAAGAACCAGTTCGACAACTTCAACCTGGCGGGCGCCTATGGCGCGGCGATCGTGCTCGCGATCCTCGCGATTGCGGTCCTGTTCGGCATGAACCTCCTCCAGCGGCGCTCACGGAGTGCCGAGGGCGGTGAAGATGAGCACGAGCTACCTGGCCCAGGTGTGTTCGTCCCACAACCTGTGAAGGAGGCCTGAATGGCCATCTCAGTCAAGAACGTGACCAAGCGGTTCGGGGACTTCGTCGCCCTCGACGACGTCTCCATTGACGTGCCCGACGGCGGCCTGACCGCGCTGCTCGGCCCGAGTGGCAGCGGCAAGTCCACCCTGCTCCGGGTGATCGCCGGGCTCGAGCAACCGGACAGCGGCCAGGTCCTGATCTCCGGCGAGGACAACACCGGGACCCGGGTTCAGGACCGGAACGTCGGCTTCGTCTTCCAGCACTACGCCGCCTTCAAGCACATGACGGTGTTCGACAACATCGCCTTCGGGCTGCGGATCAAGGGTGAGGGCAGCGGCACGATCCGCGAGCGCGTCAAGCAGCTGATCGAGCTCGTGCATCTGAAGGGCTTCGAGCGCCGCTATCCGAACCAGCTCTCCGGCGGCCAGCGCCAGCGCATGGCGCTGGCGAGGGCCCTCGCGGTCGAGCCGCGGGTGCTGCTGCTCGACGAGCCGTTCGGCGCCCTGGACGCCAAGGTGCGCGAGGAGCTTCGCACCTGGCTGCGTCGCCTCCACGACGACGTGCACGTGACGACGATCTTCGTCACCCACGATCAGGAGGAGGCGATGGACGTCGCGGAGCAGATCATCGTGATGAACGACGGCAAGGTCGAGCAATCTGGCGGGCCGCGGGACCTCTACGAAGACCCGGCTTCGGAGTTCGTGATGAGCTTCGTCGGACCGGCCCACCGCCTCGGCGACGCCTGGGTCAGGCCACACGACGTCGACATCCGCCACGAGCCCAACGGGCAGACGATCGAGGCGATGATCCAGCGGATCGTCCACCTCGGATTCGAGGTGAGGGTGGAGCTGACGCTCACCGACGGCGAGCAGTTCTCCGTGCAGCTGACCCGGGACGAGGTCGAGCAGCTCGAGCTTTCCGAGGGTCAGATCGTCTTCGTGCGCCCGCGCTCCACGCGAGTGTTCGCGCCAGGCGGCCGGGGATCGAAGGTCACCAACAAGCCCGAGGTGGCCTAGATCAGGTTCCGCTGAGCTGAGCGAGCCGGCCGGGCCGCCACCGGGTCGCGTCGCCGAGGACGACGGCTAACGCTGACTCCAGGCTTCCGCCGGCTCGCTCAGCTCACGGACCGCCGAGGGCAGATTGCCCCCGACGACATCGGCGAGGGTCGTGTCCTCCATGACGGCCCGCAGGTTGGCGCGGAGGGCGATCCAGACCTTCTGCAGCGGGACGGCCTCGCCCTTGTAGGTGAGCGTCTCGGGCCCCTGGCCGCGGACGCTGGCAAGGGGTCCCTCCACCGCTCGGACGATGTCGGCCAGGCTGACGTCCTCCGCCGGCTTGGCGAGCCAATAGCCGCCCTGGGCGCCCCGCCGGCTGGCGACGATGCCCGTGTGCTTGAGCTCGCCGAGGATGTTCTCGAGGAACTTGAGGGGGATGTCCTGGGCGTCGGCGATGGCCTCGCCCTTGATCGGGTCGCCACCGGCGGCGGCCAGCTCGAGAGCAGCCCTGACCGCGTAGTCGACCTTTGCCGAGATCCTCATCTACGGCCATTCTCGCCCACGGATACGCCGAGGCTGTCATTTCGCTTGCCGGCTACCAACGTCAAGCTCCCTCTCGATGATGTGCAGCCGGACTTTAGTCGCCCGGAACACGCCGCCTAGACTTCCCGCGCCCCCTTAAGTCAACTGGTCTAGACGGCGAGACTTTTAATCTCGTAATCCGGGTTCGAGTCCCGGAGGGGGCATCCAATTTCCGGAGGCCTGTGGTCGGTTCGGCTCGCTATGGCGTGCAAAAGAGACCACAAAAGACCGATCGGACCCGCGCAAGCGCCTAGTGCCGGAAGTGGCGGCGCTTGGTGAAGACCATGGCGACACCGGCGGCATCGCATGCTTCGATCACCTCGGCGTCCCGTTTCGAGCCGCCGGGCTGGATCACGGCCGTGGCGCCGGCGTCGATCGCCGACTGCGGGCCGTCGGCGAACGGGAAGAACGCGTCCGAGGCGATCACGCACCCGGCGAGCAGCGGCTCGGCGTCCGGGCCGCGCGAATCCTTGGCCTTCTCAATCGCCAGCCGGACGGAGTCCACCCGGCTCATCTGCCCGGCTCCGATGCCGAGTGTCGCGCGGTCCCGAGCCAGCACGATCGCATTGGAGCGAACGTGGCGCACCACTCGCCAGGCGAAGAGCATGTCGTCCCACTGCTGATCGCTCGGCTGCGCCTCGGTGGCAACCTCCATCAGCTCCCGCGGCTCAGGTGAGCCGTCCGGATCCTCGACCAGAATCCCGCCCCGCACCCGCTTGATGTCCGGCTCGATCTGGTGGTTGCGCCGCTCGGTGTCCTCGAGGATGCGGATTCCCTCTTTCTGTTGCAGCACCGGGAGCGCGCCGTCCTCGTAGCCGGGCGCGATCAGCACCTCGATGAACTGCTGGTGCAGCCGCTCCGCCAGCGCCTCGTCGACCGGCCGGTTCAGGGCGATCACGCCACCGAATGCCGACATCGGGTCGCAGGCGAACGCTGCCTCATATGCGGGTCGGATCTCCCCCGCCTCGGCGACCCCGCACGGGTTGTTGTGCTTGACAATCACGCACCCCGGTCCCTCGAGGTCGCCGAGAAGCGTCCGCGCAGAGTTCAGGTCGAGCACGTTGTTGAACGAGAGGGGCTTGCCGTGCAGCTTGGCCACCCGTGAGAGGACGTGCGAGCGCGCCCTCGGCTCCACATAGAGCGCGGCGCGCTGATGCGGGTTTTCGCCATAGGAGAGATCGAGCTCCTTCTCCCAGGCCGTCACCCAGTAGGTCGGCAGCTGCTCGTACCGGCGGCCGAACCAGCGGCTGATCGCAGCGTCGTAGCGTGCCGTGACCGCGAAGGCCTCATTGGCGAGCCAGTGGCGCGTCGCGGCCGAGAGCTCGCCCGTCTCCTCCAGCTCGTCGAGCACCGCGTCGTAGCTCTCCGGGCGAACCACCACGGCGACGTAGCGGTGGTTCTTCGCGGCGGCCCTGATCATGGTCGGGCCCCCGACGTCGATGTTCTCGATTGCCTCCTCCTCGGACACGTCGCGGCGGGCGACGGTTCGCTCGAACGGATAGAGGTTGACGCAGACCAGGTCGATCTCCTCGATCTCGCGCTCCCGCAGAGTCTCGGCATGCTCCGGGTTGTCGCGCACCGCGAGCAGCGCGGCGTGAAGATGGGGATGGAGCGTCTTGACGCGCCCATCGAGAATCTCCGGGAACCCCGTGAGGTCCTCCACCGGCCGTGCCTCGACGCCCGCCTCGCGCAGGACCGAGAGCGTCCCGCCCGTCGAGATCACCTCAACCCCCTGCTTCGCGAGGCCCGCCGCGAACTCCGCGACCCCCGTCTTGTCCGCGACCGAGATCAGCGCCCGCCGCACGGGCAGCGCTTCGCCGGCAGGCTCAGGGGCAATCTCGGACGAGGGGGTCGACACGGAGACGCGAGTCTAAGACTCAGCCCGCTCCCTCGGGCTCGATGAGGACGACTCGCGGATTGGATTCGTCGAATCTCACTCTCCCTGACGCGATCATGCGGATCGCCTGCGGCAGCAGCGCGTGCTCCGTGCTGTGAATCGCACTCTCCAGCTCAGCCCGGTCGCGGCTCGACGGCACCGGGATGGGGCGCTGCAGCACGATCGGCCCCGAGTCCACGCCCTCGTCCACGAAGTGCACGGTCACTCCGGTCATCTGCACTCCATGCTCGAGCGCCTGGCCGATCGCGTCAAGCCCCGGGAAGGACGGAAGCAGCGCCGGGTGGACGTTGACGATCCGGTTGGGAAACCGCCTCACGAATGGCTCAGAGAGGAGCTGCATGTAGCCCGCGAGCACGATCAGCTCGATATCTCGCTCCTCGAGCCAGTCGCCGATCGCCGCATCGCGGGCCGCGCGGTCCTCGTAGTCGGCCGTGGGAAACGTCGCGGTCTCCACCCCGACCTCCGCGGCCCGCTCGAGCGCCATCGCCCCCGGCTTGTCCGACGCCACGGCCGCGACCTCGATCCCATCCGTGCCGTGGAGCTGATCGAGGATCGCCTGCAGGTTCGTCCCGGTCCCCGAGGCCAGTACGGCGATGCGAAAGTTGCTCACGCCGTCTGGTGACCGCTCAGCGACTCGCGGGGACGACGGCGATGTCCTCGAGGGCGAACTTCCCATTCGCCGTCTCGGGGTCGCCGAGCGGATAGTCGCCCGTGAAGCAGGCGTCGCAGTGCTTCTCGCGGGGCGTGCCGATCGCCTCGTAGACCGCGTCCATCGAGAGGTAGGCGAGCGAGTCCGCGCCGAGCTCCTCGGCGATCTCCTCGACCGTTCGGCCGTGGGCGATCATCTCCTCACGCGTCGACATGTCGATCCCGTAGTGGCAGGGGTGGCGAATCGGCGGGGCGGAGATGCGCAGGTGGACCTCCTTCGCACCCGCCTCCTTGAGCATCGCGACGATCTGCCTGGTCGTGTTGCCGCGGACGATCGAATCGTCCACGATCACGATGCGCTTGCCCGCGACGATCTCCGGCAGGGGATTGAACTTCATGCGAAGGCCGTGCTTGCGCAGCTCCTGCCCAGGCTGGATGAAGGTGCGGCCGACGTAGCGGTTCTTGATCAGCCCGTCGTCCTTGGGCAGGCCCGTCGCCCGTGCGAATCCATTGGCCATCGGATTGCCGGAGTCGGGCACCGAGATCACCAGGTCCGCATCGACGGGCGCCTCCTCCGCCAGCAGCTCGCCCATCCGCCCCCGGACCTCCTGCAGGACCCGGTTCTCCAGCCGGGAGTCGGGACGGGAGAAGTAGATGTGCTCGAAGACGCAGTGGGCCGGCTTCTCTCCGGTGATCACGGGCTTCAGCTCCAGGCCGCGGGCGGTCAGCGAGACCATCTCTCCGGGCTGGACCTCACGGATCATCTGGGCGCCGATGATGTCGAAGGCGCAGCTCTCCGAGGCGACGACGAAGCACTCCGGGAAGCCGTCACCCGCCTGGATCTTGCCGAGGGCGAGCGGGCGCACCCCATGCGGGTCGCGGAAGGCGACCACGGCATGCTTGGTCATCACGACGGTCGAGTAGGCGCCCTCGAGCCTCGGCATGACCTCGGCGACCGCGTCCTCGATCCACTCCTGGCCCTCGCCCGCTCGGCGGGAGAGGAGGGCGGCCATGATCTCGGAGTCCGAGGTGCCGCGCAGCTGGACCCCCGCCTCGGTCAGCTCGTTGTAGAGCTCGACCGCATTCGTCAGGTTGCCGTTGTGGGCGAGCGCCAGCTCCCGGCCGTCGTCGCGCCAGACGGGCTGCGCGTTCTCCCACGCTCCCCCGCCGGTGGTCGAATAGCGGACGTGACCGATTGCCATGTCGCCCGAGAGCGCGCGCAGCTTCTCCTCGTCGAAGACCTGGGAGACGAGCCCGAGGTCGCGCAGGGTCGTGATGTGCCCCCCATCGCAGCTCGCGATCCCGGCCGACTCCTGCCCGCGGTGCTGGAGCGCGTAGAGGCCGAAGTAGGCGAGCCGGGCGACGTCGCGGCCGGGTGCGTATATGCCGAAGACCCCGCACTCATCGCGCGGGCCATCGCGATCGGGAACGTCTAAGCGCGCGTCGGTCACGTGGAGGAGGTGTCTCAACCTCTGGAGATTGAAGTAGCGAGCAGGAGATCAGCCCGCACCCGGAGGGTAGCAGCGGGCACGGAGCGGCAAGAGGCCTCAATCCGCCGCAAATTCGCGGATTTTGGCTAGTGCTTTTTCTTGCGGTGCTTGACCAGATGGATCGTGAGCTTCTTGCTGCTCTCCACCCCTGCCACACCGGAGGGGAGGAAGGTGACCCAGACCGCGACCTTCGCCTTGCCCTTCTTCTTCAGCTGCTTCGCCGTCTTGCCCTTCGGCTTCACCGCGAGCTTGAACGAGCTCGCCGCGGTCAGGGTGAGCCCCTGCAGCTTCACGCTGGCCGAGCCGGCCGTGATCGGCGGCGCCGTGTTCTGCAGCCCGACCTGACCGGGTCCGGGGACCTTGGCATTGATCGTTGCCGTCCCCTTCTTCTTCTTGCGCAGCACCGAGTTGATCGTGATCTTGTTCGATGGCGCGGCGGCCGGCAGGCATGGGTCGGTCGGGCCCGCGATGAGGCTGGGGTTCGAAGCCCCGCCGCCCAGGTTCGCCCGGCCGATGAAGTCGGTTGCGCCGGAGTTGCCCCAGAACACGTACTGGGGGTTGACGGCCACGCCGCAGGGAGTGTTCGCAGCGGAGGTCGCACTCGGAATGAAGGTGTTGTTGGGGGTGCCCCCTCCCACGGGAGCGCGGCCGATCGCCTTGCTCCCTGCGCCCCAGTAGAGGTACGAGTTGTTGACCGCCAGACCGCAGCTCGGGGAGACGCCCGGAATGAAGTTGAGGTTGGGGCTCGATCCCTCGGCGCCGGCGCGGCCGATTCGCTGCCCGATCGACGCGTCGAGCCAGTAGACGAAGCTGTCATTCGCCGCAATCCCGCAGACCGTGGAGCCCGTGACGTTGATCAGGCTGGAGTTGGGCGCGCTCCCGTCGATGTTCGCGCGGCCGATCTTCGCCGTGCCGGTGTTTGCCCAGTAGATCCCATTGGTGTTCACCGCGATCGCGGATTGCGGCGTCGTCGCCGCGAAGTTGAGCCCGGCGGAGTTCGGGATGAAGCTGGAATTGACGCCGCTGCCGTCGAGATTGGCGCGTCCAATCGAGCTGGTGGCGCCGCTGCCCTGGGTCCAGTAGATGTGCTTGGAGTCGACCGCGACCCCATGCACGTTGGTGAGGCCGGTGACGAAGGCGTTGTTGACACCCGTGCCGTTCAGCTTCGCCCGCCCGATGGTCGTCTGCCCGGAGCTGGCCCAGTAGACGAAGTTCGCGCTCGCGAGCGGGGGCAGGAGCAGCAGCGCAATTGCTGCCAGCAGCCCCGCGACGGCGACCGCGGTGGCGTGCCTGTGCGGCGGATTCTGTGGACGGGACCGGGACATCTCAGCTACCCCCCAAACACGCGGAGAGCCTATCCGTCGCGGTGTTCGCCAATCAGATCCGCTGATCGAGGGAGCGCCAGGCTCGCTCGGCGTCCGCGAGGGCCACTGAGACGTCCCGCTCGGCCGCGGCGATCGAGATTCCCTCACCGGAGACCGTGCCGATCTCGACGGCCTCCGCTCCGGCCACCCGTGCTCGCTCCATCAGCTCCGCCGCACCCTCCGCCGTGACGGCGAGCACGATCCCGCCGGGCCCTTCTCCGAACAGGCATGTCTCGCCCGAGCCGCCGCGCAGCTCCACAAGAGGGTCGAGGTCGACCTCGATGCCCGTGCCGGCGGCGATCGCCATCTCGGCCAGCGCGCAGGCGAGTCCGCCGTCGCTGACGTCGTGCGCCGCGGAGGGAACCCCATCGCGGACCAGTTCCCTGACGAGGCCCAGCGCGTCGGCCACCGCGGCGATCGCGGGCTGTGGCAGGCCGGCGTCGAGCTCACCGCGCTGCTTGGCGAGCTCGGAGCCCGCCAGCGAGGGCGAGAACGGGCCGACCAGGATCAGCCGGTCGCCCTCTCGCGGCGCCAGCCCCGGGGCCCGCGCCGGATCGGGCAGCTCGCCGACCATCCCGACCACCGGCGTCGGGTAGATCGGCCCCTGCTCGGTCTCGTTGTAGAGGGAGACATTCCCCCCGACCACGGGAACGCCGAGCGCAAGACACGCATCCGCCAGGCCCCGCACGGCTCGCTCGAGCTGCCAGGCGACGTTGGGCTTCTCGGGGTTGCCGAAGTTGAGGCAGTTGGTCAGGCCGAGCGGATCGGCCCCGACGCAGGCCAGATTCTGGGCGCATTCGAGCACGGCCTCGACCGTCCCCGCATATGGATCGCATGCGACCCGGCGCCCGTTCCCGTCGATCGCCACCGCGATCGCCCGGTCGGACTCGGGGAGCATCAGCACCGCGGCGTCGGCCGCCTCCGGCCGCCTGACGGTGCGCGAGCCGACCACGGAGTCGTACTGCTCGAAGGCCCAGCGCTTCGAGGCCACGTCGGATGAGCCGAGCAGCGCGCAGAGGATCGCCGAGGGATCGCTCGGGTCGGCCGACCCGCCTGCGCTGAGCGCGACGCTCTCGCCGAGCGTCTCGGTGTTGCCGTACATCCAGCCGGCGGGCTCCTCGGGCTCGAGGTCATAGAGCGGGCAGCCGTCAACAAGCACCGAGACCGGCACGTCGCCGACCTCCACCCCGTCGTCGAGCACCCGCAGATTGCCGCTGTCGGTGATCTCGCCGATTGCCGCGGCGCCGGTCTGCCAGCGCTCGCAGGTCGCCACCACCTCGTCGAGCCGCGACGGCTCCACCACCGCGAGCATTCGCTCCTGGGACTCGGAGATCATCACCTCGAACGGCTCCAGATCCTGCTCGCGCAGAGGCACCCTGGAGACGTCGATGTCGATCCCCACCTCGCCCTTGGACGCCATCTCGCCCGCGGAGGAGGTCAGTCCGGCGGCGACCAGGTCCTGGAGCGAGACGAGCAGCCCGCGCTCCAGCAACTCGAGGCAGCACTCGAGCAGCTTCGATTCCTCGAACGGGTCGCCGATCTGGACGCTGGGCCGCTTGCTGTCGTCGCCGGCCTCGAGCTCCGCCGAGGCCAGGACGGAGGCGCCGCCGATGCCGTCCCTTCCGGTCGACGCCCCCATGATCACCAGCAGGTTCCCCGGGCCCGCGGCCGCCGAGCGGATCATCTCGTCGGTTCGCGCCAGCCCGACGCACATCGCATTGATCAGGCAGTTGTGCTCGTACGACGGCTCGAAGTAGACCTCCCCGCCCACCGTCGGCACCCCGATCGAGTTGCCGTAATGGCCGATCCCGGCGACGGCCCCTTCGAGCAGGTAGCGCGACCGCTCCGAGGAGAGCTCGCCGAAGCGCAGTGAGTCGAGGATGGCTATCGGGCGCGCGCCGATCGCGAAGACGTCCCGGAGGATCCCCCCGACGCCGGTGGCCGCACCCTGGAATGGCTCGACCGCGCTCGGGTGGTTGTGTGACTCGACCTTGAAGGCGACTGCGTAGCCGTTGCCGACGTCGACTGCGCCGGCGTTCTCGCCCGGCCCCATCACCACCCGCTCGCCCTCGGTCGGAAGCTGCCCCAGCAGCTTGCGCGAGTGCTTGTAGGCGCAGTGCTCCGACCAGAGCAGCGAGAACATCGCCAGCTCGACCTCGTTCGGGTCGCGGCCGAGCAGCTCGGTGATCCGGGCGTACTCGAAGTCGGTGAGCCCCAGCTCGCGGTGGCGGCTCTCGGAGACCTCCGCGCTCACGCCGCGGAGACGGGAGGGCGCGCGTCGGCGCGGACCGTAATCGGATGGGCGCCGGCGAGCGCGCGGAACAGTGCGAGGCCGTCGTCCGAGCACGTGAGCGGGTCCACGGCGTGTTCGGGATGCGGCATCAGGCCGAGCACGTTCCCGGCCTCGTTGACCACCCCGGCGATGTCGCGGACGCTGCCGTTCGGGTTCTCGCCCGGCGCGTACCGGAAGGCGATCTGACCGTTCGCCTCCATCCGGCCGAGGTCCTCACTCGGGGCGAAGTAGCGCCCGCTCATGTGCTTGACGGGGATCGAGAGGCGCTCGCCCGCGCTCATGGCCGAGCCGAACGGACCACTGAAGTCCTCGGTGGTGAGCTCGACCTGCCGGCAGATGAAGAGCAGCCCCTCATTGGGCAGCAGGGCGCCGGGCAGGAGCCCGGCTTCGCAGAGCACCTGGAAGCCGTTGCAGATGCCGAGCACCGGACCGCCCTCGGCCGCAAAGCGCGAGACCGCCTCCATCGCGGGCGAGAAGCGCGCGATCGCTCCGGCGCGCAGGTAGTCGCCATAGGAGAAGCCGCCGGGGACGACCACGCCGTCCAACCCCGAGAGATCCGTCTCCTCGTGCCAGACCAGCCTGCCCTCGCCGGTGTGCTCCACAGCGGCCAGCGCGTCGCGCTCGTCGCAGGAGCCCGGGAACTGAACCACACCGATCACTGCTCGAGCTCCACCTCGAAGTCCTCGATCAGGGGATTGGCGAGCAGCTTCTCGCAGAGCGCGTCCAGTTTGGTCGGATCGTCGGTCTCGAGCTCGACCAGGCGGCCGATGCGCACGTCGTGGACGCCGTCGAACCCCAGCGCCGGAAGCGCACGCTCCACGGCCTTCCCCTGCGGGTCGAGAATGCCCTCCTTGGGCCGGATCAGGACCTTGGCCTTCACCGGGTCAGGGTACAAGCGACCTCAGTCGAGGCTTCGGCCGGTGACCTTCTCGAACGCCTCGACGTACTTGGCCCGGGTGTTCTGCACGACTTCCTCTGGCAGCTCGGGCCCCGGATCGGTGTGGTCCCAGCCGATCGAGTCTGAGTAGTCGCGGACGTACTGCTTGTCGAACGAAGCCTGGGAGCGGCCGGGCTGGTAATCGTCGGCGGGCCAGAAGCGCGAGGAGTCCGGCGTCAGCACCTCGTCGCCCAGGACGACGTCCGCGCCCGGCGAGCTGCCGAACTCGAACTTCGTGTCGGCGACGATGATCCCGCGCTCGGCGGCATGGTCGGCCGCCCTCCGGTAGATCTCGATCGAGACCCGGCGCAGCTCCTCCATCAGCGGCCGGTCGCCGATCATCTCGGCGGCGCGGTCGAAGTCGATGTTCTCGTCGTGCTCGCCGAGCTCCGCCTTGGTCGCCGGGGTGAAGATCGGCTCGGGCAGCTTGTCCGATTCGGTCAGGCCCTCCGGCAGCTCGATGCCGCAGATCTCTCCCGACTCGCGGTACTCCTTCCACCCGGAGCCCGAGAGGTAGCCGCGCACCACGCACTCGACGGGGAACATCTCGAGGCGCTTGACCCGCATGCCCCGCCCGGCCGCCTCGGGCGGCACGTCCTCGGAGATGAAGTGGTTGGGGACGATGTCGCCCGTCAGCTCGAACCAGAAGAGGGACATCTGGGTGAGGACCTTGCCCTTGTCCGGGATCGCGGTGGGCAGGATCACGTCGTAGACGGAGATCCGGTCCGAGGCGACCATGATCAGCTCGTCGCCGTCCTCGTAGATCTCCCGGACCTTGCCGGAGGCATGGAGCCGCAGATCGGCCAGCGATGGCGTCATCCGCCGCCGACCTCGGGCTGATAGGCCGGGTGAGCCTTGGCCCAGTCGACGATCTTGCCCGAGCTGACCACCGTCCTGCCCTCGTCGAGGACCAGCACCGGCAGGTTAATCTGCCCGGTCAGCTCCCTGACCTCCTCGCGGCCGCGACGACGCTCACCCCAGGTCCAGGGCATCAACCGGTAGCCCGGGAGGTCGCGGACCTCGTACTCGTATCCGGCCTCATCGAGCGCCTTGGCCGCGCGACCGCAGGCGTGCCCGATGGCGGCATGGGATTTCTTCTGGCCGCAGGTGTAGAGGATCACGGCGCAAGACTATCCAGGCGCGCGATCACCTCGGGAACGTGCTCGAGGTACGCCCGGTAGTCGAAGACGGCGTCGAGATCGAGCTGGGGCGCGGCCGCCGCGATCAGCTCGCGAAAGCTCGTCCCCTCGTCCCAGGCTCGCTGGGCGCTCTCCTGAACGAGCCGGTATGCGTCGTCCCGGGTCATCCCGGAGTCGACCAGGGCGGTCAGCGCGCGCTGGCTGAAGAGCGCGCCGTGAGTGAGCTCGATGTTCTCCAGCATGCGGTCGGTGTGCACCGTCATCCCCTCGACGATCCGTGTGGCGATGTCCTGCATGTAGTCGAGTGCGATCGTCGCGTCGGGCAGGACGACGCGCTCGGCGCCGGAGTGCGAGATGTCTCGCTCGTGCCAGAGCGCGATGTTCTCGAGCCCGACCTGCGAGTAGCCGCGCAGGACCCGCGCCAGGCCGGTGATCCGCTCCGCCAGGATCGGATTGCGCTTGTGCGGCATCGCGGAGGAGCCCTTCTGGCCGGCGCCGAACGGCTCCTCGACCTCGCGCACCTCGGTGCGCTGGAGGTTGCGGATCTCCGTGGCGAAGCGCTCGAGCCCCCCGCCGGCGATCGCGATGCGGGCCAGCACCACCGAGTGGCGGTCCCGCGGTACGACCTGGGTGGAGACGTCCTCCCGCGCCAGTCCGAGTGCCTCCATAACCCGCGCCTCGGCGGACGGCGGGATCGACGCGTAGGTCCCGACGGCGCCGGAGAGCTTGCCGACGGCGACCTGCTCGAAGGCGCCGGTGAGGCGCTGGAGGTTGCGGTCCGCCTCGAAGGCGAAGCTCGCCAGGCGCAGTCCGAAGGTGGTGGGCTCGGCGTGCACGCCGTGGGTGCGTCCGACGCAGAGCGTCTCGGCGAACTCCCTGGCCCTCGCAACCAGGGCGTCACGATAGGCGCGGGCGCCGAGAAGCACGATCTCTCCGGCGTCCGAGAGCTGCAGCGCGAGCGCCGTGTCAAGCACGTCCGAGGAGGTCAGGCCGTAATGAAGCCAGCGCCCCTCGTCGCCGATCGAGCTCGAGACGACGTCGACGAACGCGGCGACGTCGTGACCCGTCGTCCGCTCACGCTCCTCGACCGCCTCCACCGTGAACGAAGCCTTCTCGCGGCAGGCCCTGGCCGCCTCCTCGGGCACGGCGCCCTCGGCCGCCCAGGCATCCGTCGCCGCCAGCTCGACTTTGAGCCACGTCTCCATCCGGCGCTGCTGGGTCCAGACGGCGCCGATCTCGTCGCGTGTGTAGCGCGGGATCACGTCCTAAGCATTGACGATCCGGACCGCCAGCAATCCTGCGTTCTTTGCCCCGTCGATCGCGACGCAGCCGACCGGAACGCCCGGCGGCATCTGCACAGCCGAAAGCAGCGCGTCCAGGCCGCCCAGGTTCTTGCCCGAGATCGGCACCCCGATGACCGGCAGGTCGGTGTGCGAGGCGGCAAAGCCGGGCAGTGCGGCGGACATCCCGGCGCCCGCGATGATGACCTTCAGGCCCCGCATCCGCGCGTTGGTGCAGTAATCGCCGGTCGCCACGGGGTCGCGATGGGCGCTGAGGACGCGCACCTCATAGCGGATGCCGTGGTCCTGGAGCGCCTCGCCGGCCGGCTGCAGCTTGGGCTTGTCGTTCTTGGAGCCCATGATGATCCCCACCAGCGGAGCGTCGACCTCGATCTCCTCGAACGCCTCCTGGACCTCGGGCATCGTCTCGGCAACCTCGCCCTCGGGCATCAGCTCCTCCGTTCGGTCGTCATTTCTCGGTCCAGAGCCCTGGCGGCGATGTCGGTTCGCATCTGCCGCCCCTCAAAGCTGATCAAATCAGCCGCATCGTAAGCGCGCCGGCGGGCGTCAGCGGCCGTCGGCCCGAGCCCGGTGACGTTGAGTACGCGCCCGCCGGCCGTCACCACCTCTCCATTCCTGCGCGCGGTGCCGGCGTGGGTCACCTCGACGCCCTCCTTCGCCGAGGCCTGATCGAGCCCCTCGATCACGTCGCCCTTCGACGAGGACGCCGGGTAGCCGGCGGAGGCAAGCACTACGGTCACCGCCCAGTCGTCCGCGAAGGCGGCGTCCAAGCCCGCGAGGCCTCCCTGCTCTCTCGAGGCCAGACAGAGCGCGAGCAGATCGGAGCGGAGCCGCGGCAGCACGGCCTGGGTCTCCGGGTCCCCGAAGCGGCAGTTGTACTCGAGCACCTTGGGACCGGCCTCAGTCAGCATCAATCCCGCGTAGAGCACGCCCCGGTAGGGGGTCCCGCGACGCGCCATCGCCTCGACGATCGGGCGGTGGACCAGGTCGGCGATCCGGTTCGTCTCGGCGGGGTCGAAACCCGGGACCGGCGAATAGCTCCCCATGCCTCCGGTGTTCGCGCCCTCGTCGCCGTCGTAGATCCGCTTGTAGTCCTGAGCCGGGGCGAGGGGGAGCACGTTCTCCCCGTCGCAGAGCGCGAGCAGGGACAGCTCCTCCCCCTCGAGGAACTCCTCGATCACCACCTCGGTGTCGCCGAAGCGCCGCTCCGTGAAGAAGACGTCGACCGCCTCTCGTGCCTCGGCCTCCGAGGCGCAGATGATCACCCCCTTGCCCGCCGCCAGGCCGTCGGCCTTGAGCACGGCCGGATAGGACGCGCAAGCGATCTGATCGAGCGCCTCCTCCCGGGAGCGAAGCACCGTGTAGGCGGCGGTCGGGACACGGGCCTCGCTCATCAGCTCCTTGGCGTGGAGCTTTGAGCCCTCGAGGCGCGCAGCCTCGCCGCCTGGGCCGAATGCGGCGATGCCCTCCCCCTCGAGGGCATCGACGATCCCGGCCACCAGCGGCGCCTCGGGGCCCACCACGACGAGGTCGACTGCCTCGTCGCGCGCGGTGCCGACCAGCGCATCGACGTCATCGGCCCCCACGTCGATGGAGAGGGCCTCCTCGGCGATCCCTGCGTTGCCGGGGGCGCAGAGCAGCTCGGGTTGCTGAGGGGAGCGAGCGAGGGCGCGGATGATCGCGTGCTCGCGCCCCCCTCCGCCGACGACGAGGACCCTCAAAGGGCGCTCGCCAGCTCCTCGGAAGGAATCGCGGCCAGGGTCTGGCTGCTCATCGTGCCGCGCGAACCGAGCTCGACGGAGACCTTAGCCATCGTCTTCTCATCGGGTGCCTCGACGATGGTGATGAAGTCGTACTGGCCGAGCGTGGCCCATTGCTCCTTGACCTTGACTCCCAGCTGCTCCACCTCCTTGTTGACCTCCTGGACCCGCGTCGGGTTGTTCTTCAGCGTCTGAACCCCCTCGGAGGTCAGGTTGGTGAGCATTACGTATGTGGGCATCGCTTCTCCTCTCCTCTTGGCTTGGCCCCCTTTCTCTCACTTTCGCGCGCCGAGCGCAATCCCGCGCGTGATTCGGCGCGCGCGTCCGGATGAGCGGAGATGATCAGGGGGTGAGTGAGCATCCCATCTTCGCTCGCTTCTACGACCGGATGACGGCCCGAGCGGAGGGTGCCGGGCTGGGTGAGATGCGCCGCGAGCTGCTCGCCTCGGCCTCGGGGCGGGTCCTGGAGCTCGGTGCCGGGACCGGCCACAACCTCGAGCACTACACCGACGCCGTCACCGAGCTGGTCATGACCGAGCCCGATCCCCATATGGCCGCGCGCCTCCGGGAGCGGCTGGCGAAGGACCCGGGCGCCGCCGGACAACCCTCTGTCGTCGAGGTCTCGGCCGAGAGCCTGCCCTTCGACGACGGCAGCTTCGACACGGTCGTAGCGACGCTGGTGCTCTGCACCGTCGGCGACCCGTCCCGCGCTCTGGCCGAGGCTCGACGGGTCCTGGTCGAGGGCGGCAGGCTCCTCTACCTCGAGCACGTCCGCAGCAGCAGGCCGGGCCTCGCCCGCTGGCAGGACCGGCTCCAGCGGCCCTGGGGCTGGATCGCGGCCGGGTGCCATCCGAACCGTGCGACCGACCAGCTGCTCGCCGATGCCGGCTTCTGGATCGACAGCCTGGAGCGCGGAAAGCTGCCGAAGGCGCCGCCCCTGGTGAGGCCGCTGATCCGGGGGGTCGCGCAGCGACCCTCCGGCGTAGAGCCCTGAACTAATCGGGTTGCGCCTTCGGCGCACCCTCGGATATTCCCGCGGTCCCGTCCTGCCATGGGAGCAGCCCTTCGGCGGACGCCCAGGGCGACGTCCCATCCCGCTCGAGCTGGGCGACCATCGCGACCATCTTCTCCTGCGAGGAGTCGCTGGCCGACGCGACCATGAACCACTTCCGCTCGACCGCCAGGCCGCGGGAGAGCGGCATCGAGCCGCCCTCGTAGACCGCGCGCTTCAGGGAGCGAATCGCCTCGGGCGAGCGCGTGGCCAGCCGCTGCCCGATCCGGACCGCCGCCTCCTTGACCTGATCCGGCGGGACCACCGCTCCGACCAGGCCGAAGTCGAGGGCCTCGCGAGGGCTCAAGGTCCTTCCCTCGAGCATCATCTGCAGCGCGCGGCCCGTGCCAACAAGCCTCGGGAGCCGCTGTGTGCCGCCCGCGCCCGGGTTGAAGTCGATCGTCATCTCCGGCAGGCCGATGGCGATGTCGGTGTCGGCCATCAGCCGGATGTCGCAGGCGAGCGAGATCTCGCAACCGCCTCCGGTCGCCGGGCCGTTGATCGCGGCGATGAAGACCAGATCGGAGCGATTCATCTCCAGGAACAGGTCGTGGATCCGGTAGAGCTCGAACACCGCGGCGAGGGGCGTTCGCTCCGCCAGGTCGCCCAGGATCGGGACTCGCCGCATCGACCCGACGACCCGCAGGACGATGGCCGTCAGCCACGGCGGCGCCGCGATCCCCGCCCGCCTGACGCTCGCCAGGATCTCGCTCACGTCGTAGTGCGTGATGTAGAGGTCGTCCGGCTTGCCGGTGATCACGACGGCCCCGATCGAGCGGTCGCCGCGGAGGGAGCGAACCAGCCCCGCCAGCTCGCGCACCATCTCGGCGGTCATGAAGTTGTGCGGCGGGTTGTCGACTCGCACGACGAGGACCCTGCCCTGGCGCTCGGTCTCGAGCAACGACATGGGCTGAAGCCTATGTCGGTTCCGCGGCGGCGTGCTGCCCGCCAGGCTGTAGCCACACGAGGCACGTGCGGCGCGCGCCTCTGCTTAAGCGTCGAACCCCACGTGGACGTGGTCGCAGTGGTCAGCCTGAGCGAAGCCGTTCGGATTGCTCGGGCCGTCCGGATCGAAGCAGTAGATCAGCTCGGTGGGCTCCTGCCCGGCGGGCAGCGCGCCAAGCTGACGGGCGATCGTCCCGCAAGGCCCGTCGGGGGAGACATCCGTGCACGACACGCCGTCTATCGCGGCGATGTCCATGGCGCGGCCGTAGTAGTGGTTGGAGATGTTGCCACTCGAGGTGTACTTGGAGTGGTCGGAGCGCAGCGCCGAGATCCGGATCGTGTGCTGCTGGCTGATCGCGCCGAGGATGTTGAGGATCCGCGGGTCGATCGAGCCCGACTGGATGTCGACCATCTCGAGGGAGTTCGAGAGCTCGACGTTGCCCCAGTTGATCGCCGCGCTCGTCGGCCCGGGCAGCGCCACCGAATAGGCCACGGTCTTCACCTGGCAGCTACCCGCCATGGCCTCGGCGTCGTTGAGTACGGAGTCGACGTACCACTCGGCGTGGTTGTGCAGGAAGAGCCCCGCGCGCAGGTCGCCCGCCGACCAGATCATCCGCGCCAGGGTCGCTGCTGAGTCTGCGGGGCTCCGGTGCTGGATCTTGCCGTCTCCGTTCCCATCCACCGCGTATTGCTTCCAGTTGTCCTCGGTGATGCCGAGCGGGCCGGCCGAGTCGAGCTGGTCCGCGCTCATTCCCTTGCCGAAGTTGGACTCGACCCGGGCCACCGCGGCGAGCGCCCAGACGCCGCTCTGCCCCAGCTCGTAGCGCCCCGCGGCGTCCTGGAAGGCCTTCATGTAGTCGGCGGGGATCGACTCGCGAACGCCCTGGGCGGGGGAGCAGACGAGCTCCTGCAGTTTCGGGATCAGGGAGAGGCCACCGATCGCTCCATTGCCGATCCCGCTGTAGCAGGCGGCGCGGGCCATGACCTCGGCGACGTACCAGTCCGCGTGGTTGTAGGCGAAGACGGCGCCCTCGGGGTCCCCGGGCATCCCCGCGGCCTGCAGATACCTCGCCGCGGCGAAGATCGCGTCGTTCGGGTTGCTGGGGTCCGTGGTGCCGTCGTTGTTCGCGTCCACGCCGTACTCCGCCCAGGTCGAGGGCATGAACTGCATCCACCCGACGGCGCCCGCGGAGGACGGGCCCATGTTCTGTCCGAAGTTGCTCTCGATCTCGTTGATCGCCGCGAGGATCGAGGGGCCTGAGGGGCCGAGGTCATATGCCTGCGCGGCGGCCTGATAGATCGGGCCGAGATAGGCGGGAATCGCGATGGGGCCGCAGGCCGTCGGGACAAGCGGCGCGGGGGGCGGCGGGGTGGTACCTCCGACCTTGGCTGCTCCCTTCTCGTTCTCGCCGCCCTTTGCGCCGGGCTTGGCGCCCCCGTTGTTCGATGGCTTATGCGGAGGCTTCTTCTGTGCCTTCGGCTTGTGCCTGCGTGGGGGCTTCGGGGCCGGAAGGGCCGTTACCGGCAGCTGTGGCTGGGTCGCCGGCGGCTCAGGCGGGGCCGTCGTCGTCGTTGGCAGAGGCTCGGTTGTGGTCGTCTGCGCACTCGCACCCTGCGCGGCGATCGCCGCTCCCACGGCCGCCGCCGCGAATGCCGTCCTGATCCGTCCCATCAGCCAAGGACCTGAGCGACGCGCCACTGGTCGCCGCTCTTCGTCAGGGTCAGGCGAACTTCGCTGATCGCCCGGAGCCGGACGAGCGAGACGCTGGCCGTCACCTGCTCCTTGCCGGCGGCTCCGAGGACGACGTTGAGAACCCGTGCCTGGGGCACCTTGCCGGTGGCTGGCAGGCGGGGCGGGTCAGCAGCGAGCGACTTGGCGAGTGGCTTCGTGGCGGTGGCTGCGAAGGCGGCGCCGGCCTTCTTGCCCGAGTGACCGACCTCGTATCCGACGAACGCCTGGGCGAACTGCCAGGCCACCTGCGCCGGAGGGGCCGCTGTCTTGGCCGGAGGCTGTGGAGGAGGTGCGGCCGGAGCGTTGCCGGCCTGGAACCGGGGGGTCACCCCCTGCAGGGGGATGACGCCCGATGCCTGCGGCGCGGCCGTGACCGAGGCTGCGGCGGGAATGGCCTTGGGCGCATAGGGATGATGGGTTGCGCTCATCGCGCCGCCCGCGGCGGCCGCGATTGCGATCGCCGCCGCTCCCGCCGCGATCGCGGCGCGCGTCCGACCGCCGCGCTCGTTCAGGACGTCCGCGACCGGCCAGGTGAGCCTCGTCTGGATCAGCCGCTGGAGCGGCCGCATGACGCGGCCGGCGCGCCCGAGCGCTCCGCGTGTCACATCGCTTCCTCGCCACAGGACCCGTTCCTCGAGGCCCCAGACGGCCTCCCGGACGGTCCAGCCGGCGTCCTCGGCTGAAACCCGAATATTCACGTCCCTTAATTAGTCGTCCAGGCGACGACCGAGCCGGATACCGAGAACTTGGTCGATTAGGCGAAGCCGTGCCTATGCAACGGCTTTTTCAGTCTTTTCCTTCGCCTTGGCGGGCTTGGTCCTCTCGAAGACCAGCTCGCCGTCCCTGGCGTCGACCTTGACGGCATCGCCCTCGGCGAAGTCGCCCTCGAGCAATCGCAGCGCCAGCTTGTCGATCAGCTGCTTCTGGATCACCCGCTTCAGCGGGCGCGCGCCGTAGGTGGGGTCGAAGCCGAGGTTGCCGAGCAGCTCCCGCGCCCCGTCGGTCAGCTCGATCTCGATGCCGCGCTCGCGGACGCGATCGGAGAGCTCGGCGACCTGGATCTCGACGATCTTGGCCAGGTCCGCCTTGGTGAGGCGCTGGAAGATGACGACGTCGTCGATCCGGTTGAGGAACTCGGGCGGGAAGGTCTGGGTGAGCGCCTCCTCCACCTGCCCCCGTGCCGTCTCCTCCACGGATTCGGCGGCGATGAACTGTGAGCCGACATTCGACGTCATGATCAGGACCGCGTTCTTGAAGTCGACGGTCCGGCCCTGGCCGTCCGTGAGCCGGCCGTCGTCCATGATCTGCAGCAGGACGTTGAAGACGTCCGGGTGGGCCTTCTCGATCTCGTCGAGCAGGATCACCGAGTAGGGGCGCCGCCGGACCGCCTCGGTGAGCTGGCCGCCCTCCTCGTAGCCGACGTACCCGGGGGGTGCGCCGATCAGCCTGGCGACGGCATGCTTCTCCATGTACTCCGACATGTCGATGCGGACCAACGCCTGCTCGGAGTCGAACATGAACTCCGCCAGGGCCCGGGCGAGCTCGGTCTTGCCGACGCCCGTCGGGCCACAGAACAGGAAGCTGCCGATCGGGCGATCGGGATCGGAGAGGCCGGCGCGCGAGCGCCGCAGCGCGCCGGAGACGGCCTCGACGGCCTCGTCCTGGCCGATCACCCGCTCGTGGAGGCGCTCCTCCATGTGGATCAGCTTCTCGACCTCGCCCTCCATCAGGCGGGAGACCGGGATCCCGGTCCACTTGGAGACGACCTCGGCGATGTCCTCCTCGGTGACCTCCTCGGTCAGCATCGAGCCGCCGTCGCGATGGAGCTCGGCGAGCTTCGCCTCCGCGTCCTGGACGGTCTTCTCGAGCTCCGGGATGCGGCCGTAGCGCAGCTCGGCGGCGCGCTCCAGGTCGGCGTCGCGCTCGGCGCGCTCGGCCTCGCGGGTCACCTCCTCGAGCTCCGCCTTTGCGGACTTGATGGTGTCGATCGCGCTCTTCTCGTTCTGCCAGCGGGCCTTCATCTCGGACGAGCGCTCGCGCAGGTCCGCGAGCTCGGCTTCGATCGCGGCAAGGCGGTCCTTGGAGACCTCGTCCTTCTCCTTCTTCAGAGCCTCGCGCTCGATCTCCAGCTGCTGGATGCGCCGCTCGACCTCGTCGATCTCTGTGGGCATCGAGTCGATCTCGATCTTCAGCCGCGATGCGGCCTCGTCGATCAGGTCGATCGCCTTGTCGGGCAGGAAGCGGTCGGCGATGTACCGGTCGGAGAGGGTCGCGGCGGCCACGATGGCAGCGTCGGTGATCCGGACTCCGTGATGGACCTCATAGCGCTCCTTGAGCCCGCGCAGGATCGCGATCGTGTCGCCGGCGTCGGGCTCGCCGACGAAGATCGGCTGGAAGCGGCGCTCCAGGGCGGCGTCCTTCTCGATGTGCTTGCGGTACTCGTCGAGAGTCGTCGCGCCGACAGCGCGCAGCTCGCCACGGGCGAGCATCGGCTTCAGGAGATTTGATGCGTCGACGGCGCCCTCCGCCGCGCCCGCGCCGACGATCGTGTGGAGCTCGTCCATGAACAGGACTATCTGGCCCTCGGCGGCCTGGATCTCCTTGAGGACGGCCTTGAGGCGCTCCTCGAATTCGCCGCGGTACTTGGATCCGGCGAGCAGGGAGCCGATGTCGAGTGCGATCACGCGCCGGTCGCGGAGGGATTCGGGGATGTCACCGGAGACGATCCGCTGTGCGAGTCCCTCGACGATCGCGGTCTTGCCGACGCCCGGGTCGCCGATCAGCACCGGGTTGTTCTTGGTTCGGCGGGAGAGCACCTGGATCACACGGCGGATCTCCTCGTCGCGCCCGATGACGGGGTCGAGCTTGCCGCTCTCGGCCTCGACGGTCAGGTCGCGCCCGTATTTCTCGAGCGCGCCGAAGGTGTCCTCCGGGTTGGGCGAGGTGACGCGATGGGGGCCGCGTACCTCCGAGACCGCCTGCATGAGCTCCTTGCGGTCCGGAAGCAGATCGGCCACGCCGGACTTCGGCTCGGCCAGGGCGAGCAGGATGTGCTCGGTGGAGATGTATTCGTCTCCGAGCCCGGTCGATTCCTTCTCCGCTTGCTGGAGTACCCAGACGAACTCGCTCGACGGCCGAACGTCGGGAACGGTGTTGCCGCTCAGCTTGGGCAGCTTGCCGATCGCCTCGCGGGCCCGGCTGCGCGCGTCCTGGGCATCGACGCCGAGGCGCTGGAGGACGGGCACGACGACGCCCTCGTCCTGGTCCAGCAGGGCGAGGAGGAGGTGGGGCGGGCCCACCTCGGGGTTCGATCCCTCGGCGGCAAGCCGCTGAGCGGCGGCGACCGCCTCCTGGGACTTGATCGTGAATCGGTCAGGTTGCATCTCGGACCATGGTACCGGCTTCAGTCCCTAAAGTAAAGAAATCTGAGTCGATTTGGCTTAGATATACGCGACGTTCAGCTAATGCAATCGGTTAAGGCAATTGTGGGGTGGCATAGAGGATTCCGCCAGCTTAGGATGCCCCGACTCCTGTCAAGGACGGCTATGGAGACCAATCTCGAGACCTATCAGCGCATTCTGGAGACCTTCAACCGCGAGGGTGTCGACGGCGTGCTGCATTTCTTCACCGATGACGTGGAGGTCTACGACCCCGACCTTCCCTCCGGCAGCTACCGCGGGCCCGAGGGCGCCAGGCGCGTCGTCGAGATGTTGAGCAGCGGGTTCGAGGACGTCGAGGTCCGGGACTTCCGGCTGCTCCCAGCGGGCGACCGCGTCGTCGCGCTGCTGCACACCCACAGCAAGGGGGAGCGGGACGACATCGAGATGGACGTCCACGACGCGCACACCATCACCTTCCGCGATGGCAAGATCTCCTACTGGCGCCTCTACATCGATCAGGCCGAGGCGCTCACCGACGCCGGCCTCGACCCCGAGCTCGCCAGCGCCGGCAGCAGCTAGTTGGCGCGGCGCCTGATGTGGATCCTGGTGGATCCGCGGGCCATGTTCTCCGGCTCGTAGGCGCCGTAGGGCACGAGCTCGCCGCCCAGCGACTTCCGCAGCCGCTCGAGCTCCTCGGTCATGCGGTTCTCCATCTCGGCCGCGCGCTTCCGCATCCTGATCATGTCCAGGCGCATCCGCTCCAGGCGGCGCTCGAGCTCCAGCACGGTTTCGACGCCCGCCAGGTTGAGACCCTCCTCGCCGGTCATCTGCTGAATCCGCCGCAGGCGCTCCACGTCGGCCTGCGAGTAGAGCCGGGTGTTCTTCGGCGAGCGCTTCGGCGTGATCAGCCCTCGCGCCTCGTACATCCGCAGTGTCTGGGGATGCATCTCAGCCAGCTCGGCGGCGACCGAGATCATGAAGACGCCCCGTTCCTGGTCGATCGCCTGCTCGCGCTGGTTCTTTCTGCTTACACCGTCAGCCATCAGTCCTCAACTCTCCCTTCCGCACCGGATGATCCGGCCGCGGCTTTTGTGGCGGCCGTTGATGTCTGACCGAGCAGCGAGGCCCGTGGGTTCTGGCCGTTGAGCGCCTCGGCGAGCTTCTCGACCGCCTCGCGCTGCTCGTCCGAGAGCTCCTTCGGAACGTCGATTCGAATCCGGTAGTAGATGTCGCCCCGACTAGATCCGGCGGCGGTTTTTGTGGCCGCCGTTGATGCTGGCCGCGGTGGCCCCTCGCCGCGCAGGCGCTGGATGGACCCGTGCTGCGTGCCGGGGGGAATGCGGATCGTCTTTGAGCCGTCCAGGGTCGGGACCTCGATGGTCGCTCCCTGGATCGCCTCGGCGACCGTGACGGGCAGATCGACCTCGAGATTCCCGTCTGGGCGCTGCTTGAAGACGGGCGAGGGGGCCACCCGGGTGGTCACGTAGAGGTCGCCGCGCGGACCTCCGCGGTACCCGGACTCGCCCTTTCCGGCCAGCCTGATCCTGCTGCCGTCGTGAACGCCCGCCGGGATGTTGACTCGGTAGCGCTTTGTCTCCTGGGTGATCCCGCTGCCGTCACAGGTCGGGCACGGGTCGTCGATGATGCTGCCCTGGCCGCCGCATTCGGGGCATGGCTGCGAGATCGAGAAGAGGCCCTGGCTCTGCGCGTCGATGCCGGTTCCCTGGCAGCGGGGGCAGACCCGCGGCGAGGTGCCCGGCTTCGCGCCGTTGCCACCGCAGGTCGGGCAGGGCCCGGTGGTCGGGACGGACACGGCGATCTGGGTGCCGTGCATGGCCTGGTCGAAGGAGAGCCGGACCTCGGTCTCGAGGTCGCGACCCCGCTGCTCGCGCGGGCCCTGCTGGCGGCCCCGGCCGCCGAAGAACGAGGTGAAGATGTCGCCGAGGTCGGAGGTGAAGCCGCCGCCGGGGAATCCGCCGCCGGGTTGGAAGCCCCCCGCGCCGAATCCGCCCAGCCGGCCGCCGGCGTCGTACTGCTTGCGCTTCTCTGGATCGGAGAGCGCGTCGTAGGCCTGCTGGACCTCCTTGAAGCGCTCCTCGGCCTCCGGGTCGTCTGGGTTCCGGTCCGGGTGCCACTTGCGGGCCAGCTCCCGGTAGGACTTCTTGATCTCGTCCTGCGAGGCGGACTTCGAGACGCCGAGCACCTCATAGAAGTCGCGTGGGGCGGCCATTACTTGCTCACTACCACCCTGGCCGGCCGCAGCACCTGTCCGTTCAGCCGGTAGCCCTTCTCGAGGGTCTCCACGACCATGCCGGGTTCGGTTCCTTCCTCGGGGCGGGTCGAGAGCGCCTCGTGCAGCTGCGGATCGAACCGCTCGCCGATCGGGTCGAACGCCTCGACGCCGGCGTTCTCCAGCCGTCCGCGAAGCTCATCGTGGACCATGGCGACGCCGCGGGCGAGTGCCTCATGCGCCGAGGCGTCCTCCCCCACATTCAGCGCTCGCTCGAGGTTGTCGATCACGGGCAGAAGCTCGCGAGCCAGCTCCGCCTTGCCGCGGGCGAGCGCCTCGGAGGTCTCCCGGGCCACTCGCTTGCGGTAGTTGTCGAAGTCGGCCCTGGTTCGCTGGGCCAGCTCCAGGTACTCGTCGCGCTCGCGCTTGGTCTCCGCGAGCTCGTCCAGATCTCGCTCGACCTGGTCCGCGGCGTCGTTGCCGTCGGTCTCCTCGCTTGCGGGTGCGCGAGGGTCGTCGACCACCTCGGCGTCGACGACCTCCTCATCGACCTTCTCATCACGGGTCGCGCTGTCGCGCGCCCTCGCATCATTTTCGTCCGACATGCGCCCCCCTTACGAGGTCTTCTCGTCGTCTACGACCTCGGCGTCCACGACCTCCTCCTCGTCGCCGGCGCCGTTCTGCGAGGCGCCGTCGCCGGAGGTCGCGGCCTGCTCCTCGGCCGCCTGCGAGTAGATCTGCTCGGAGACCTTCTGGAAGGCCGCCTGCAGCGCATCCGACTTGGAGCGGATCTCGCCCGAGTCCTCGGAGCCGAGCGACTCGCGGACGTCCTTGATCGCCGCCTCGATCTCCTCCTTGGAGGAGGAATCGACCTTGTCGCCCAGCTCGCCGAGCTGCTTCTCCGCCTGGTAGGCGGCGTTCTCGGCGACGTTGCGCGCCTCGGCCAGCTCGCGCTGGCGGCGGTCATCGTCGGCGTGGGACTCGGCGTCCTTGATCATCTGCTCGACCTCGCTGTCGTCGAGCCCGGAGCCGCCCTTGATCTCGATCTTCTGCTCCTTGCCGGTGCCGAGATCCTTGGCGGAGACGTTGAGGATGCCGTTCGCGTCGATGTCGAAGGTGACCTCGATCTGCGGCACGCCGCGTGGCGCCGGCGGGATGCCGGTGAGCTGGAACTTGCCCAGGCTCTTGTTGCCGGACGCCATCTCGCGCTCGCCCTGCAGCACGTGGACCTCCACGGACGGCTGATTGTCCTCGGCCGTCGAGAAGATCTCCGACTTCTTGGTCGGGATCGTGGTGTTGCGCTCGATCAGCTTGGTCATCACGCCGCCCTTGGTCTCGATGCCGAGGGTGAGCGGGGTGACGT
>JAWVFG010000071.1:0-4361 GCA_033856335.1 Solirubrobacterales bacterium
GCTCGTTGGCGGAACACAAGGGCCCGCCCAGGGCACAGGCTGAGAGAGGAGATCTCAATGGCTATCGAGTTCTACGACGTCAAGCTCAGAGAGAAGGTCCAGATTCCGGAGTCCGAGGTTCGCAAGACGACCTACGAGCGTCAGGGCAAGGACGGCAAGACCAGCGTCCGCTACGCGTTCCGGGCGACGAACCAGGGCACCAAGCTGACGAAGTTCGCCAGCAAGGACGATTGGGACGCGCTGGACGCACCGATCGAGTAACCGGAGCTGGAGGCACCGGTCGAGCAAGCGGACCGGGGGAACGGCCCGGAAAGGACAGGTAGGTGTTCGAGCCGTTCCAGCTCCCCTTTGTCCAGAGGGGCCTGGTTGAGGTCCTCATTCTCAGTGTCGGCGCAGGTGTCCTAGGCACCTGGGTCGTCCTGCGCGGCCTTGCCTTCTTCTCCCATGCGGTGGGAACGGCGACGTTTCCCGGTCTCGTGCTCGCCGAGGGAATCGGGTTCTCGGCGTCCCTCGGGGCGTTCGGTGTGGCGGTCGCGTTCACCGCGTCGGTCTGGGGACTGGCCCGCCGCCGGGGCACCGCGTACGACAGCCTGACGGCGCTCGTTCTCGTCGGGTGCCTGGCCGGCGGCGTGATCCTGGCGAGCGACGTCTACCACTCGGGCTCGAACGTCGAGCAGCTGCTGTTCGGCAGCCTGCTGCTGGTGAGCGGCGCCGACATCCGGCTTGCGATCCTCGCCGCCGCGGCCATCCTGATCGGCAACGTCCTCTTCGGGCGGCGGTGGCTGGCGAGCGGATTCGACGAGGTCGGCGGACCGGCCTCGGGTGACAGCTGGCTCGACGTCGTCCTTCTGGGGCTGATCGCCCTCGCGACCACGGCCGCCCTCGGCGTCATCGGCGCGCTGCTGGTCGCCGCGCTGTTCGTGGCGCCGGCGGCGACGGTGAGGCTGTTCGCGAACCGGATGCTCTCCTGGCAGATCGGCAGCGTTCTGCTCGCCGCGGCCGAGGGCACCGCGGGCCTCTGGCTCTCCGTGAAGACCAACGCCCCACCGGGGGCGACGATCGCCACCCTCAGTGGCGCGGTGTTCGGCCTCGCGGCGATCGCGCGAGCGGTCGGCCCGCGCAGGCGCGGGTTGGCTGTGGCTGGGGCTCTGGCCGCAGCCCTGCTGGTCGCGGGCTGCGGCAGCTCGGGGTCGAGCTCGGGCAAGGTGACGGCGGTCGCGACCACCACGCAGATCGGGGACTTCGTTCGCCAGATCGGTGGAAACGCCGTTGACGTCCATCAGATCCTCGCCCCGAACACGGACCCGCACGACTACGAGCCGCGGCCCGACGACGTCACGACAACCGCCGGCGCCAAGATCGTCTTCACCAACGGCGACAACCTCGACGCCTGGATGGGGAAGGTCGTCTCAGACAGCGGCAGCGACGCGAAGGTCGTGGATCTCGGGGCAGCGGTGCCCGTGAACCTCCCGGGCGAATCGGGTGGTCCGGAGGCATCGAGGTACAACCCGCACTGGTGGCACGACCCGCGGAACGCCGAGGAGGCGGTCAGCCAAATCGCCGCGCAGCTCTCCCAGGTCGACCCCAAGGACAGGCCCACCTTCCAGGCGAATGCGAATGCATACCTGGCGAAGCTGAAGCGGCTCGACGCCGGCATCGCAAGGTGCATGGACACGGTCCCGCCGCCGGAGCGAAAGCTGGTCACCGATCACGATGCTTTCCCCTACTTCGCGAACCGCTACGGGATCGACGTGGTCGGAGCCGTGATCCCGTCCCAGACGACCCAGGCGCAACCCAACGCCCAGGACCTCAGCAACCTGGCGGACCTGATCCGCAAGGAGGGCGTCAGGGCGATCTTCCCGGAGAGCTCGCTGAGCCCGAAGCTGGCGGAGACCATCGCGTCCCAGACCGGCGCGAGCTCGAGCTACACCCTCTATGGCGACACCCTCGGCCCAGCGGGATCCACCGGCGACACCTACCTCCACATGGAGCAGGCCAACGCCGACCAGATGGTCAAGGGCTTCACCGGCGGCAACGGTGGCTGTGAGGTCAGTGGCCTTGGCTGAGGTCCTCGCGAGAGCCCACGAGCTCGCCGCGGGATACGGTCGCACTCCCGCGGTCGAAGGCGTGAACTTCGAGGTGAGCGCCGGCCAGCGCATCGCGCTGCTCGGGCCGAACGGCGGAGGAAAGACGACTCTGCTCCGTGCGCTGCTCGGCGAGCTGCGGCCGATGAAGGGGAGCATCGAGGTCCGGGTCCGCACCGCCACCGTTCCGCAGACGGAGCGCTCCCGCCTCGACTTCCCCGTCTCGGCCCTCGAGGTCGCGCTGATGGGCGCCCTCCCCCGGCTTCCCTGGTGGAAGCGCCCCGGCCATGCCGATCGGGAGGCTGCGCGAGCAGCACTCGATCGGGTCGGCGTCGCCAACCGCGCCCATGACACGTTCGGCGATCTCTCGGGTGGACAGCGCCAGCGGGTGTTGATCGCACGCGGTCTCGTCCAGGACGCCCAGCTGCTGCTTCTCGATGAGCCGTTCTCCGGGCTCGACGTCCCCGCGGCGAGAGGTCTCGAGTCCCTGATCGCCGAGCTCGCCGCGGAGGGGCGCGGGATCGTCATCGCCACCCACGATCTCGCTCAGGCGAGGCGCTGGGACGCGGTGGTCTGCCTCAACAAGCGGCAGATCGCATTCGGCAAGCCGGACGATGTCCTCGATCGGCAGGTATTGGAGGAGACCTATGCGGGGGCGATCATCGAGATCCCCGGCAGCGACCGGGTCGGGATCCTCCCCGCCCACCATCACTGATGATCGACTTCGTCACAGACCCGCTGAGCCAGGAATTCATCCGCAGGGCGCTGCTCGAGGTCGGGCTGATCTCGCTCGCGAGCGGAGCGCTCGGTTGCTGGGTTGTCTTCTACGGCGTCTCCTACGCGGCGGAGTCGCTCTCCCACGCGCTCTTTCCCGGCCTGGTGATCGCCGCGCTCGCGGGGGTCCCCATCCTGGTCGGCGGAATTCCGGGGATCGCGATCGCGGCGCTCGCGATTGCGGTCGTCGGCCGGGTTCCCGGCATCGGCCGGGACGCGGCCGTCGCCGTCGTCGTCACGGGCTTCTTCGGTCTCGGAGCCCTTTTGGCGCTCTCCCCCAGCTCACCGCCGGGCATCCAGAGCCTGCTCTTCGGCGACATCCTCGCCCCGTCTGACTCGGATCTCCTGATCTCGGCGATCCTGGCAGTGGGAGTCGTGGCCAGCCTGACCGCCCTCCACTGGCGCCTCCTCACAGTTGCCTTCGACCGGACCACGGCGAGGTCTCTCGGCGCCTCGCCGACGGTGTCGGACATCGCGGTCCTGATCCTGCTGGCCGGTGCGGTCCTGGTCGCGGCGCAGGGCCTCGGCACGCTGCTGGCGGTCGCAGCGCTCGTCGGCCCGGCCGCGACGGCGCGCGTCTTCACCCATCGAGTGGGCACGATGATGGCCGCCGCCTCCGCGCTCGGCGTCTGCGCGGGCGTGGCGGGCCTCTATCTCTCCTACTACGCGGGCCTGGCCGCGGGCGCGTCGATTGCCGGATGTATCGTCGTCGGCTACCTGGTCGCCCTCGTCCTGTCGGGGCTGCGGTCCCTGATGGAGCGAGTGGCGGTTCCGGCGGAAGCGGCCTGATGACGGCGACTGAGAAAACCTGGAGCAAGCGGGCACTGGCATCGCTTTCGGAGGCCGGCTTCCGCAGCGGCGGCGGCAGGCGGCAGGTCGTCGACCTGCTCGGGGGGCAGGGCTGCGCCCTGACGGCGCTCGAGATCGACCGGAGGCTGCCGGGGGTCGGGCGGGCGACGGTCTACAGGGCACTGGAGCAGCTCGAGGGGCTGGGGCTGATCCAGAGGGTCGACGTCGGCGGAGAGGCGGCCGGCTACGAGCGGGTCGACCCCGGCGGGCATCACCACCATCACATCGTCTGCGAGCAGTGCGGTCGAGTCGTCGCCTTCGAGGACGACGGCCTCGAGCAGGCGATCGTCGCCCTCGCGCAGCGGCCGGACTTCAGCGTGCACAGCCATGACGTGACCTTGCGTGGCGAGTGCGCGAGCTGCGAAGCCAGATCCGTTTAGCCAGCGTCGGTATCGTCCGGGCCATGTGTGCTGGATGTGCGATGGCAGCCATGGCGGGCGCCAGCGGAGCAAGATCCTGGCTTCAGGCCCAGCATCGGAGCTGGCTCACGGAGCGACGGATGAAGGCTGCGACCGCGAGCATCTTCGTAGCCGCGACGCTCGGCTCAACGGTCGCGCTCAAGGGATCCAGTCCCCCCGCGCACCACCCCCCAGCCCCCACGCCGATTGAGCACACCCAAGGTCGTTAGCGCCCACCCGCTTCCCACGAGCTGAG
>JAWVFG010000072.1:0-14669 GCA_033856335.1 Solirubrobacterales bacterium
AGCGAGCTGACGCTGGAGCCGCGGCCGCGTCCCGGCGGCAGCAGCCGCCTCGCGGAGTCCGGGCCGCGCACCTCGGCCGCCACCTCGCGGGCCAGCTCCAGCATGTCGTGATGGAGCAGGAAGAAGCAGGAGAGGCGCAGCTTCCTGATCAGCGCCAGCTCTTCCTCCAGTCGCCGCTCGGCCTCGGCGCGGTGCGGCGTCCCCTCGTAGCGGTGGACGATGCGGACCCCGCAGAGCTCGGCCAGGCGCCTGTCGGCGCTCCTGTCCTCGGCGCCCGGGTAGCTGTAGCCGAGCTCCCTGGTGAGATCGAAGCGCAGGCGCTCGGCGAGCCGCGCTGTCTCGGCAACGGCCTCGGGGTGATCGCGGAAGCGCGCCGCCGCAGACATCAAACGGGTTGCGCCTTGCGGCGCACCCTCGCATGCAAGCAGGGTGGAGGTGGAATTGCCGCGGCGGAGCGCCTCGGTCTCGTCCAGCGTCGCCCCCAGCCGCACCGCCACCATCGCGTCCTGGAGGGCGAGTCGCGAGCGATCGTGGGCGTGGGCGTCACCGGTCGCCACCGTGGGGACGCCGAGACTCTCCGCCAGCGAGGTGAGCCAGCGATTGCGCGAGCGGTCACGGCGCCAGAGCGGTCGCTGCAGCTCGATCCGGAAGCGATCGGGGCCGAACGCCCCCAGCAGCCGCCGTGCCAGGGCCGCACCGCCGGCCGGATCGCCCCGTTCCCAGCTCCCGGCAACCGCGCCGTCGCGGGCGCAGCCAGAGAGGCAGACCAGCCCCTCGGTGTGGCGATCGAGCTCGTCGATGGCGACCGAGGGGGGCAGGGGGTCGCGTTGATGCGAGGGTGCGCGATAGCGCAACCCGTTTGATGTGCGGGTCCCGCGATGGGCCTCGGTGATCAGCCGGCAGAGGCTCGCCCAGCCCCTCGCGCTCTCGACCAGGAGCGTGACGTGGACCGGGCGAGGCATCCGCCGCGGCACCTCCACGGTCAGCTCGCAGCCGAGGATGGGGCGGACGCCGACCCCCTTGCACGCATGCGCGAACTCCATCGCCCCGCAGACGTTGTCGTGGTCGGTCAGCGCCAGGGCCTCGTGGCCGAGCTCGGCCGCCGTGGCCGCCAGCTCGGAGGGGTCGGAGGCACCGTCCAGGAAGGAGTAGGCGGAATGGCAATGGAGCTCCGTGAAGCCGGCCATCAGTCCCGCTGCCGGAACCATTGATACGAGGGTGCGCGAGAGCGCGACCCGTCCGATGTGGCAGGCTCGCGGAAGACGACGACGTCGCTGCCGTCCTCGAGCACCAGCTCGAAATAGCGGCGCCGCAGGGGCCGTTGGGTCCACCATCCATCCTCGACCAGCCATTCCTCGCGAACCGACTCGACCGCAAGCCGGCCGACCGTGCGCGGCGTCCCATCGGCGTCCGCCTGGACCGGCACCGGCCAGGGTTTGTTGACCCTGCCGGGCCTCAAAGTTCCTCCGGGAACGGCATCAAGACCTCCCGGCGCTCGGGCACCCGTGAGCCGGGATCGACCTCGAGCACCCGCAGCAGCGAGTCGGGGCCGGCGGCCGTGCGGGTCTGGCGGACCGCCTCGGAGATGCGCCTGCGCCGCTCCCCCTCCGGACTGGAGAGGGTGAGCTGCTCTCCGGTCTCCGGCCCGAGCGCCATCGCCTCCAGCCGCAGCGTCGCCGCCGGGGCCGGGAGCAGGGTGAGGTGGGGGAGGAGGGCGTCGGCGAGCCGTGATCGATCCGCGCTGGGCCGCCGCAGCGCGACCTGACGGCGCCAGCCCCCGCCGGCGGCGAGCCGGGCGGAGAGCCGGAGCGCCCTCAGCGTCCTGCCGCGGCGAGCGCCGTGCGCGAGCAGGCGGGAGATCAGCAGCTCGAGCGCCCTCTCGAGCTGCGGGCCCGAGACGGCCTCGGGCAACTCGAGCTCGACCGCAATCGGCTCGCGCACCGGCCTCGGCCGCAGCGGCTCGTCGCCGCCGCACGCCAGCCGCAGGGCGCGCAGCCCCAGCCGCCCGAAGCGATCGGCGACCGCGTCGCGCGGCAGCTCCGCGAGTCGCCCGAGGGTGGAGATCCCGAGCCGCTCGAGCTCGTTGGGAAGGTCGTCACCGTCTCCGAGCCGCCCGCAGAGAAGCGACACGGGGAGTGGCGCCAGGAACTTCCGCGAGTGTCCCTCCGGAACGACCTTCGAATGACCGGCTGCCACATACGCACAGAAGCGGCCGGGGCCCGCGCCGAGACCAACATTTGACGGGTTGCTCCTCGCTCCGCTCGGGGCACCCTCGCACATGCCGAGCTCCTCACGGGCGCGATCCAGCACGCCCTCGATCCCTCCCCAGAGGCGGCTCAGGCCGCCCGCCTCGAAGAACGCCTCGCCGGCGCGGCCCGACTCCACCTCCGCGCCGATCCCCTCCAGCCGCCGCAGGGCCTCCTCCCAGGAGCGCTCGGCCCGCTCGGGATCCGGAGGGATCAGCGCCAGCTCCGGACAGCGCGAGAGCGCCTCGCCCATCCTCATCCCCGGCCGCAACCCGAACCTCTCCGCCGGCCCGGAGACCTCGCCGATCAACTGCGCGGCGCCGGGCTCCGGGGCGAGAGCCGCCGGCCGGTTCAAGAGATGCGAGGGCGCTCCGACCGGGAGCGACCCGTTTGATGTAGCTGCGATCAGCCGGAAGCGGGGGATCAGGGCGCATGCGACGGGCATCGAACGTATGTTCGTATACCCGCGTCGAAAGGTCAAGGAAATCGGCTTAGAAATGCCTCCACCGGGAACCCGTTGAGGACGATGCCCAAGCGCGACCCCACAGTTGAGGAACTGCGCCGCACCCAGCACGAGCGGGCGACCGAGGAGCACGAGGCGATCCCCAGCTCCATCACCCCGGCTGAGGAGCGCCAGCACCGGCGCCGAGCCGCCAAGTCCGCCTATCTCGAGCGGAAGCTGGCCGACCGGGAGCGCTCGGAGCGCCGCGACGAGGGCTGAGCCGCCTCGCTTGCCGGCATTGCCATGATTGGCAGGTGACGGCTCGAGCGATCGTAGGTCCGGCGGCGGTCTTTGTGGCCGCCGTTTATGTCGCTCTGAGCGCGCTGGCGTTCTCGGGCTGCGGATCCTCAGATCGGCAGAGCACGGTCCTGGGCGGCGCGGACTCCGGCGCGGTGCGCGTGATCCGCAGCTGGGCGGACGAGCTGCGCTCCGGGGACGTCCAGGCCGCGAGCGAGCGGTTCGCGATCCCCACCGTCGTCCAGAACGGGACGGAGCCTCTGCAACTCACGGATCGCCGGGAGGTGGAGGCGTTCAATCAGTCGCTGCCCTGCGGCGCGAAGCTGACCGACGCCGTGTCATCCGGGAGGTACACGATCGCGACCTTCGTGCTGACCGAGCGACCCGGGCCGGGCGAGTGCGGCAAGGGCGTCGGCGATACCGCTAAGACCGCCTTCGTCATCCACGGCGGCCGGATCACCGAATGGCGCCGGGTTGTCGATCAGGCGCCGGCCACGGAGCCTCAGAGCACCACGCCGGTCATCTGAGCCGTATGCGGAACGAGTCCTGTACTTGGTGTGGAACCGACGTCGAGCCTGACGACGGCTTCCGCGCCTACCTGATCGCCGCCACAAACAGCCCAGCCGCACCCACCGGGGAGCGCCGGGCGGTCTTCTGCCGCCTCGAGCACGTGATCCCGTGGTCGATCCAGGGCGCCCACTGGGACGCGGGGGAGATGACCGAGCCGCCATCGCTCGATGACGGCACGACCAGATGCTCACACTGCGACGCCGAGCTCACCGACATCCACGTGCTGCTGGTCCGGCACCGCGGAGAGCACCGCGTCGCCGACGGGTTCTGCTCCGTCGACCACCTGGCCGAGTGGGCAAAGGCGGGAGGGCGCTGGCAATAGGGAGGTGGTGATCCTCGAATTTGCGCAAATCGGCGAATCGGCCGAATCAGCAGATCGCCGCAAAACGCGGGATCTTGCGTTTGCACCCCATTGACCTTGCTGTCGCAGACGCTAGGGTGGTCGCACTTGAGCAAGACAGGTTGATCGAAAGGTCAGTCAGGTCAGTTCAAACAGAGAGGGCCCGGGAAACCGGGTCCTCTCGCTTTGTGGTGTCGGATCGGCCGATGAGTCGGCGCCGTCTGACCGGTCAGTAGGTTGACCGGCGATGCCGACCTCTCGCTCGATCCAGCGCACCTACCTCCTGCTCATGCTGGGCAACACGCTGGCGGCATCGCTGATCTGGGGGATCAACACCATCTTCCTGCTCGACGCCGGCCTCTCGAACCTACAGGCGTTCGCGGCCAACGCATTCTTCACGGGAGGGATGGTCATCTTCGAGGTGCCGACCGGCATCGTCGCGGACACGATCGGGCGACGCACCTCATACCTCCTCGGCACCCTCACGCTGTCGGCGGCGAGCCTGTTCTACGTCCTGCTCTGGCAGATCGAGGCGCCGTTCTGGGAATGGGCGATCGCCTCGCTCCTGCTGGGCCTCGGCTTCACCTTCTTCTCCGGCGCCGTCGAGGCGTGGCTGGTCGACGCGCTGACCGCCACGGGCTACACGGGCAAGTTGGAGGCCGTCTTCGGCCGCGGTCAGATCCTCACCGGGGTGGGAATGCTCGGGGGCTCGGTGGCGGGAGGCTTCATCGCCCAGCAGATCAGCCTGGGCGCTCCCTTCGTGCTGCGCGCCGCGATTCTGCTGGTGATGTTCGTGGTCGCGTTCAGGCTGATGCACGACGTGGGGTTCACCCCCGAGAAGAGAGGAAAGCCCCTGGCGGATATGAGGAAGGTCGCCTCGAACTCCATCGAGTACGGCTGGCGAGTCCCGGCCGTCAAGTGGCTGATGGTCGAGGCCCTCTTCACCGGCGGCGTCGGGATCTACGCCTTCTATGCGCTGCAGCCCTACCTGCTCGAGCTCTACGGCGACCCGCACGCGTACCAGATCGCAGGGCTGGCGGCCGCGATCGTGGCGGGCGCGCAGATCCTCGGGGGGATCGCGGCACCGCGCATCCGCGGGCTCTTCCGCCGCAGGACCTCCGCGCTGCTCGTGATGGCGGGTCTGAGCGTGATCACGCTGGTGATGATCGGATCCATCCAGAGCTTCTGGCCGGTGATCGGATTCACCACGATCTGGGGGTTGCTGTTCGCGGCGACGATGCCGATCCGGCAGACCTACATCAACGGGATGATCCCGTCCCAGCAGCGCGCGACGATCCTCTCCTTCGACTCGATGATGTCTTCCACCGGCGGGGTCTGGGCGCAGCCCGTGCTCGGCAAGGCCGCCGATGTGTGGGGCTACGCGCAGTCGTACGTGCTCTCGGCGGGGATCGCGGCATTCGCGCTGCCCTTCATCGCCCTGTCCAGGCGCCAGGATGCTCCCGCCGACACGCTCGACCTGACCGAGGCCGAACCCGAGGCCGATCCCGCCCCGCAGCCGGCTTGAAAGCCCGCAGATTGCGGAAACGTCCATTTACGCGCCCTTGACTTCGCCTTCGCACCGCGTAGGGTGCTCCTTAATGGAACAAGGGCAACCTTGTTCTTAGGGAAGGCCCGGGCAACCGGGCCTTTCCGCTATTTCGGGGCTCGTTTCTTGGTGGGCGGTGCCTTCGTCGTGGCCTTTGGCGCCGCCGGGGTCGCAAAGGCAAGTATCAGGGGCGCCACCAGGTTCGGCTTCTCCACGTTGGGGGAGTGGCCCGCGCCGGGAATCAGGTGCGTCTGGGCGCCGGGCACCTGCGCGTAGCGCGCGATTGCAGCCCGGGCGTCGTAGATCTGGTCCTCGGCGCCGAAGATCGCCAGCAGGGGAACGTGCGTCGCGGCGAGCCGCTGGTCGAGCGGCTCCTGGTTGACGAAGCTCTTCTCCTCATCGGCGGTGTCCTTGTAGGCGGTGAAGGTCATCGCCCGCAGGTCGTCAACCGGCTGGTCGGGGTTGTCGAACCCGCTCGAGATGTCGTAGCCGGGCGCGAAGGCCTGGTCGTACTGGTTGCGTACGAGCGACTTGGGCGCCACCTGGATCAGGCGGTCCACGGCCTGCCCGATCACCGGCCAGTAGCCGAGGTGCTGGGCGAGGGACTCGTGCGGCGATCCGTCATCCGGCGCCTGGTCGATGATCACCACCCTGGACGCAAGCTGCGGGCTTTGCTGGGCCAGTGCGGTCGCGACACTGCCGCCGAGCGAATGGCCGACAATCGTGGCGCCGACGACCCCGAGCTTCGCCAGAGCCTCGGCCACCGCGCTCGCCTGATCGTCGATCGAGTACCCGGTGCTGGGTTTGTCCGAGCCTCCGTGGCCCAGCAGGTCGACGCGGATCACCCGGTGGTCTCTCTCGAGCAGGGGCGCGAGGTTGTCCCACCAGTCCATCGAGCACGTGTAGCAGTGGATCAGCACGATCGGATTGCCCTGCGGCGGTGTTTGTGGCGGCCGGGTCTGTTGGTTGCCCTGGTCGAGCACCTGGAGGGTCCCGTTGGAGGTGTCGACGAGCCTCGCGCCGGCGTCCCGGATGTACGCGTTCTTGGTCTCGTTGGAGACGACGAGGGCGTTGAGGAGGAGCAGGACGACCAACCCGCCGAGCACACCCAGGGTGATCTTGAGCCAGCGGCTCACGTGGAGCGCTCGCAGAGGGCCTCGATGATCAGGGCGATGTGCTCGTCCGTCTCGACCCCGAGCTCGTCGATCCCCCGCTGGACCTCATCGCGATCGACGGCAGCGGCGAACGAGGGCTGCTTCAGCTTCTTCTTGACGGACTTCGGCTTCATGCCCTCGAAGCCGGTCGGGCGCACCAGAGCGCAGGCGGCCACGAACCCCGAGAGCTCGTCGACCGCGTAGAGGGTCTTCGCCATTCGCGTCTCGCGGGGTACTCCCATGAAGTCCGCGTGGCCGGCAACCGCGTCGATCACGTCCTGGGGATAGCCGCGTTCGGTGAGCTCCTTGATCGCGTAGCGAGGGTGACCCGTGTCGAGGTCCGGATAGCGCTCGTAGTCGAGGTCATGGACCAGCCCGGTGACGGCGTAGAGCTCCTCGTCCTCGTCCCATTTGCGGGCGTATGCACGCATCGCCGCCTCGACTCCGAGCAGGTGTTTTCTCAGCGAATCGGACTCGATCCACTCGGTGACGAGCTGCCATGCATCCTCTCTTGAAACGTCCGCCACGGGGCTGGCTACTCTAGGCGCCGTGGAGAAATTCATCATCCAGGGCGGCGTTCCGCTCTCGGGAGAGATCGTGCCGGCGGGCAACAAGAACGCCGCGCTCCCGATCCTCGCGGCCTGCCTGCTCACCGAGGAGGAGCTGCTGATCCGCAACGTGCCGCGGATCCGCGACGTTGCGTCGATGCTCGGCCTGCTGGAGCGCCTCGGCGTCAAGGTCGCCTGGACGGGGGAGAACGAGGTCAAGCTGCAGGCCGACAGCATCACGGGCACGGAGGTCGACGAGGAGCTCGCCGACCGGATCCGCGCTTCGTTCCTGGTCGCAGGACCGCTGCTGGCTCGCTGCGGCGAGGTGAGGATGCCGCCGCCGGGCGGAGACACGATCGGCCGGCGGCGCCTCGACGCCCACCTCGATGCTTTCCGCGACCTCGGCGCCAAGGTGGACGGCGACGTCTGGATCGAGCTCTCGGCTCCGCCTGACGGCCTGAAGCCGAAACGCATCTTCATGGACGAGCCATCGGTGATGGGCACGGAGAACGCGCTGCTCGCGGCGGCGCTGACGCCCGGCCCCACGACGATCGCGAACGCGGCTTCAGAGCCACACGTCCAGGACCTCGCGCGACTGCTCTGCAAGATGGGGGCGGAGGTCGATGGGATCGGATCGAATGTGATGACCGTGCATGGCCGCGACAAGCTCGGCGGCGCCGAGCACTCCGTCTGCCCGGACCACATCGAGATCGCCAGCTTCATGGCCCTGGCCGCCGCGACCAGCGGTGAGCTCACCATTCGGGGCGTGGTGACCGAGGACCTCGAGGGAATCCGCCGCCACTTCCGCCGCCTCGGCCTCCAGACGATGCTTGAGGGAGGGGACCTGCTGATCCCGCCCGAGCAGAAGCTCACCATCCGCGACGATCATGGCGAGGCGATCCCTCAGATCGACGACGGTCCCTGGCCCGCCTTCCCGGCAGACCTCACCTCGATCGCGCTGGCGCTGGCGACGCAGGCCGACGGCACGATCGTGATCCACGAGAAGATGTTCGAGAACCGGCTGTTCTTCGTCGACAAGCTCGTCGCGATGGGCGCTCGGATCCACCTCAGCGACCCCCACAGGGCGGTCGTGAGTGGTCCGAGCCGTCTTCATGGCGCCCGGCTGGAGAGCCCGGACATTCGCGCCGGCATGGCGATGCTCATCGCGGCGCTGGCCGCGCAGGGCACCTCGGAGATCGGCAACGTCGCGCAGATCGACCGCGGCTACGAGCGGATCGACGTGCGATTGCGCGATCTGGGCGCCCGCATCGAGCGGGTCGCCTCAGAACGCGTCCCGGCCTAGCCGGCGGTCACATTGTGTATGCGTTGTGCAGCTCGGTGAACTTGGGCTCCGGAGGCCCGTCGGGCGCGTCGTCACCGAGCGTCTCGGCGATTGTTGGTCCCAGGCGCGACTGAGCGAACGCGCCGAACGCCTCGGGCGACTCCCAGATGTCGACGATGCGCATCAGGTCGCCGTCCTGGCGCGCGGTGTGGGCCAGGAGCCCGTCGGGCGGGTTGCCGGTCGGGTCGAGCGCCTTGTCGACGGCGTCGTACTGATCGGGTGTTGCCTCGAACTCCAGCTCCATCAGAACAGCCATAGGTCATCTCCTCTTCGAGTGGGGGTTGCGGCGGCGATGCTACTCAGCGCGTCTAAGCCTTCTGTAGGTCGCGCACCTCGAGGATCTCGGGCTCGGGTGCCTGCGGGGCGTCCGGGTTCACCGCGGCGATCGCGGGGATCAGCGTGCTCTCGACGAAGCTCTGGAAGTTCTCGGCTGACTCCCAGACGTCGACCAACTTCCACTTGTCTCCGCCCAGATCGGACACGGAGTGGAGGATCAGCCCTTCGGGCGCCGCGTCGCCGATCTTCTCATTCACCTGTTCGTACTCCTCGAGCGGGGCCTCGAACTCCTGAATCACCACTACGGTCATCGCAATCTCCTCCTCGGGTTGGGGTACCTGTGCTGACCCTAGTACGGATGACCTCGCCCAGAAGCTTGCAGCGTGTTAACGCCACCGACGGCATGATGGGCCGATGATCCACCCGATACCCCCGGGCACCCGGGACATCCTGCCTGACGAGATGCGCGAGCTGCGCGCGCTCCAGGCGACCCTGATCGACGTCTTCGAGCGCTTCGGCTACGGACACGTGGCGACGCCCACGCTGGAGTACGACGAGGTCCTCCAGAGGGGGGAGGGCCGCAGCGGGGTCGGGGCGTACCGCTTCTTCGACGAGCGCGGCGAGCTGCTCGCGCTCCGCTCGGACATGACGATCCCGATCGCACGGCTGGTCGCGAGCCGCTTCGCGGATGCCGAGCCACCACACCGCTTCTGTTACGTCGGCAACGCCTACCGGATTGTCCGACCGCAGCGCGGCCAGGTCCGGCAGTTCCTGCATGCCGGGATCGAGCTGGTCGGCTCACCGGCTCCGGAGGGCACCGTCGAGGTGCTCGAGGTGCTGAGCGCCTCGCTGGACGCCGTGGGGCTGAACCGGGCGGTGCTCGGGCTCGGTGACGCCGACCTCTACCGCCAGCTGCTCACGGAGCTCGGCGTCGAGGGAGAGGACCGCGCGCGGATCCTCGACCGGCTCGCCGAGCACAACCTGGTCGGCCTGGAGGTGGCGGTGGATGAGGTCGAGGGCCTCGATGCCCACGGCCGCGAGACACTGCTCCGGCTGCCCGGGCTGCGGGGCGGGGCGGAGGTGCTCGACCAGGCGCGCGAGCTCGGTGGGGTCGCGGTCGAGCGGGCTGCACAGCGGCTCCAGGCGACCTATGACCAGCTGGTGGAGCGGGGGGTCGCCGGCCGCGTCCAGCTCGACCTCAGCCTGCTGCGCGACCTCGGTTACTACACCGGCGCGATCGTCGAGATCTACGACCCCGCCCTCGGCCACATCCTCGGCGGCGGGGGACGCTACGACGACCTCCTCGGCCGCTTCGGCCGTCCAATGCCCGCCGCGGGGTTCGGCCTCTATCTGGAGCGGGTCCACCTCGCCCAGATGGAGGAGGAGCGATTGGGCATGGAGGGGGAGAAATGAGCCCCCCGACCGTCGAGGCGCCACGTGCCCGCATGGGCGGGCCGCTCAAGCTGGCGATCCCACGGGGCGCGCTCTGGGGCGAGACGCTGGATGCGCTCGACCGGATCCGGATCGACACCGCCGAGATGCGCGGCGATTCGCGCTCGCTCATCTTCAACTCGAACGGCATCAGCCTGGTGACGATGCGGCCTTCCGACGTCCCGACCTACGTCGAGGCGGGTGCCGCCGACCTTGGGATCACCGGCAAGGACGTCCTGCTCGAGCACTCCGACCGAATCGTCTACGAGATCCTCGACCTCTCCTATGGCGCCTGCCGGATGGTCCTCGCCGGGCGCCAGGGAGACGAGAGCCTCGGCGAGACCGAGAGGCGGCTCGGCGTGATGCGGATCGCAACCAAGTACCCGCGGATCGCCGAGCGCCACTTCGAGGAGTCGGGGCGCCAGGCGGAGGTGATCGAGGTCAAGGGATCGGTCGAGCTGGCCCCGCTGGTGGGGCTTGCGGACGGGATCGTCGACCTGGTCGCCACCGGCCGCACCCTGAAGGAGAACGGGCTGGAGATCCGGGAGGAGATCTTCTCTTCCACGGCGCGCCTGGTCGCCAACCGCATCTCCCACAAGCTGCGGGCGACCGAGGTCGACGACCTGGTCGAGCGCCTGCGCCCGGAGAAGGCCTGATGAAGATCGAGCGCTTCGAATGGGACGGGCAGGATCCCCCCGGCCTGGCCGCGAAGATAAGGGCGCTGCAGCCGGCTCTCGGGGAGGTGACTGAGCCCGTCGCGGAGATCATCGCCGCTGTGCGGTCGGGAGGGGATTCGGCGGTTGCCGAGATCGAGACGCGGTTTGGCAGCGGACCCGTGGATCCCGGCGCCGTGCGCCAGTCGGACGAGGCCGTGCGCGGGGCGGAGTCGCGGCTCGACCCAGATCTGCTCACTGCACTCGAGACGGCCGCCGCCAACATCCGCGCGGTGGCCGAGGCCCAGCTCGCGGACGTGCGAAACGTGAAGCTGGCCCAGGGGCAGTCGGTCGAGATTCGCGAGATCACGGTTGGGTCGGCTGGGATCTACGCCCCGGGTGGGAAGGCTGCGTATCCCTCGACGGTCCTGATGGGCTGTATCCCCGCGAAGGTGGCGGGGGTTCCTCGGGTCGCGGTTGCGACTCCGGTTAGCAGCGACGGCGAGATTCCTGACGTCGTGCTCGCGGCGGCCGCGATCGGTGGAGCAGATGAGGTCTACGCAATGAGCGGTGCCCAGGCGATCGCCGCTCTCGCCTTGGGAACGGAGCGGGTCACACCGGTCGACGTGATCGCCGGGCCCGGCAACCGGTACGTCCAGGAGGCGAAGCGACAACTCGCCGGCGAGGTGGGTATCGACGCCATCGCGGGGCCGTCGGAGCTGATGGTGATCGCCGGCGACACGGCGAACGCGGCCTGGATCGGCCTCGACCTCTGCTCCCAGGCCGAGCACGGTGCCGACGGGCTCCTGGTCGCCGCAGGCGTGGAGACGGTGATCCTCGACGCGATCGCCGACAGCGTCACCGAGATCGCCGCCGAGCATGGCCTTGCGGATGACGTCGCGCTGGCACTGGTCGCCGTCCCGGATACGGAGGCGGGCGTCGCGCTCGCCAACGCGATCGCCCCCGAGCACCTGGAGGTGCTCACCGAGGACGCCGAGCTGCTGGCGGACACCGTCACCACCGCCGGCTGCGTGTTCGTGGGCGAGTTGAGCGCAACGGCGTTCGGCGACTACGCCGCCGGCTCCAACCACGTGCTTCCCACCGGCGGAGCCGGGCGCTTCCAGGGGCCGCTCGGCCCCGGCGCATTCCGGCGGCGGATCGCGACGGTTGAGATGACGCAGGGCGCGGCCCGGGAGCTCGCCCCGGTGGTCGCTACATTGGCCCGCGCCGAGGGCTTTCCTCTGCACGCAGAGTCCGCCGAGGCGCGGGCACAGGACTAGGGGACATGAGCCGCACAGCCGAGATCAAGCGCGAGACGAAGGAGACCAAGGTCAAGCTGCGCCTGGACCTGGATGGCGGCGAGGCCAAGGCCTCGACCGGCGTTGGCTTCCTCGATCACATGCTGGACCTCCTCGCACGCCACGGGCGTCTCGGCCTCGAGGTCGATGCGTCCGGGGACCTGGAGACCGGCGCGCACCACACCACCGAGGATGTCGGCATCTGCCTCGGGCAGGCGATCGACCAGGCGCTGGGCGATCGGGCTGGGATCCGGCGCTACGGCTCGGCACTGGTGCCGATGGACGAGGCCCTCGCAGAGTGCGCGATCGACATCTCCGGGCGGCCGCTGTGCGTGTTCACGGCCGAGCTCCCCGAGGTCACGATCGCGGGCTTCGACACCGAGCTGACAGAGGAGTTCTTCCGCGCCGTCTCCAGCAACTCGAAGATGACGCTGCACCTGGAGGTGCGTGCCGGCTCCAACGCCCACCACATGATCGAGGCCTGCTTCAAGGCGTTCGCCCGGACGCTCCGCCAGGCGGTCTCGATCGACCCTGGGGAGACCGGCGTGCCTTCCACCAAGGGAACCCTGACCGAATGACCAGGATCGCGATCCTGGATTACGGGATGGGCAACCTCCGCTCGGTCGAGAAGGCCCTGCAGCGGGTCGGGGCGGAGGCGGAGGCGACGTCGGACCGAGCCCGAGCCGAGTCGGCGGACGGCGTCATCCTTCCGGGCGTCGGCGCCTTCCCGAGGGCGATGGCACGGGTTCGCGAGATCGGGCTGGACGAGCTCGTGGCCGGCCGGATCGAGGCGGGCGTCCCGGTGCTGGGCATCTGCCTGGGGATGCAGCTGCTCTTCGAGTCCTCGGTGGAGAACGAGGGGTCGAGCGGCCTCTCGCTGCTCGGCGGCGTCGTCGCCCCACTGCAGGCCAACGGCTACAAGGTGCCGCACATCGGCTGGTCGCCGGTGCACTGGGTGCACTCCTCGCGGCTGACCGAGGGGCTCGGCGAGGAGACTCCGTTCTACTTCGTCCACTCCTACGCCCCGCGCCCGGCGACCGAGGACGACCTGCTCGGCACCGCGGCGTATGGCGAGCGCTTCGCCTGCGCGGTGGAGCGGCCTCCCCTCTACGGCGTGCAGTTCCACCCCGAGAAGTCCAGCTCGGCGGGGCTCGCGCTGCTCGCCAACTTCGTTCGAATCTGCAGTTGATCCTCTACCCGGCGATCGACATCCGCGACGGCAAGGCCGTCCGGCTCATCCAGGGCGACTACGAACAGGAGACCGCGTACGACGACGATCCAGTCGTCGCGGCTCGCCGCTGGGTGGACGGAGGAGCCCGCTGGCTCCACGTGGTCGATCTCGACGGCGCCCGGGCTGGGGAGCCGGTGAACCTCGAGCACGTGCGCCGCATCGTCGCCGCGGTCAGCGTCCCGGTGCAGCTCGGGGGCGGGCTGCGGGACTCCAAGAAGGTGGAGGAGGCGTTCTCCGCGGGCGCTGAGCGGATCGTCCTGGGAACCGCGGCCGTCCGCAATCCCGAGATGGCCGCGGCGATCGCCGCCACGCACGGCGACCGCGTGGTGGCGTCGGTGGACGCCCGCTCCGGGAAGGTCGCGGCGGAGGGATGGACAGAGGCTTCGGACCTCCGCGCCTCGGAGGTGATTGCGACGTTGGCCGATCGTGGCATCCGCCGGTTCGTCTACACGCCGGTTGACGTCGACGGCCTGATGGAGGGCCCCGACCTCGACTCCCTCCGGGAGGTCGCAAAAGCAACCGATGGCGAGCTGATCTACTCCGGCGGCGTCGGCTCACTCGAGGACCTCCGCGCCCTCTCGCAGCTCGGGCTCGGCAATCTCGGCGGCGTGATCGTCGGCAGGGCGCTCTACGAGAATCGCTTCACCGTCGCCGAGGCGCAGGCGATCCTCGAGCCATAGGATTCCCGCATGGCAAGGCTCTTCGGCCCTCTCTTTGTCCTCGGGGGCGTAATGCATTTCGTCAAGCCCCGCTGGTACGAGCGGATCATGCCCCCGTACCTGCCGCGCCACCGCGAGCTCGTCTACCTGAGCGGAGTCGCTGAGATCGCCGGCGGCCTGGCGACGATGCACCCGCGCACTCGCCGGGCCGGCAGCGCGTGGAGCATCGCCACCCTGATCGCGGTCTTCCCGGCCAACCTGCACATGGCGCTCCAGCCTGAGAAGTTCGAGAAGGGCCTCCCGGGCGGTCGCAACGCCCTCTACGCCCGCCTCCCGGTGCAGCTGCTCTTCATCGCCTGGGCCTATGCCGCCGGGGACTGGGATCGGTAGCCCGAGTCAAGCCGCTCCCTAGCCTTAGAGCATGGTCTTGAAGCGGGTCATCCCCTGCCTGGACGTCGACAACGGTCGTGTCGTCAAGGGCACCAACTTCGTCGACATCCGCGACGCCGGCGACCCGGTCGAGCTGGCTGAGCGCTACGACGCCGAGGGCGCCGACGAGCTCGTGTTCCTGGACATCACGGCCTCCCACGAGAGCCGGGACACGATCGTCGAGCTCGCCCGTCGCACCGCCGAGAA
>JAWVFG010000073.1:0-8964 GCA_033856335.1 Solirubrobacterales bacterium
AATCCCGTCGAGCGCGGATCTCGCCAGCTCCCGCACCATCTCCCACCAGGCCGAGGCGTCCTGGATCGCGCCCCCGCCGGGAAGGCGCTCGGTCTCGTAGGTGCGCTGCTCAACGGCCGCGATCTCGCCGGTCAGCGAGACCGCGCCAACCTTGAGGGCACCGCTGCCCAGGTCGACCGCGAGGGCGACGTGATCGAGGGGCGGCTTCGCCATCAAACGGGTTCCTCTCGGCTACGCCTCGGAGGACCCTCGCATGACGGGGATGCTCTGCTGGGAATCCATCAGCTGGGTCATCACGCCACGGATCAGCTCCTCGGCCTCGACGGTGCTGCCGCCCGGCACCCCGCCGTAGACGGCGCTCGACTCCGCCGGCTGGGCGCCGCGATCGCGCGCGTAGGCGACGGCCGCGTCCAGGTCGGCGGCGAATGCCTCGACGACCCCGGCCTGTGTCTGCGGCCGGGTCACCGCCATATGGAGGGCGTTCGGGTACTGGAGCCCGTTGAAGCGCCAGCCGCGGCGCTTCATCTCGTCGTTGACGTGGTAGATGTCGAAGTCGTCGGAGGTGAAGGCGAAGAGGAAGGTCGGCTCTCCCATCAGCCGCAGCTCGGGATGCGAGCGAACGGCTTCCTGCATCGCCGCCGAGGTCTCGAAGATGCGCTTCGCGTACTCGCGATACCCCCCGCGGCCGACCGAGACGAGCGACGCCCAGGTGGCCGCGAGCAGCCCATCCGACCGCGATCCCTCCATCCCCGGCGAGAAGTACTTGCCGCCGCTCCAGTCCGGCATGAAGAAATAGCAGCGGTTGCGCAGCTCCCGGTCGCGGAAGAGCAGCGTCGAGGTGCCCTTCAGGCCGTAGCCGTACTTGTGGGTGTCCGCGGAGATGCTGGTCACTCCCGGCACACGGAAGTCGAAGGGCGGGATCGGATAGCCGAGCTCCTCGCCGAAGGGCAGCAGGTAGCCGCCGAGGCAGCCGTCGACGTGCAGGCCGACCCCACGCTCGGTCGCGAGCTCGCCCAGCTCGGCGATCGGGTCGATCGTCCCGTAGCCGTAGTTCCCGGCCGAGCCGACGATCGCGACGGTGTTCTCATCGATCAGCTCGCCCACGACTTCCGGCTGCACCAGGGTGGTCTCGGCGTCGACGGGCGCATGGCGCATCTCCAGGCCGAACAGGTGACAGGCCTTGTCGAAGGCGGGATGGCCGGTCTCGGGCTTGACCAGGTTGGGCCGCTCGATGCCGCGCTCCTCGCGCCCCTGCTCCCTGTAGGCGAGCACCGCCTGGGCGATGCTGGCGCTTCCGCCCGAGGTGACCATGCCCGCCGGCTCACCGTCGTCCGCGGCATCCGCGTGCATCAGGTTGAGGGCCATCGCGATGATCTCCCCCTCGAACCGGGTGGCGCTGGGGCACATGTCCCGCTGCAGCGCGTTCTGGTGCGCGAACAGCCCGAACGCCTCCTTCAGGAAGGCGTAGTGGTCGCGGTCGCCGCAATACATGGTCCCCGAGCAGCGGCCGTCCTCCCAGACCGCGTCCTCCTCGGTCGCCATCGCCCGCATCTCGCTCAAGATCTCCTCGCGCGAGCGACCGCTCTCGGGAATCGCGCGACTGACGCCGTAGCGCTCGGCGTAGGGGTAGAAGTCGAAGAGGTCGCTCATCCGGGTCTGGCTCCTTCGGTCGGTGCGGGACTGACCGGTCTACCAGACCGAGGAGCCCGGCTGCTATTCGAGCGCGCTTCTCTGCGAGAGGACGTAGAGCAGGATCAGAGACGGGACGACCAGGGCGGCAGCAGCCAGGAATACGACGATCACGGAGATCAGGGTCGCCGACGGGCCCGCAGCAGCGGAGATCTTCAGGGAGGTCGGCAACATGTATGGGAAGGCGGCCGCGAAGTAGCCCCAGATCATCGAGACCGCGGCGCCCACGGCCGCCACGCGCAGGCCCCTGCTCCGCCCGCTGACCAGCAGCCCGAGGGCCGCCAGGCCGCAGACGCCAGAGAGCACGACGAGGGCAATCCCGGGCCAGGACGTGAGGCCGTCGTAGATGAAGCGGGCATCCTGGCGGAGGGCGACGACTCCGACGGCGGCTCCGATCCCCGCGATGACGGCGATCACGAGAGCCCGCCGCGCGAAGTAGTCGCGGAGCTCCCGGTGGCCGGCGGCCCCGGAGTCCCGGACCAGGAAGACGGCGGCTGTGTACGCCGCGACCGCCACGAACAGCGCCCCGGTGACCAGCGGGAGGAAACCGGTCCAGCTGGCGGTCGGATCGCCGTAGCCCGCCGCGGGCACGTCGCCCGAGGCGATCGCGCCGACGACCGTCCCCATGAAGAACGGCGTGAGCAGCGAGGCGACCCCGAACACGCGCGTCGCCGGCCGCTGCACGGGCCCGGGGAGGGCGTGGCGGAAAGCGAAGCCGGAGCCGCGCAGGACGATCCCGAGCGCGGCCAGCGCGAGCGGGATGTAGAGCGTGGTCATGATCGCCGAGAACAGCGAGGGAAAGCCGGTCCAGAGCACGACCAGGACGAAGATCAACCAGACGTGGTTGGCCTCCCAGACCGGGCCGATCGAGCGATCGATCTGAGCGCGCACCCGCTCGGCCCGTTGTCCGCGGCCCGCGAGCAGATCCCAGACACCGGCGCCGAAGTCGGCGCCTCCGAAGATCGCGTACAGGGTGACGCCGAGCCAGAGGATCGCCGCGCAGACGTCGGCGGTGCTCATGCCGAGGCCTCCGAGTCGCCGTGGGGCGGCCCGTAGGGAAGCTCGGGCCCGGGCTCCGCTGCATCGCCCTCTCGCCAGCGGGCGGAGAGCCCCCGCAGGACCACAACGGCGATCGTGCCGAGGGCGAGGTAGAGCAACATCGTCACCCCGAAGACCCACCAGATCCCCTTTGCCGGCGTCACCGCATCCGAGGTGCGCATCAGGCCGTTGACGATCCAGGGCTGGCGCCCCACCTCGGTCACGATCCAGCCGGATTCGAGGGCGACGACCGCGGCGACGCCCGCGAGCGCTCCGGCGCGCATGAACCACTTCGTCTCAGGGAGGTCGCGCCTGCGGTACCAGGCGATCGCGAACCAGACGGCGAGCAGGGAGAGCAGGGAGCCGACTCCGACCATCGTGTCGAAGGCCGTATGCAGCATGGTCAGGGCCGGTGGCTGCCGATCGGCGGGTATCTGGTTCAGGCCGGTGACGTCGGTCCCGGTGCTGAACCCGACCAGCAGCGAGTCGAGGCCCGGAATCGAGATGGCGGCGGAGACGTGGCCGTCGTGGCAGATGCCCCCGACGTGCTCGGCCTGGTTGTCGCCTCCCTTGTAGACGCACTCAAAGCCGGCGAACTTGGCGGGCTGGTCGTGGGCCACCGCACGAGCGGCGGTGTCCCCGACGAAGAGCTGGATCGGCGTGGCGATCGCCGCCACCGTGAACGGGATGATGAATCCGAGGCGGTGATAGCGGTCGCGGCGCCCGCGGAGCATGCCGACGGCGTACACGGACGCGACCAGGAAGCCGACGACCATGTACGCCGCGAGCCACATGTGGAAGAACTCGTAGCCGGCGGCCGGGTTGAAGAGGACCTCGAAGGGCCTCACGTCCGTGACGTGTCCGGCGGTGTCCAACGTGAACCCCTGCGGCTGGTTCATCCACGAGTTGGCGGCGATCACGGAGAAGGCGCCCCCGACTCCCGAGATCACGATCGGCACCGCGGCCCACATGTGCGCACGCGGCGAGAGCCGGTTCCAGCCGTAGATGTAGATGGCGATGAAGATCGCCTCGAGGAAGAAGAAGATGCCCTCGATCGCGAAGGCGATCCCGAACACGTCGCCGAAGCGGTCCATGAACCGCGGCCAGAGCAGGCCGAACTCGAAGGAGAGGACCGTGCCGCTGACGGCACCGACGGCGAAGAGGACAGCGACCGCCTTCGACCAGTTGCGGGCGAGGCGAAGAGCGGCCTCGTCGTTGCGCTTGCGACCCCTGTACTCGGCGATCAGCATCATCGCCGGGAAGGCCACCCCGAAGCAGGCCAGCACGATGTGAAACCCGAGGGTGAAGCCCATCTGGTTGCGCGCCGCCAGCAGGTTGCTCCCGGCGTCGGCGATCGACGGAACGAGGCCCATCACCGGCTGAGCTTATGGCTTGCTGGCCAGGTGAAAGCGGTTGCAGAAATCGCAGCGGTAGTAGGTCATGCCGAGCCGCTCCGCCTCGGAGCGGGCCACCGACTCGCTCTCATAAGGCGTCTTCGGCTTGCCGTCCGCCCGGAAATGACTGGGAACGATCCTTCGCGCGGCCATGATTCGAGCGTAGCGCGCCCAACCTAGGGGCCCCTTAGGGGTCATTCCCGATAGACGGGGGCGAGTCGAGGCGTCATGGTCGCGGCATGACAAACGAAAAGACAAGCGAGAAGAACCAGGTCGGCCCGCGCAGCCCACTGCTCCGCTCTCGAGACGACCGTGTGCTCTGGGGCGTCGCGGGCGGCCTCGCCGACCACCTCGGGTTCAACGCGACGCTGGTCCGGGTCGCGTTTGTGCTCGTCACCCTGTTCGGCGGCGCCGGCGTGCTCGCCTATCTGGTCCTGGCCGTGGCGCTGCCGGAGGATGACGGAACAGGCCAGCCGGTGGGCGAGAGCGCTTGGGCGCGGCTCGGCAAGGTCGTGCTCGTCTGCATCCTGGTCGCGATCGCCCTGGGAGTCGCGGCGGGATTGGCCGCGATCAGCGCCTGGGTGACGGCGACCGGTCATGGAACGGTGGTCGCCGTGCTCGTGATCGCGCTCGGCGTGGCCCTGGTTGCTGCCGCGTTCGCCGCCGGCATACGGCGACGGGTGACGCCCCCGCTACTCGTGCTGGCGCTGGTGCTCGGCATCCCCGCCGGCGCCATCGCCGCCGCGGGCATCAAGATCGACGGCTCGATCGGGCAACGGACATACACCCCGACCGTGGCAGCCGACCTTCCCGCCGACGGGTACAAGCTCGGCACGGGCCAGCTGGTGGTCGACCTCCGCGAGCTGCCCTGGGCTCCCGGCCAGACGATCACCGCGTCGGCCCACCTGGGCATCGGGCAAATGATCGTGTCGGTCCCGTCCAACGTGTGCGTCGTGGGGCACGCCACCGGGAAGGCGGGCGAGCTGATCGTCGCCGGCGACGTCAGTCAGGGAGTCGACCCCCAGGTGGATCAGGGGACCCCGACCAGCAACGCTCCCCGGCTGGACCTCAACGCGGACATCCAGCTCGGTCAGATGATCGTCACCGACGAGGATCCCAATGTGATCGATTCTCGCGGAGCGGACTACGACCACCACACTCAAGAGGCGGAGGCGCAAAGGCGGGTATGCGGTAGGTGACAAAGCCAGACCTGAGCACGCTGGGGACCGGGGCAGCCGTCCTGGTCCTCGGCGCGTTCCTGCTCGTCCAGGCGAACGGAACCCTCGAGCTGAACGGTGGCGCGTCCCTCGGAGCGCTGGCCGCGTGCGTAGCTCTCGCGCTGATCGCAAGCGCGTTCGGTCGGCGCAGGTCGCAACGCGTCGGCGAGCCGGATGACGAGGACCTGGCCTCGGCGGCGCTGGGCCGCGAGGCAAGCCGGGTCTCGAAGGTCGGGTTCGGGCTGGGGGTCCTCCTGGGCGCCGGCCTCCTGTTCATCTGGGCGAACGGCTCGCTCGCGGCCGCGGGCAGGGTGGCGCTGGCGGCGCTCGTGGTGACGATCGCGTTGATGTTGATCTCCGCTCCGTTCTGGCTTGCGATGGTGAGGAGGCTCGGCACGGAACGTGTCGCGCGAGCTCGTTCGGAGGAGCGCTCGGAGGTCGCCGCGCACCTCCACGATTCCGTCCTCCAGACGCTCGCTCTGATCCAGAAGCGCTCCGGCGACCCCGAGCAGGTCGCCAGGCTTGCGCGCCGGCAGGAGAGGGAGCTTCGCGAATGGTTGGCCGACGACCGCCCGACCAGGCCGGACGAGCGGCTCGCCGACGCTCTGCGGGCCGCCGCGGCCGAGATCGAGGATTCGCACGGCACGCCGATCGAGGCGATCGTGGTGGGCGACATCGCGCTCGACGACAGGATGGGTTCCCTGGTCGGCGCGGCGAGGGAGGCGTTGACCAACGCCGCGAAGTTCGCCTCCGACGGCGGTCCGGTCAGGCTGTACGCAGAGATCGACGACGGTGAGGCACGGGTCTTCATCGATGACCGTGGGCCCGGCTTCGATCTCGATGCGATCCCGAGTGACCGGCGCGGCGTCCGCGAGTCGATAATCGGGCGCATGAAGCGGCATGGAGGACGGGCCGAGATACGCAGCGAGCCGGGCGAGGGCACCGCCGTGGAGCTGAGCATCAAGGGAGGAGGCCGATGAGCTCCATGCCCTCGGTCGTGATCGTGGACGACCATGCGATCTTCCGCTCGGGAGTCAAGGCCGAGCTCGAGGGAAAGGTCGAGATCCTCGGCGAGGCGGAGTCGGTGGAGGACGCGGTCCGCGCGGTCGCTGAGCTCGAGCCCGAGGTGGTGCTTCTCGACGTCCACATGCCCGGTGGGGGAGGCGTTGAGGTGATCGGGCAGGCGATCAAGATCCGCCCACAGCAGTGCTTCCTGGCGCTGTCCGTGTCGGACGACCCGCAGGACGTGATCGCGATCGTCCGCGCGGGGGCGCGCGGTTACGTGACCAAGACGATCAGCGGTGAGGAGCTCGCGGACGCGGTGCGCCGGGTCCGCGACGGCGACGCCGTCTTCTCCCCTCGCCTCGCCGGATTCGTGCTGGACGCGTTCGCCGGCGACCTGCCGGCCGAGGAGGTCGACCCCGAGCTCGACCAGCTCACCGCCCGCGAGCGCGAGGTCCTCCGCCACATCGCCCGCGGCTACCTCTACAAGGAGATCGCCCACCGGCTCAGCATCTCGGCCAAGACGGTCGAGGCCCACGTGAGCTCCGTGTTGCGGAAACTGCAACTGTCCAATCGCCATGAGCTCAGCCGCTGGGCGGTCAGCCGCCGGCTGGTCGACTGAAAAACTCGAAAGGAACTACATGCACATCGCCGAGTTCACGCTGCACGCCAAGCCAGGCCACTTTCAGGACGTGGCGGACATCTACTCCACCTTCGCCGCGGACTTCCTCAGCAACCAGCCGGCACTGGAGAATGTGCTGATCGTCGGCGACGAGGCGGACGGGGTGGTCCGCGGCATCGGCGTCTTCTCTGACCGGGATGCGGCCGACGCCGTCAACAGCGATCCGCAGTTCGCCGACTTCAACGACAAGGTCGCCCCGCTCCTGGCCAGCCCGTCCGAGCGCGTCGAGCTGCAGCTGCTGCACCACTACGTCAAGGGCTAGGCCCTAGAGCAGCGGAAGACCCTCGCGGAGCGAGGCGATCGCTGCGTCGGCCCCGGCCTCGAGCAGCTGTTCGACCGTGTATTCGCCGGTGGCGACCCCCACCACTCGGATGCCGGCACCGTGCCCTGCCTCGACGTCACGCGGGGTGTCCCCGCAGGAGAAGCAGCGGGCGAGATCGAGGCTGTCGCCTGAGACCAGCTTTGCCCGCTCCAAGGCCTTCTTCGTGAGCTCGGTGCGGTCTGGCGAGTCCGAGCCGTAGCCGCCGAAGGAGAAGAAGCGGTTGAGATTTGCGCGTGCCAGCTTGATGTGGGCGGCTTCCTCGACGTTGCCGGTGGTCAAGCCGAGCAGCACACCATCGTCGATCAGGTTCTCGAGCAGCTCCTCCACCCCGTCCTCGACCTTGAACCCCGGCGAATTGGACACCTCCTCCGTGAGGTGGTGGAGGCGCCGGCGCATCAGGGCGTTGGCCTCGTCCTCGGTCGGCTCGCGCCCCAGGGCGGCCTTGAAGACCACGCGTCCCACCTCCGGATCGGGCACGCCCTTGCCGGTCACCGCCGGGACGTCGACGTCGACGTCGTGGAGCTCCTTGAAGGCGCGCTTCCAGGCCCGGTCGCTGGCGCCGCCGGTCGATATCAACGTGCCGTCGATGTCGAACAGGACGGCCTGAGTCTCAGGCACGGCGGTCCCGGTAGCGGCGGATCAGCGAGTTGGTCGAGCTGTCGTGGCCGAGTTCGGGTTCCTCGGTTGCCTGGAGCTGGGGAATGATCTTCACCGCCAGCACCTTGCCCAGCTCGACCCCCCACTGATCGAAGGAGTCGATTCCCCAGATCGCGCCCTGGGTGAAGACGCTGTGCTCGTAGAGGGCGACCAGCGAGCCGAGCGTGTGCGGGTCGAGCCGCTCGGCGAGGATCACGTTCGAGGGGCGGTTGCCCTCCATCACCCGGTGGGGGACGACAGGGTCCGGAGTCCCCTCCTCGCGGACCTGTTCCGCTGTCTTGCCGAATGCCAGCGCTTCGGGCTGCGCGAAGACGTTCGACATCAACAGGTCGTGGTGATCGCCCAGCGGGTTCAGGGCCCGCATGAAGCCGATGAAGTCGCACGGAATCAGCCTCGTCCCCTGGTGGATCAGCTGGTAGAAGGAGTGCTGTCCGTTGGTGCCGGGCTCGCCCCAGAAGATCGCGCCGGTTTCGTAATCGACGCGGGCGCCGTCGAGGGTGACGTGCTTGCCGTTCGACTCCATGGTGAGCTGCTGGAGGTAGGCCGGAAAGCGGTGCAGGTACTGGTCATAGGGCAGCACGGCGACGGTTTGCGCGCCGAAGAAGTCGCCGTACCAGACGGCCAACAAGCCCATGATCGAGGGCAGGCTCTGGCCGATCGGCGTCTCGGCGAAGTGCTCGTCGACGGCGTGAAAGCCGGCCAGCATCTCTCCGAAGGCCTCGGGGCCGATCGCGAGCATCGTCGAGAGGCCGATCGCGGAGTCCATCGAGTAGCGGCCGCCGACCCAGTCCCAGAAGCCGAACATGTTGTCGGTGTCGATCCCGAACTTCGAGACACCCTCGGCGTTGGTCGAGACGGCGACGAAGTGCTTGGCGACGGCGTCCTCTGAGCCCAGCTTCGCCAGCGCCCAGTCGCGGGCGGTCTTGGCGTTGGTCATCGTCTCGAGCGTCGTGAAGGTCTTCG
>JAWVFG010000074.1:0-12060 GCA_033856335.1 Solirubrobacterales bacterium
CCTCAGGGTGCTCGACCAGCAGACCGGCCAATTCCGGATTGCGCCCTTCCACGTGATCGGCACGGTCCAAGAGTTCCCCTCGGCACCCCGTGACTCGTTCATGGTCGCGAACCTCGGCTACCTGGACCAGATCACCCACTCGGGCCCCAACGTGGTGTTCGCGAAGACGGGCGGCTCCCCGGCGAGCGTCGCCTCCAGCGTCACCGCGGCCACCGCGGCTCTCGGCACCGATGTGAAGAACATCGACCAGCAGACCGCCCAGACGGTCACCTCGATCACCACCGTGGACCTGACCGGCATCAGCCATTTGGAGGAGGTGTTCTCGATCATCCTGGTCGCCGCGGCGACCGCGATCTTCGTCCTCGGAGCGGTGGCGGAGCGCCGGCATGAGTTCGCCACCATGACCGCGATCGGGGCATCACTGCGGGAGGTCGGCGCCTTCGTCTGGAGCGAGGTCGGGATCGTTCTGGCCGCCGGAGCGCTGCTCGCCGCCGGGCTGGGATGGCTGCTCGCCCGGATGCTCGTGGCGATGTTGACTCACGTCTTTGATCCCCCGCCGGACCATCTGGCGCTCCCGTGGGGCTTCCTGGGACTGCTCTACGCCGTTGCGCTCGTGGCTGGGATCGTAGGCTCGGCCTTCGCCAGCCGGGCAATCGGCCGCCTGCCGCTCGGTCGCGTGCTGCGCGAGCGCTGAGGCCAGGGTCGAGGGGATACTTGAACCATGCTGCCTCGCGTACTGGTGGTCGAAGACGACGGCGATCTGCGCCGGCTGCTTCGCCGCGGCCTGGAGGAGGAAGGGTTCGAGGTGGTCCAGGCCAGCCTCGGGAAGGACGCCGTCGCGCTCGCGGAAACCGATCCCCCCGACCTGATGGTTGTCGACATCGGCCTTCCCGACGCTGACGGGCGCGACGTCTGCCAGGCGATTCGATCGCGCGGCGTGGAGTCTCCGGTGCTGTTCTTGACCGCGCGCGACCAGATGGTCGATCGGCTCGCGGGCTTCAGCGCCGGGGGGGATGACTACCTGACCAAGCCCTTCGAGTTCGCCGAGCTGATCGCCCGGTTGCGAGCGCTGCTGCGCCGGTCGGTCGGGAACAGGCCGGCCGTGACGGTGGGCGACATTCGCCTGGATCCCGCGGTTCACGCGGTCGTGTCGGGGGAGGCCACCGTGGCGCTCACCCCGACCGAGTTCAGGCTCCTCGGGGCCCTCGCGGGGCGGTTCGGCGAGACCCTGCGCCGTCGCGAGCTGATCGCGACCGGTTGGCCCGATGGAGCGATCGTCCACGACAACACGCTCGACGTCTACCTGGGGAGGCTCCGGAAGAAGCTCGCCAAGCTCCCCACCGAGTCGAAGATAGCCACCGTGCACGGAGTCGGCTACAAGCTCGAATGAGCCGGTTCAGCCTCAGAACCCGGCTCACGATCCTGGTCACGGTCGCGGCGGCGATCACCCTCGCGGTCCTGACCGCGGGGTTCAACCTGCTCCTGCGCTCGAACCTGAACACGGACGCCAATCGCGTCCTGCAGGCACGGGCATTGGCCGCGCTCGAAGGGACCACCGTTCAGAACGGATCGCTGCGCGTGAAGGAGAGCCCCGATCGCGCCGCTCCGGACTCGCAGGTCTGGGCTTACAGCGGGAGCACGGCGGTCGAGCGCCCGCCGGGGCCCGCATCGGTCCAGCGTCTCGCCGATTCCCTGGCGGGGGGAGCTCGGGCACACGCGGAGGATCCCGGTTCGGATATCCGGCTGTACGCGGTCCCGGTGGTCCAGGGATCGCAGCGAGCCGGGACGGTCGTCTCGGCGATCTCGCTCGAGCCCTACGAGCATTCGGCCTCGCGCGCGCTCACAGCCTCGCTGCTCTACGCCGCCGCCGCGCTCCTGTTCGTCGTGGTCGCGACGCGGCTGGTCGTCACCCGAGCGCTTCGCCCGGTCGCCCGGATGACCTCCGAGGCCGCCGACTGGAGCGAGCACGATCTGGATCACCGCTTCAACATCGGGGAGCCATACGACGAGCTCACCCATCTCGCCGCGACGTTCGACAGCATGCTGGCCCGGCTGGCCTCCAGCCTGCGGCACGAGCAGCTGCTCTCCGCGGAGCTCTCGCACGAGCTCAGAACACCCCTTGCCGCGATCGTCGCCGAGGCGGAGCTGGCGCTTCGCCGTCACCGTGGCGACGAGGAGTACCGGGAGGCCCTCCGCGAGATCGAATCGCGCGCATCCCAGATGCAGAGCACCCTCGAGACTCTGATGGCGGCGGCCAGGGCGGAATCCCTGGCGGACCGCGGGACGGCGCCGGCCGAGTTGGTGGGCTCGCAGGCGATCGCCGCCTGCGATGGCGTTGCCCGCGACTCGAGCGTCGACCTCCGCCTCGATGTGCCGGATGACTCGCTCCGAGTGGACGTCGACGTCGCGACGGCGGTGCGCATCCTCGTCCCCTTGATCGAGAACGGCTGCCGCTATGGGCGGAGCGAGGTGAAGCTCAGCGTTCGCCCGAACGGGGACACGGTCGATTTCACGGTGGAGGACGACGGACCCGGTCTGGCCGAGGACGACGGCGACCGGGTCTTCGACCCGGGTTACCGCGGCGGAGCCGCGTCGTCTGCCGACCACCAGGGGGCCGGACTCGGGCTCGCGCTGTCCCGCCGGCTCGCGCGGGCTGTCGGGGGCGACGTGGAGGCGCTTCAGAACGGCGCCGGCGCGACCTTTCGCGCTCGGATCCCGCTGGCTCGGTAGCGCTCGGCCGCGACGGTCAGCGGAAGACGCCGGTGTGCCCGAGCGAGTAGCGACCAGGCTGCGGGTAGACGCAGAGGCCGTGAGGACCGTTGCCGACGGGTATCCGGGCTAGCAGCCTGCCGTCCTGAGTGGAGATGGCGTAGACCTCGGCGTTGTAGCGGCCGGTCAGCCAGAGGACCTTGCCATCGGCGGAGACGCCCCCCATATCGGGGCTGCCGCCGCCGGGAATCCTCCACTTGTGAACCACCTTGCGGGTGGCGAAGGAGATCACCGAGACCGAGCCCTCCATGCGGTTCGACACGTACAGGTAGCGCGAATCTCGGCTGACGTAGAGACCGTGGGCGCCCATCCCCGTCGGGATGAACCCGATCTTCCGCATGGACTTGGCATCGACCATCCAGACGCCGTTGCTGTCCATGTCCGCGACGTAGAAGGTCTTTCCGTCGGGTGAGAGCTTCACGTCCTGAGGCGCCCCGGCGGGATCGAGTGGGATGGACCGGACCACCTTCTCGTTGGCAACGTCGACCTCGATCAGCTTGCCGTCGAACTCGCAGCTCAGCAGCAGGTAGCGGCCATCGGCCGTGAAGTCCATGTGATTGGGGCCGGAGCAGGGGATCGAGAGCGAATGGTGCAGCCGCATGGTGTGGGCGTCGCGGAAGTTGAGCTGCTGCAGGCGCTCCGACACGACGATGGCGTAGCGCCCGTCGGGGGTGAAGTAGAGGTTGTACGGATCGCTCACGGGGACCGTGCGTCCCGGCTTTCCCGTCCGGGGATCGATCGGCGTCAGGCTGTTGCCCTGGTCGTTGTTGACCCAGAGCGTCTTCAGGTCGTAGGAGGGAACGACGTGCTGAGGCTGGACGCCGACGGGAAACTCATCGATCACCTTGTAGGTGCTCGGGTTGATCACGCTCACGGTGTTGCTGTCGCTGTTGGGGACGTAAATCCGGCTCGGGAAATTCCTTACGACTGGCGACAGCCTTCCGGGGCGATCGGCCGCGTAGACGTCATGTGGGTCGAGGAGCGGCGGAACGCCGTGCGCACCGCCCGGGTCCGCTTGCCGGCCCGATCCAGTGGTCGCGACATGTCCGGAATCCCCGGTCGAGCCCCCCCCGAATTGCGAGATCACCACGATGGCGACAGCGACGCCCGCGAGGGCGATGGCCAACCGGGTCAGACCGCGACGCCGGGCGCGGCGGATTGCCACGCGCCGGCGACGCTCGCGCCGGTCGCGGTCCTGGGGATCCTGGGTCGGAGAGGGGTCGGGTGTCACATCGTCTCGCAGAGAACTGCGAATTCATCCCCCGTTACGGTCCCATCTGGCGCATGACAAAAACCTGAATGCCTCATTCGCCTCTGCGCAAGCGCCTGGATTTGAAGGGATAGTCCCTGTTCGGTGCCTGATCGTTCGTCAGATTCTCCCCTTCGCAATCGCGCGAGTCCACCCCGCCGCATGAGCGGGGCTCGCCGGCGCGGGCTGCTGCGGCTCGTGGTCCTCGTCGTGGTCGTCGGCTGGCTCGTCGTCCTGGCCGCGAAGACTGTGCTGTCGGGCGGTTCGGGGACCACATCGACCTCGGTGAAGGCTGCGGGCAGGCAGAGCGCCCCGCCGGCGCGGGTGACTGCGCAGACCTCGTCGTTGCGGTTGCCCGGGCCTCTGCATGGGGCGACGGCCGCCTCCACGAGCGATGGGCTGCTTGTGATCGGGGGTGCCGATCGCAGCGATACCTCAACCGACCAGGTGCTTCTCCTGAAAGCCCAGCCCGAAGGCATCGCCCGTGAGGGTACGCTCGCCCAGCCCCTGCACGATGCGGCCGCGGCCACGCTCGGTGGGCACACGATCGTCTTCGGGGGCGGGGCGAGCACGACTGTGGACACGGTCCAGGAGCTCGTACCGGGGGGTGCGGCGCACCAGATCGGTCGCCTGCCATCGACGGTTTCGGACCTTGCGGCGGTCGGCGTCGGCGGTGCCGCGTATGTGCTGGGCGGGTATGACGGCCAGACCCCGATTGCCTCGGTGCTGCGGACCACGGACGGTCGCAGCTTCACCAACGCCGGAAGCATTGCCACGGGGGTTCGGTACGCCGCCGTGGCCGCACTCGGCCAGCGGATCTACGCGTTCGGGGGCGAGCTGGGAACGGGCGCCGACACCAGCGTGATTCAGGAATACGACACGGCGACCGGGCACGCCCAGGTGGTCGGGCACCTGCCCCAGACCGTTTCCCACGCCGCGGCGGTGGTGCTCGACGGATCGATCTACGTGCTGGGCGGCCGGCGGAACGGCTCCGCGAGCGCCCAGATCCTCCGCTTCGATCCCACGTCCCATGCGGCGGTGCCCGCCGGCCGGCTGCCGTCGCCGGTCTTCGATGCCGCCGCCGGCACCGTCTCGGGCGTCGGGTACCTGGCCGGGGGCATCGGGGCGCAGGGCACGAGCGTGGACGGCATCCTCACGGTCCGCCCATCCCGTTAGGACTGAGCCGTGGAGCACTCCATCTTCGCCACCGTCCTTCTGCCCATCGCCCTCGCGGTGATCATGGTCAGCCTTGGCGTGTCCCTGACGACGGCGGACTTCAGGCGGGTGGCCGTCTATCCAAGGGGGATCGCGATCGGGCTCGCGAACCTGCTGATCCTGTCTCCGCTGCTCGCCTTCGCCGTCGCGGAGATCTACAACCTCCAGCCGGCCCTGGCGGTCGGCCTCGTCCTGCTCGGTGCCTCTCCCGGTGGCACCCTCGCGAACCTGCTCACGCATCTGGCGCGCGGCGATACCGCCCTGTCGATCTCGATGACCGCGATCTCGAGTGTGGCCGCCGTGGTCACCGTCCCTCTCTACCTGAAGCTCGCGACCAGCCACTTCGGGGCAACCGGGCTCGACACGCAGGTGAGCACGGTGGGAGTGGTTGCGCGCGTCCTCCTGATCACGGTCGTCCCACTGGCCCTCGGCATGTGGTTCCGGGCCCGCCGACCCGAGCGCGTCGCCCAGCTCGGCGATCTCTTCAGAAGGGCAGCGGTCGTACTCTTCCTCGCCGCCGTGATCGGCGTGATCATCGCCGAGCAGCATCGGGTGATCGACAACCTCGGGGCGGTTGCCGCCGCCGCGATCACCCTCAACCTCGCCGCCATGACGGGCTCCTTCACCATTGCGCGGCTGGCTCGGCTCGACAGCCGCCAGGCCACCGCGATCGCGATGGAGCTGGGAATACACAACTCGACCCTCGCGATCGCGATCGGGGCCACGATCGCCACCGTGCTGACCATTCCCGCGGCCGTCTACGCGGCGTTCATGTTCATCCCCGCGGGTCTCTTCGCCTGGCTCATGCACCGGCGGAACCCCGCCCCACCCGTAGTCGCCTAGATCGGTCGCTTTCATCCGGCGTTCACCTACGCGGGACAATCTCGGGTGAGATCACATGCGCGTGCTGATCGTGGAGGACGAAGCCAAGATGGCGGGCCTGATCCGCAGGGGACTGCGCCAGGAGGGGATCGCCGCGGACCTGGCGGGCGAGGGAGAGGACGCTCTCTGGATGGCGGGGTCGACGGAATACGACGCGATCGTGCTCGACCTGATGCTGCCCGGCATCGACGGCTTCGAGGTCTGTCGGCGCCTGCGCGACGACGGGGTGGTCACGCCGATCCTGATGCTGACAGCGCGCGACGGCGTACCGGACCGGGTCGCCGGTCTAGACGCCGGGGCCGACGACTATCTGGTCAAGCCGTTCTCCTACGCCGAGCTGCTCGCCCGGCTGCGGGCCCTGGCCAGGCGCCCAAACGGTCGTCGCTCGCCCGAGCTGAGGGTGGGCGACCTTCGCCTTGACCCGGCGAAGCGCCGGGTATGGAGGGGCGACGACGAGATCGAGCTCTCGGCGAAGGAGTTCGCGGTGCTCGAGGTGTTCATGCGGCGGCCGGGCGAGGTCCTCTCACGGTTCCAGCTCCTCGAGCACGCCTGGGACTACGAGTACGAGAACCGGTCCAACATCGTGGACTCCTACGTGCGGCTCCTTCGCCGGAAGGTGGACCGGCCGTTCGGCGTGGAGTCCATCCAGACCGTTCGAGGGGCGGGCTACAGGCTGCGCGAGGACGACGGCACAACGTGACAAGGATGCCGATCCGCCTCAGGGTCACGCTGGCCTTCACGGTGGTGATGGCCCTTCTGCTGGCGGCGCTCGGCCTGTACATCTACTCGCGCTTCAAGACCGAGCTCAGCGACCAGATCGATCAGAGCCTTCGCTCCCATGGCGACGACATCGCCGCACTGGTTGCCCGGAAGGACCTCAGCAAGTCCACCAGCCTGCTGGGCCGGGAGGAGAGCTTCGCCCAGGTCCTGACCCCCAGCGGCGGCATCTACGCGACGACGGACCAGCTCGCCGGACACCCTCAGCTGACGCCGGCCGAGGCGGCGCGCGCCGCCCAGGCCCCCTTCATCCTCACCCTGCCGGACGTGCGCAGCATCACGGGCCAGGCGAGGCTGCTGGCCCGGCCGGTGCACGCGCGGGGCCATACCTTCGTCGTCGTGGTCAGCGCCTCGCTCGACGACCGCAACGAGTCGCTCGGCAACCTGAGGACCATCCTCCTGATCGGGGGGCCGGTCGCGCTCCTGCTCGCCTCGCTCGCCGGGTACGCGGTCTCGGGGACCGCCCTGCGGCCGGTGGAGGCGATGCGCCGCCGCGCCGCGGCGATCTCGGCGGCCGAGCCGGATCAGCGGCTGCCGCTGCCCGAGGCAAACGACGAGCTCCGCCGCCTGGGCGAGACCCTGAACCAGATGCTCGGCCGGCTCGAGGCGGCTCTCGAGCGGGAGCGCACCTTCGTCGACGACGCGAGCCACGAGCTGCGCACGCCGCTGGCGCTCCACAAGACCGAGCTCGAGCTCGCCCTGCGCTACGCCAAGACCCCTGAGGAGATGCGCGCAGCGATCTCCTCCGCTGTCGTCGAGGTCGATCGCCTCAGCGCACTCGCCGAGGACCTCTTGGTCCTCGCTCGCTCCGAGCAGGGCAAGCTGGCGCTCCACCTGAGGAGGGTTCGGGTCGCGGACCTGCTCGGGGACGTGCGGGAGCGCTTCGCCGCCCGGATCGGCGGGTCCGCGAGCTCACTGGTGGTGCAGCCCCCGGACGGGCTGACGGTCGACGGTGACCCCGTGCGCCTGGAGCAGGCGCTCACCAACCTGGTCGAGAACGCGATCCAGCACGGGGGCGGCGACGTCACCCTGAGGGCGAGCCGGGCCGGGGGAGAGGTGGAGATCCACGTCGAGGATCGGGGCCCGGGCTTCCCGCCCGAATACATCGATCGCGCCTTCGAGCGCTTCAGCCGCGCCGATCACGCGCGCGGCGGCGACGGCACCGGCCTCGGGCTGGCGATCGTCGAGGCGATCGCCCAGGCCCATCGGGGCAGCGCCCACGCGGTCAACCGCGACGGGGCGGGAGCCGACGTCTGGATCGAGCTGCCCGGAGCGTCCAACTAGCTCCGGCAGGTCCGGCTCAGCCGTTGGGCAGCGAGGAGCCCGCGAAGAAGAAGAACCACACCTCGAAGGCGAGCACACCGGCGACAGCGGAGATCACCACCATGCGCTCGACGGCGCTGATGCCGTACTTCTGGCGGACGTCGTGTTCGCGCTCGTCCCGCATGCTGCGCAGCCAGGGAGAGGTCTGCCGCGCCGCGGGAGGGCGCCCGCTGAGGTCGTCGTACCTGGCGTTCAGCCAGGTCAGTGCGAGCGCGAGCAGGAAGACCAGCGCGGCGAGCACCGCGATCACGGAGAAGAGGGCGGTCATGCTCAGGTTGTTCAGGTTGCCCTGGACCTTGGAGCCGACCCAGACAGCGAACAGCGGCGCGCCGGTCCAGATGTTGATGGAGCAGAGCGCCGCCGCCGTAACGAGGCCGATCTTCTTCAGCGCCATCTCGACCCTGAGACTATCCGCGACGAAGGAGCCTGGTGAGCAATCCGGGTGGGCGCGGTTCGACCTCCTCGCGCAACGGCAGCAGGCCGTGCTTGCGGGCCGACATGACGCATGCCGCGTGGGCGTGGCGCCGTCGCGAGCCGTCACCCTCGGGCAGCACCAACATGTGCTCGCTGAGGGCGGGGAGCATCTCCCCGCAGAGCGGGCAACGATAGGTGGCCGGCTTGCGGTTGGCCGCCGGCCGTACCACGTACCAGCGAGCCTGCCGGAAGTCGCCTACGGGCAGCGGACCAGCACGTCGCGGCCTGGGCCGCCCTTGCACTTGTCGCGCTTCTTGCCGCCGTTGAGAAGGTCGTCGCCCGGGCCTCCGAACAGCTTGTCGCGGCCGTTCTTGCCCTTCAGGGTGTCGCCGCCGTCGCCGCCGATCAGCTTGTCCGGCCCGCTGCCGCCGATGACGAAGTCCTTGCCCGGTCCCGCGTCGACGAAGTCCGTGCCGCCGCCGGCGCAGATGAGGTCGTTGCCGCCCCCCGCAAAGATCTGGTCATTGCCGGTGAGGCCGACGATCACGTCGGAGTGGCTGGTGCCCTGGAGCACGTCGTTGCCAGGCGTGCCGACGATCGTGGGCGTCGCGCAGCTCGGCCTTCCCTTCTTCGGCTTCTTGGGCTTGGGCGTGGCCGGCTTCTTGTTGATCACCGTCGTCTCGGTGTCCGCGTTGTTGGCCGCGTTGGTGTCGTCGGCGAAGGTCAGCGAGGCGGTGTTGGAGGCGGTGCCTGACTTCGCCGCCTTGACCATGATCGTGACGCTCGCCGAGGCACCGGCGTTGACCTGGCCGAGGTCGCAGGTGACGGTGCTGCCCGACTTGTGGCAGGTGCCGCTCGATGGTGTCGCGGAGACGTAGGAGACCTGGCTGGGGAGTGGGTCGGTCGTGATCACGTCGCTCGCGTCGCTCGTGGCGCCCGTGCCGTTGTTCTTGACGGTGATCACGTAGCCGAAGGTGTCGCCCACGGTCACGGGGTCGGCGGTGTCGGCCTTGGTCAGGGAGACGTCAGTCGCCCCGACGGCCGCGCTGGCGCCGCCTGCTCCTCCGATCAAACCGCCGGCGATCGCCACCAGCAGCCCTGCCGCTGCAACCACGGAAATCCCTCGCATGCGGCCATTCTTCCCTCGCTTCGCCATTCTCTAAACGCAAGCGTCGAATGGTGCGACAGGGTTACGGGTGCGCCCCAGGAGCCCGACTCGGGTGGGCGAACGAGACGGCTCCCCGGACGCCCGGGGAGCCGTCTCTCGCGTCGGAACTGTGAACGCGGAGCGCGCCGCCTAGAACGCGGCGGTCCCGTTCGGGGTCCCGAGGCCCGTCGGCCCGTCGTAGCCGGCACGCGAGGTGCACAGATACGCCGGGCTGCAGCTGCCGTTGCTCCCCGTCGTCACGTCGAACAGCGACGTGGTGTGGCTGTAGGGGAACGAGCCGTAGTTCACGGTCGAGCCGTTGCCGGCCAGGCCGTAGACGCCGGCGACGATCGGCGCCGAGGCGCTCGTGCCGCCGACCACTCCCCAGCCCTTGAAGCACTGGCCGGTGAGCTGGCCGATCAGGTTGCAGTTGCTGTCGTAGACGGCGACGCCGGTGTTCGGGTCGGCGACCGCGGACACGTCCGCCACCGTCCGCTTCGCACAGCCGGTGTCGGTCTGCCAGGCGGGCTTCGCCTCATACGCCGAGCAACCGCTGCCCGAACCGCTCCAGGCGGTCTCGCTCCAGCCACGCGCGTTGGTTGCGTGGTTGAGCGAGGTGCCGCCGACGGACGTCACGTACCGCGAGGCCGCCGGGTACTCGACCCCGTAGCCGCTGTCGCCGGAGGAGACCGTGATCGCGGCGCCCGGGTGGTTGAAGTGGGCGTCGTCGGTCGTCTCCGTGCTCGACTCGCTGCCACCCCAGCTGTTGGAGATCTCGGTGGCGCCGAGCCGCGCCGCCGTGTCCTCCGCCGCGTAGAGGCTGGCGCTGAGATTGTTCTTCGCCTCGACCAGCAGGATCTTGCAGCCCGGACAGACGGCCGAGACCATCTGCAGGTCGAGCTGGGTCTCGAGCGCCCAGCCCTGGTTGTTGGCCGGGTAGGCGCCCTGGACACCGGCCTGGTTGACCTTCTTGAAGCAGCCGTTCGCGGTCGTGCACGGCGGGAGCCCGTAGTTGCTGCGATAGGTCGCCATGTCGGCCTCGGCGGTGTTGTCGCCGTAGGCGTCCACGATCCCGACGGTCTGGCCGGTGCCGCCGGTCGTGGGCAGCTTGTAGGCGCTCCGCAGGTCGGCCGGGCCGTAGCCGGCGGTCGGAGCCGCCGCGGCCTTGGGCTCGCCCTTCAGGGTGGCGATCACATTGAGGTCGCAGTGCGAGTGGTCGTTGCGCAGATCGAGGGCGCAGGCGCCCGGGATCACGGTGTGCCCGGCCGCTGGAGCCGCGCCGCTGCTTGCGACGAGCGTCAGGGCGAGCGTCGAGGCGATGACCGCCCCGGCGATGGTCAAGTGGCGAAGACGGAGCATGTATCCGTACCTCTCTCTCCACGGCGGAGTCGTGTCCGCCAATCGCAGTTCCCGTTGACGCGATCCGCTACCCCATGCGTCTCGCTACTCGGAACTGAGTATCACAAGACACGCCGATGTGTCATGCCCAAACGGCTTGCCCTCGTTGCGCGGCCTCGAGCATCTGCGGGTCATGGGAGCAGAAGAGGGTCACCTCGTCGCCGTGATCGCGCTGGAGCTCCCGCAGTCGCTGCTGGTTGCGACGGCGCGCCTCGCCGTCGTGCTGGTTGAGCGTCTGGAAGAAGCGCATTCCGGGAGGGCAGCGGCGCGGCGTCTCGATCTCGCCGTGGAAGAAGAAGGCGTCGCCGCAGTGGAGCAGCCAACCATCCGGAGTGTTGACCGCGACGCCGCAGTGGCCGGTCGTGTGGCCGGGGAGGGGGATCAGCGCGATCTCGGCGTCGAGGTGGGGGAGGAGCCGGATGCTCTCGAACCCGAGCCAGGTGTCTCCGCCCGCGCCGTGCTCGACCCAGATCGGGCTCTCGCCCCATTGCGCCTTGATGTAGCGGGTGCGCTCCATCAGTGGCGGCGACTTGGCGGCCGCCAGCTCGCTCGCGAAGACGTGGATCTGCGCGTCGGGGAAGTCGCCTATCCCGCCGGCATGGTCGGGGTCGAGGTGGGTCGCGACGACGTGGCGGACCTCCTTCGGATCGTGCCCGAGCGCTTCGATCTGGTTGATGGCCGTCTCGCTGGGGTCGCAGACGGGGCGGACCAGGCCGCGGAAGGGCTGGCCGAGCCGCCTCGGGTCGGCGCAGTCCCCGAGGCCGAATCCCGTGTCGACCAGGACCAGCTCCCCGCCGGCCTCGATCAGCAGGCAGTGGGCGACGATCCGCGTCGGCTCCATCAGGCCGCCGTGTCCGGCGAGAAGACGCGCTCCCCTCGGGCACAT